>JAYTPB010000179.1:0-14280 GCA_043747445.1 Sphingomonadales bacterium
GAACCAGATGACACGCGCACGGTTCGCAGGATCGGCGGGGATCATTGCAGGCTCAGGGTGCTTCGCCTCAAGATAAGTCACAATCGCGGTCGAGTCTGAAATCTTGAAATCACCATCGCTAAACGCGGGCATTTTCCGAAACGGGCTGGCCGCAAGAAAATCAGGATTGGTGTCGCCAAGCCCGGTCGGCGTTAGCGGGAGATCAATGCCTTTCTCAACGGCATAGGCCATAACCTTGCGGACATATGGCGAAACGGGGGCACCAAATAGCATCATGGGGGCGGACTCCTAAGGGTGGGATTGGGCAGTTAAATGTCACATTCGGTTGCAATCCGCAACTGCACTTTTGACGGCTGGGCGGTTGACACGCGCTTCATACTTGTCATCTATACTGACCAAGTTCAGGGGCGTTCATGACGATCATTTTATTTTTTATGTTGGTTGGGGTGATCGTCGCGCTGGCCAATCGGTCAGCACGAATTGTCACGCTTGAACGGCTGGTTGCGACGTTGACTAGGCGGCTTGACCGGATCGAGAATGCAGCGGGCGCGCGCCCGGCTGTGGCGGTGTCAGATATGCCGCCCGATGTTCCTGAGGCACCCGAAGCCATTCCCGAAGTCATTCCCGAAATCATCGTAGCGCCGCGCATAAACGCCCCCGCACGGGTGGTGACAAGTGCTGCGCCGGTTTCGCCTTGGCAGAAGGCCCCCGCAACGCCTGAACCGCCGCCAGACCCGGTCTATGCGCCAGAAGCCGAAGTTGAACGGCTCACAGCGGGCCAGCGGTTTGAGGCAGTGGTCGGCGGTAAGCTGCCAATTTGGATCGGCGGGATTGCGCTCATTCTCGCGGGCTTTTTCCTAGTGCGTTACTCGATTGAGATGGGGCTGCTTGGGCCGGGGGTGCGCTGCGTGCTTGCCGCCCTGCTTGGCACTGCGCTGCTTGGTGCGAGCGAGGCCGCGCGGCGCATTCCAAAATTTGCGAGTGACGAACGCGTTGGCCAGTCGCTGGCTGGTGCTGGCATCGCAAGTCTTTACGGCACGCTTTACATGGCGAGCGAGCTATACGGCCTGATCGGGCCAATCGCGGCATTCGTCCTGATGGTTGTCGTGACGGCGGTTGCGCTAGGGCTTTCTTTGCGGCACGGGCCGCCGACCGCGATCATGGGCTTGATTGGCGGCTTTGCCGCACCCTATGTTGCGGGCACCGCAAATGAAAATGTGACGCCAGTTCTGATTTATCTTGGGCTGTTGATGGCAGGCCTGTTTGCGCTCGCGGTGCATCGCGGTTGGCTGTGGCTTGCCCTCGCAGCAACCGGGGGTAGTGCGATTTGGTCGCTTGGCCTTATGTTTGGTGGGTTTGCCGAGGCCAACCCAGCGCTTGGGTTCTTCATCGTCGTCGTCGCACTTGGCGCAACCTTGGTCGTCCCGCGCAGTGGCGGGGGTGATCAGCGCATCCGCCTGATCCCGATGGTTGCTGGCTTTGTTCAGCTCGCGCTGTTCGCGCCGCTTATTCAATTCGGGCTGAGTGCTTGGCTGATGTATGCGCTGCTTTCGGCGGCGAGCCTGTTTCTGGCGTGGCGTGACGCGCGGCTGGCACCTGCGCCGCTCGCCGCGCTTGCGCTCGTTACGGTGCTGCTATTCGCTGCGTATGATGCGGGCAGCCCCTTTGCGCCGTGGATCACCGTCGGCGCGACACTTTTGTTCGCGGTGCCGGGGCATGTGTTGGCCCGCAACGCGGAGGGCAAGCCGTGGTGGGCGATACTGGCGCTTGGTGGCAGCGTAGCGCCGCTGTTGGCAACGCGGATCAGTGGGCAAGCACTACTTGGCGATTTCGGCTGGGGTACCGCAATGCTGATCAGCGCGGTGCCGCTGATGCTGTTAAGCTGGCGCGCACGCGGTGAGGCAAGAGCGACGCTGCCCCCCGATATTGCCCATTTTGGTGGAGCTGCGCTGGCCGCAATACTTGGGTTCGGCGCGGCGACGTACATACTTGAGGTTGACCTTGCAACCGTCGCGACGCTGGCGCTTGCTGTCGCGCTCGCGGCTTGGGGTAAACGCTCGGGTGACCGGGCGATTATCGAGGCAAGCCTTGGCGGCGTTGGGCTTGCCGGACTTTACTGGATTGCAGGGCTGGTGCGCTATCCTGAACTTGGCCAGGCGGTGTTTGGCGGTGGCGGGGTTCCGGCATTTGGCCTGATAGTGACGCATATTATTGGGCCGGGGCTGTTGCTCGGCGTGATGGCCTGGCTCCACGCTGGCCGAAAATATAGCGACCAACCGCTTCGCTACATGGCGCTTGCATTTGGCCTTGCGCTGCCGCTCACGCTGGTGCCCGAACTTTGGCATTTGCCCGTTCTGGCTGGTATCGCGGCGATGCTGTTGGCCTCGCGCATTTCGCTTCCCCTACCGCGTTTCGGGGTTGAAGTTGTCCTCGTGACGGGGGCTTTGGCGGCGCTTAAGCCACTGCTGCCGTTCATGCTGATTTTTGCGCAAGCCCTGTTTGGCGAGACGCTTCATTTTGGGTTTCTGCCATTCGTGTCAGAAGCAACGATTGGCCTTGCGCTGCCAGCATTATTGCTTGGCGCTGGCCTTTGGCAGTCGCGTTATCCGCTCTCAGCGTTGACGCAGCGGTTGGCGATTAGTGGGGCTGCGGCGCTCGCGGCGGCGGCGCTTTACACATTTTTGAAACAACCGCTGGCGATTGGCGAGGCAGACCGCTTCATTGCGCTTGGTTTTGCCGAACGCGCGCTGATCACGCAGCTGCTGTTCGGCGCTGCGGCGTTGATGCTTGCGCAGCGTGCGGATTGGCAGCGCTATGCGTTGGTGCCGCTGTGCCTTGGGCTATTCCGCTTTGTCTGGTTTGATCTGCTCTTGCTCAATCCGCTCTTGGTGACGCAGAATGTCGGGAGCATTCCGATTGCCAATTTTGCGGTGGTTCACCTCGGCCTGACCGCTGGCTGGCTGTGGCATTTCGCGCGGCAACAGGCAGTTGCACAGTTTGCCCGCATCATGAACTACAGTGCCCTCGGTGTTGGCCTGATCATGGTGATCGCCGCCGTCCGCCAGATATTTCAGGGGCCGCTGCTTAACGCGCTTGAACTGCCGCGCGGGGAAAATTACGCTTATTCCGCCGCCTTGCTTGGGCTTTCGCTGGTCTGGCTATGGCTGGGACTTCGCCGTCAGGCGAGCTGGCTGCGGATTGCAGGACTCGCCTTGCTGACGCTGGTAACGCTCAAGGTGTTTCTGATCGACGCAAGCGCACTTAAAGGCTTGCTGCGCGTGTTCTCATTCCTTGGGCTTGGCGGCGCGTTGATTGGGATTGGTTGGGCTTATGGCCGCTTACTTGGCACCGCAAAGGCAAAGATCGATGGTTAGACTGTGCATCCTAACGCCAGATCCTAGGTATGAAGAGCATTGGCAACCAGTGGCCGAGCGATATCGCGCGCTACTTGAGAGCGTTACAGAGCTTAGGACGTGGAATGACGCGGGCGATCTTGCGGGTTTTGACCTGATTTTGCCGCTCATGGCGTGGGGATATCAGCGTGACCCCGTCCACTGGTTCCACTTGCTTGACGTTTGGGAGGCGGCGGGGCTGGCCTTTGCCAACCCAATCGCGACGCTGCGGTGGAACACCAACAAAGATTATCTGTTCGACCTTGAAGAAGCAGGCGTTGCGATTGTGCCGAGCCGCCTTGCCCACGCTTTGACGCGCGGCGATCTCGATGCCGCGCGCGCTGCGTTCGGCGTCGATACGCTTGTTATCAAACCAACGATTTCGGGGGGTGCTGACGGAACCTACAGGCTTAACCCGACTGATCCGATTCCCTTTGATGTGCTTGAGCGTGAAATGCTGATCCAGCCGCTGATGCCAATGATCGCGCGCGAGGGCGAGTTTTCGCTCTTTTATTTTGCTGGCGGCTTCAGTCACGCGATCCTCAAAATCCCTGAGGCTGGCGATTTCCGGGTGCAGGAACAATTTGGCGGGCGCGAAGTGACGATTGATGCGCCTGTTGCGGCGCTTACCCTCGCTGAAGCAGCTTTAGCAGCAGCGCCCGGCCCACTCACCTACGCCCGCGTTGATATGGTGCGCGGTGAGGATGGCGGGTTTTATCTAATGGAGCTTGAACTGATTGAGCCGTCGCTGTTCCTTGATCATGCGCGTGACGGTGGCGCGGCGTTTGTCTCGGCGGTGGTTAACCGACCTTGAGCGCAAGGGCAGCAAGCACTGCGGCTGAAAGCATCGCGAGGATCATGATCAGCGGCCACGGCATGAAGCCAACCTTGTCAGGATCGCTGCGCCGCGAACGCCTGCGATCTGCGTAACTCGCAAACGCCGCCACCGCGACGGCCGCACCACAAATACCCCAATAGCCTGCTTGCATCTTGCCCTCCGCGCACCCAATATAAGTGTCAGGATTAACTTTGCGAGGTCTCCCCCAAAATGCGCACGTCCCTCATCATTGCTTCTGCCATCGCGGCAACCGCTGTCGTCGCCACGCCAATGCTCGTCGCCCGGCCAACCGTGGCGAATAAATCGCTTGCGGCAGCGGTTGCTGCCCCCCACCGTAGCGATGCGAACAAGGCGCGCGATAAGTACCGCAATCCAGCGGCAACGCTCACTTTCTTCGGCGTCAAGCCAAGCGACAATGTTGTTGAACTTTATCCCGGCGGCGGTTGGTACACCGAAATTCTGGCTCCCTATCTTTCGGCCAAGGGCAGCTACACCGTGGCCGCCCCTGTGGGTCGCGGGGCCGATAATATCGCCAAGAAGCTCGACGCAGACGCAGCGCTTTACGGCAAGGTCAAGCGCGCAAACTTCCCCATCAAGGATGCGGGAACACCAGTGGCTCCGGGCAGTGCAGACGTCGCGCTCACCTTCCGCAATGTGCATAACTGGCGCTTCGGCGGAACCGACGCCGCACAAACCGCCTTCAACCAGATTTATGCTATGCTCAAGCCCGGCGGCGTTCTCGGCATCGTTGAGCACCGCCTGCCCGAAAATATGGACAGCGCGCTTGAAGAAAAGAGCGGCTACATGAAGAAGAGCTCAGTCATCGCGTTTGCGACCAAGGCTGGGTTTAAGCTGGTGAGCGAATCCGATATCAACGCCAATCCCAAGGATACGCACGCCTGGCCTGATGGCGTCTGGACGCTGCCGCCCGTCTACCGCCTCGGTGACAAAGATCGTGAAAAATACGCAGCGATCGGCGAAAGTGACCGGATGACGCTCAAATTTGTGAAGCCAAAGAAATAGGCTGAAATCGCGAGATTGGCTGGCATATTGAATGGTGGGAGAAAGCGCTCTCACCATTCAAAGGGCTTACGTTATTCGTTCTAAATGTGATCTTGGTTGAGGGGAAACCTTGGCCAAAGTCGCCTATAAGCCAGCCTCAACAGCAATCCGGATTGCATCGGCGGTCGTCGCAACCCCCAATCGTTGCAGCACAAGTGCACGGTGCATCTTGACGGTCTGTTCGCTCACTCCAAGCGTATGAGCAATTTGTTTGTTCAAGTGGCCGGTCGCGATTTGCCGAAGCACTTCATATTGTCGCGGCGACAGCTTTTTTACGAGCAGCGTAGCAGAAATGCGCTGGTTCGAAACGGGTGCGGGCGACTCGTCGTCAACCTCGACTTGTGATCCAAGAAAAAATTCTAACTCACCGTCCTCGTCAAAAATTGGCGCAACGAGTACAGCATTACGAAACGGGGTGCCATCGCGCTTGTAGTTGAGTATCTCAACAAGCACTGGCCGGTGCTTTTGCACGCCTTTGCGAATCGTGTCGGTCAGCCAAGGTTCGGTTGCTGGCCCGGCAAGAAATTTGCAATTGCGCCCGAGGATTTCGTGTTCGGAATATCCAGTCAAATCCATGAACGCAGTGTTACAGGCGATGATCGGGTTATCCTGCTGTCGCGGATCGCTGATTACTGATGCAATTGGGCTGCCACAGATTAACCCTGCCAAGCGCGGTTCAATGCGGTGCGGCATCATGTCCAAACCGATATCCATGTCTGTGGGATAGCAGGACGCCGACTGATCACAACACGGTACTAAGCCTTTACTCGCCGTCTGCTGTGACATGGTACAAAGGTTATCTTGAGCATCTGGAGCTGTCGGCCCATCTGGCCACCGTCTGATTATCCAGGCGATGTTTCGGAGATATATTATGGATATGTTATCGGCGGGCCAATATTCGCTGGTGTACAATGCGTTTTCGTTCACATTTGCGACAATGGCCGCAGCAACGCTATTTTTATGGTTTGGGCGATCACAAGTTGGCCCGGCCTATAAAACAGCGCTGACAATTTCGGGTTTGGTAACAGCGATTGCTGCGTATCATTATTTCCGAATTTTTGAGAGTTGGGAAAGTGCGTATGCCTTCAAGGACGGCGCGATTGTCGCCACTGACTACGCCTTCAATGATGCCTACCGTTATGTTGATTGGTTGCTGACGGTGCCGTTGCTGCTTGTTGAGCTCATCCTCGTGATGCGTTTGAGCTCGTCAGAAACGGTCTCAAAAGCGACAAAGCTTGGTGCGGCTGCGGCGTTGATGGTTATCCTCGGCTATCCCGGCGAAATCGCAACGAACATACAGGCGAGAATATTGTGGGGCACGCTCTCAACAATACCATTTGTCTACATTGTATGGCAGCTGTTTTCAGGCCTCAGCGCATCAATTGAAAGCCAACCCGAAAGCGTTCGTGGCTTGGTCAAACAAGCACGACTGGTGACATTTGCATCGTGGGGCTTTTACCCAATTGTGTATATGATCCCATACACCAATTTGGGCGGCTCAAGCGTAATCGTTGGCATACAGGTTGGTTACACCATTGCTGATCTGATAGCTAAGGTCGGTGTCGGCGTATTGATTTATCTGATCGCAACGCGGAAATCGCAGGCCGAATATGGTGAAATCGGGTTTGCAAAAGCATGACTACCATAGGTTCGTTGGCTGGAGGCGGTAACACCGCTTCCAGCACTTTGGCCTACCCAGCGTCAAGCAGTCTCCGCGCGTCGGCGATACCGGGGGTGACTGCCGGGCTTATCGTAATTGATTATATCTACGTCGGGTACAACAATGCGCTCTCGGCGATGATCGCAGCGGTCGCAATTATTATTTTCGGCATCCCACACGGCGCGCTAGATATTGAGGTCGCTGCAACGCGGTTTGGGCGCTCAAGCACATTCGGGAAAGTTCAGATTACAGCGGCATATCTCGGTGCGGCTATGTTCATGGCGTTATTTTGGTTTGCTGCACCATCGCTCGCTCTTACGTCATTTTTAGTCGTTTCGGTTGTCCATTTTAGTGCTGATTGGCGCACCCGCGTTGATCCGTTTCTCAGCTTGATGGTGGGTTGGGCGTTGATTGCGCTCCCAGCACTGGCAAACTTAGATTCTGTTGGTGCGATCTTTTCGCTGCTCACAGGGGATCAAAGCGGTGCCATTATCGCAGCTTTGCTTGCGTGTTCAGCAGTTCCGGCAGTTCTGGGCAGCGCCGTCTACATCGGCCTTGCGTTCAAGCAGGGGCGTAACAGAGATGCGATTGATCTTGCCTGCTGCCTCACTGCTATGGCGATATTACCGCCGTTAATCAGTTTCGCACTGTTTTTCTGCTGCTTACATTCCCCGCGTCATTTGATTGATGCGGTGCAGGGCGCTGGAGAAATTACATTGCGGCAGAAAGCATTGATTGCAGCGGCGGTGATTATTTTCACGATTGGGCTGGGCGTTTTGCTTTTCGTATTTAGTGGCACAGCCTCAGTTGATACCAATATAATCAGAACAGCCTTTTTGCTGCTCTCGATTTTAACAGTGCCACATTTCATTCTTGAACAATTGAGCGACAGGACGGCTTTGCCCAAAAATGCGACGGTGCAAATCTTTTAGCCGAGGAACCTGAGACGCTATTTTCCAACCGCTGCGCCCCAAACCAAGAGTTATGCGCGCGGGTGCGCGTTTTGATACACGTCGAGCAGATAGGCGGTATCAACGGCGGTGTAGATTTGTGTTGAGGTGAGGCTTGCATGGCCGAGCAGTTCCTGAAGCGAACGCAGATCTGCACCGCCCGCAAGCAAGTGCGTCGCAAAGCTATGGCGCAGCGCGTGCGGGGTTGTCCGCTCCCCCAAACCAAGCCGACTGCGCGCGGCGCGCACTGAACGGCGGATGATCGCTGGATTAAGCGGCCCGCCGCGCGCCCCTCTGAACAGTGGCGCATCACCACTCTGCGTGTAGGGCGTGAGCGCAACATAGGCCGCAATCGCTTCGCGCACGGCCGCGAGCAAGGGCACAATCCGGGTCTTATCGCGCTTACCCGTGACCCGCATCGCTTCGCCGAGCGGAAGGACATCACCCGTCAGCCCAAGCGCCTCGCTAATCCGCAGGCCAGCGCCGTAAAGCAACAACAACACCGCCCAATCGCGCGCGGCAATCCACGCGTCGCTTGCTTGTTCGGATACATCATCAGCAAGTGCTAACGCCTCGCTTGGCGAAATCGGACGCGGCAGGCCTTTTTTAACGCGCGGCCCTTTAATGCGTGGCATCGCATCCTCGCCGCCTGCAAAGATCAGGAAACTGCGCACCGCCGAAAGCTCTCGTGCGGCACTGGCGTTGCCGATCCCGTCACCGCGCCGCGCGGCCAGAAAGGCGCGCAGGTCAGAGGCTTCAACGCGGGCAAGGTCAGGCGCACCGCCATAATGTTCGGCAAGAAACGCGATCAGCCGAAGCCCGGTCGCCTCATAAGCACGCACTGTATGCAGCGACATCCGGCGATTATCGCGCAGGTGCGCTGACCAATTGCTGACGACCTCGCTCATTTCACCCGATTTTTTGCCCGGTCTTTTCCCAATCGGCAAGGAACCCAGCAATACCCTTTTCAGTCAACACATGGTTGAACAGCGCTTTGATAACGGCGGGCGGCGCAGTCATCACATCGGCACCAATCCGCGCGCTTTCAAGCACGTGGATTGGATGCCGCACGCTGGCAACGAGGATCTCAGTCGCGAAATCATAGTTATCATAAATCAGCCGAATGTCTGAAATGAGCGCCATCCCATCAAAGCCGTTATCATCATGGCGCCCGACGAACGGCGAGATGAAGCTCGCGCCCGCCTTCGCCGCGAGCAGCGCCTGATTGGCCGAAAAACACAGTGTGACATTGACCATCGTACCGTCACCGCGCAGCGCCTTGCACGTTTTGAGGCCGTCAATCGTCAGCGGCACCTTGATGCAGACATTGTCCGCGATCTTGCGCAGAATTTCGGCCTCTTTCATCATCGTTGGATGATCAAGTGCCACAACTTCGGCTGACACTGGCCCATCAACCAGTGCGCAAATTTCGCGCGTCACTTCGATGAAATCGCGGCCCGCCTTGTGGATCAGCGATGGGTTGGTAGTCACCCCGTCGAGCAGGCCAGTTGCGGCAAGTTCGGCAATGTCCTTGGTGTCGGCGGTATCAACGAAGAATTTCATGGGGGCAGGCTTCCTTTGCGCGTCGTTGCCGCTCTTTAGCCGAAATCGCTTTTATGACAATGGACGGCTGCGTTGCTGCCACCAGAATATAAAGGGCGGGAGGAGAAGCTCGCTCACCGCCAGCGCGATAATCGTTGGCGCGGGCCAGCCGTGGAGCATTACCGAAATGATCCGCGTAAAACCTGCCGCAAAAGTCATCAACAGCAATATGCGGAAGATCAGGGCGTAACGATCCATGTCACGCGTGCAGACCCACAGCAATATGCCGTAGAGCATATAGGACGTGCCGTAAAAACGGTTCTGACTGTTTAGCGACGGCTCAGCCAGCGTTTCAGCGGAGAGCTTGGCCCCAAGCAGCACCTCTGCTCCAACCCCGAGCAGCAAATGCGAACTGCCCGCCAGCAGGATCGTGATCGCCATAATGCGCAGGAAAATGATCATCGCTGACTTGTAGACGTCATTGCGAGCCCTTGGACTGCCTTGCAGGCGCTCAGGATAAACTTCCGCTTTGCGGAAGCGCGGCAATCCAGTCCCACCGTCGCTACTGGATTGCCGCGCTTTGCTCGCAATGACGATTCCCATGCTGTAGTGACTGCGTTAAACATATTTAGGCGTTGTTAGCGCCTTTTGCACAAATCGCCAAAAGCGTTAGTGAGCCTTTATGTCCCGCGCGCGCGTCCTACTCCTTAATCCAGCACTTGGCCCGCTTGATTACCGGGTGCCACAAGACATGGCGGCCCCACCAGGGAGTATCGTGCTTGCGCCGCTTGGCCCGCGTCAGTTGATCGGGGTTGTCTGGGAAGCAGACCATATGCCAAGCGCTGGCGAGGTAGGCGACAACCGCCTGCGTAATTTGCTCAGTGTATTTGATGTGCCGCCGATTGGCGCGCCGCTGCGGCGATTGATTGAGTGGACGGCGAATTATTATCTCAGCCCGCCCGCTGCCGTGCTGCGGATGGTGCTGTCGTCTGCATCGGCGCTTCAGAATAGTCCCAATGTTGTTGAATACCGGCTTGCCGCAACGCTGCCGGAAAAGCTCACCACGCAGCGCGCGCAGGCGATTTCGCGGATTGGTGAGCGCCAGGGCCTGATCCGCGAACTCACCACAATCGCTGATGTGTCCGAAGCGGTGATACGCGGGATGATCAAAGCCGGGATGCTGATTGGCGAGACGGTGAAGGTTGATACGCCCTTCACCCCGCCTGATCCTGACTATCATCATCCTGCGCTTTCTGAAGAACAACGCGCCGCCGCTGATTGGTTGGTGGGCGCAGTGAAAGCGCAGACATTCGCCCCGGTGCTGCTCGACGGAGTTACCGGCTCTGGCAAAACCGAGGTGTATTTTGAGGCGATTGCAGCGGCACTCAAGGCGGGTAAGCAAACGCTCGTCCTGCTCCCCGAAATTGCGCTGACTGAGCCATTTCTGCGCCGATTTGAAGCACGCTTCGGCCATGCGCCCGTTGCTTGGCATAGTGATTTGCGCCAATCGCAACGCCGTCGCGCATGGCGCGCGATTGCCCACGGCGAAGCGCTCGTCACCGTTGGCGCGCGTTCAGCGCTCTTCCTGCCCTACCGCAATCTTGGGCTGATCATCGTTGATGAGGCGCATGAGACGAGCTTCAAGCAGGAAGACGGCGTTGGCTATCACGCGCGCGATGTCGCCGTCATGCGCGCGCGGTTTGAGGGCGTGCCGATTGTGCTCGCCACCGCAACACCCGCGATTGAAACCCGCCAGCAGGTCGCGCTTGGCCGCTACAGCGAACTCAAATTGCCGGGGCGTTACGGCGTGGCTGAAATGCCCGAGATTATCGCGCTCAACCTGACGCAAGATGCGCCCGAACGCGGGCGGTGGCTCGCGCCCACGCTTGTTGCTGCGATGGGGGAAACGCTTGAGAAGGGCGAACAAAGCCTGCTCTTCCTCAATCGGCGCGGCTTTGCCCCGCTTACGCTGTGCCGCCACTGCGGCCACCGCTTCCAATGCCCCAACTGCACCGCGTGGATGGTTGAACACCGCCTGATCCAGCGGCTGCAATGCCATCACTGCGGCCACGCGATGCCGCCGCCGCGTGCGTGCCCCGAATGCCACGCAGAGGATGCGCTGGTCGCCTGCGGCCCCGGTGTTGAACGGATTGCCGATGAGGTCGCGCTGCTCTTCCCAGAGGCGCGGCGTGCGGTCGTCACGTCGGACACGCTCTGGTCTCCGGCCAAGGCCGCCGAATTTGTCGGGCGGATGGAGGCGGGCGATATCGATATCGTGATCGGTACGCAGTTGGTGACGAAGGGCTATCATTTCCCCAATCTGACGCTGGTTGGCGTGGTTGATGCAGACCTTGGCCTGCAAGGCGGAGACCTTCGCGCCGCCGAACGCAGTTTTCAGCAGATCGCCCAAGTCGCAGGTCGGGCGGGGCGCGGGGCAAAGCCGGGGCGGGTGTTCGTCCAGACGCATGAACCCGATGCGCCTGTGATCCGAGCCTTGGTATCGGGTGACTCCGAGGCATTTTATGCCGCCGAAACCGCCGCCCGCAAGGATGCAGGCGCGCCGCCATTTGGGCGCTTTGCCGGGATTATTATCTCGTCCGAGTCCTTGAAAGAGGCGCAGGATGCCGCCGCGCTCATCGGTCGCACTGCGCCCAAGGTGGAGGGCATGGAGGTCTACGGCCCCGCCCCCGCCCCACTCGCAATGCTGCGCGGTCGGCACCGGATGCGCCTCCTCATCCACGCGCGCCGCGCGCTTGATGTGCAAGATGTCATCCGCGATTGGCTCGGGAGCCTCGAATGGCCACGCGGGGTGCGGGTGAATGTGGATATAGATCCGTATAGTTTTGTGTGAGGGTTTTATAGGGGTTGCTGACTGTTGGGTCTTGGAAAGCCAATGCTGCATAAAGGGCATTCACGCGCTGCTAGAAATGATCGCTTCGCGCTAGGAAATTAAGCGTTTCGTTATACAACGATCACAATCCTACCCCTAACAGTAACCACGAAATTACAGTTGCCAAATCTTTTAGATTACGTAAGTATCGAAGTCGCCAATCAATAGGGGGCCCAGTGAGCGGCATAACCGACCTTGTTATGAAACCTGCAAACGCTCTTATGGAGGGGCAGGATCGTTTCTTCGGACATCTGATCACAGCGAACGAGCGTGCAGAGAAGTGGCGTACAGCGTTTAATATTTCTCTAGTGGTAGGCGGTGGCCTCTTGGCTGGCCTCGGCAAGCTTTCAGGAATAACTGACCCCCATGCCACGTGGATGTCAGGCGTTGGTCTTGCCATGGTTGCAATTGGCACGCTGTTCGTGACTCTTTTTGATTTAACGCGCAGCAAGCTGACGTCGGAAGCCAAGCAGGCGTTAGAGCTTGCTTCAACCTACTTGACGGATAGGGACGAATTGCACCGCAAGTTCGAGAAAGTTGAGATATTAGATAAGCGGCGGCGCTTCCTCCTACTCGCCATTCAGCAAATGCACGAAGCTGTTGAACGCATGCCGCATGAAACGCCACTTGTTACAGTTATTGAGGCGATGCTCGATGCCGGTTCGAGCGATCTGGAAGGAGCAATTGGTTTTGAAGCTGGTGAAAAATGGGCTTTCTCCATTTTTCAGCGCCAGAACGATCCCGATGGTGGTAAGTTCGAAGTCATGCGGCGGATTGTAGTGTCGTTCAACGATCGCCAGCGCGAAAAGGCACGTGAAGATGGCAAGCCGGAGCTGTTACCCCGTTATTGGAAAAAGAAGGAAGGCTTCACTGGCGTCTGCTGGCAGCATGACGACGAGATCATAGAGGCCGATCTACGCTCCCCCGGGGTTGCTGAGCAATACCCCGTACCCACGGCGAAACAGAAAGTCGGAGATGAAGATCGCTACGTCTCTGTCGCTGTTATCCCGATCAAAGTAGGCTCCAGCAACGATATGTGGGGTTGTGTCACAGCGACCAGTAATATACCTGATCGTTGGCGCCGCGCGACCAGTGATCCGCGCGAACAGAACGTAATGGTCGTCCGTCAGCTTGCCCAGCTAATCGCCATGCAGGTGGCTCTGCGCGACGGAGTGACCAACGGTGGGTTTAAAAAGAATTAATGATGTGCATATATGACTAGTCTGACAGGAGCTTCTATGACTCGCGATAAGGAAAACGAACTGCTCGCCCGCCGCCGTAAACTGCGTCAGGAGTCCAACGAGCTTATTCAACGGATCGTCGAGGCGCGCATTCGCGGCGACCGCGATGCAGATGCCATCCGTGCACTAGGGAAACTTTCGCGCGAGGAAGTCGAGATGACGAGGCCGGATCTGACTTTGGCCGCCTGAGCCATTAGACAACGGCTCCGGTTATTCATAGTGTTTCGGACTGCGTGGAGCCTTGGATAGAGACCCCAAATTTGGTTCATTGCTCCGCGAGCGAAACGCCTGCTCTTGTGCAGACGGCTAGAAGTTATTTTCGCTTAAGCCTTCCCAAAAACCTTTACCACTATTGGCCGTCTGGTAACGGCTTAACGAATGACGGCTTTCGAACGCGTGAGATTACATTTTGAACGACCGATTCCTCCTCCCTTCCACCCATTCAAACTAACCCCCTAACAACACTTCCCACATTGACATATAAAGAATTCTTTATATGTAGATCACATGACGCTGCCTCTCGCCATTTTTCGTGCGCTTGCTGATCCGACGCGGCTTCGGATTGTGGCGCTGTTGCGTGCGATGGAGCTTTCGGTGGGCGAACTTGCCCAAGTGCTCGGCCAGAGCCAGCCGCGTGTTTCGCGTCATGTCAAAATCCTCTGCGATGCAGGCGTTGCCGCGCGGCGCAAAGAGGGAAGCTGGGTC
>JAYTPB010000180.1:0-46207 GCA_043747445.1 Sphingomonadales bacterium
CCTGCGGGACGTTCTGCCGCGCCTTCGGGCCGTGGCGGCGCTTTGAACGGCTTGAAAAAGTTAAACCCGGTGCGCAGCACATCGCTGCGTGTCGCATCATAATTGATTGGCCGCGTGTCGATTGAAAGCAACCGCCCGCTGGCATCACGAGTGAAACGACTTGGAAAGGCGCGTTCTAGCTCGGGCGTCAGCGTGGGAAAGCTTGCCACGGTGCCGCTGCTGCGGTTGCGGAAGAAATTGCTGCTGAGCGAGAGCAGCGGTGTTTGTGATATTTGATAGGATAGGCCAATCTTAATGTCGCGGCGCTGTTCAGCCTGCAAAGCGGGGTTGCCGCCGCTGATCCGGTCAATGATTACGCTGGCTTGATTGCGGAAATCAAAGACGGGCACTCCCGGCGTTACGAGCAGCGGCTCGCCAAGCTGCTGGATCGAGGGCGCAGCTTCCTCGGTTGTAATGCTCGCCAGCAGTGCGAGCCTTTCTGCGAATGCCCAGTTCAGCCCAAATCCGTAAGCCGTAAGCCCGGCGAAATCATCAAGTTCGCGGTAGCCTGCGTTGAAGTTAATCGACAGGTCGCCCAATGCAGAGGCCACGCCGCGCGCCTTATCAGCGAGGGGAATGTCGATGCTCGCGCGCACATTGGCCTCATCACGGCCAAAGCGCGCGCTCCGCGTTATGCCACTGCGGACGGACTGGCTGACAAAGGTACGGGCATCAAAGCCACCGCGCAGTGTCGCCTGAACCTTACCCGCAGGCAATTCAAGCAGTGCCCCCGACAGCGTATAAATTGCATCGCCAGAGGTCGCGGTGGAGGTGGCGCTATCGCGTCCGCCGCTTTGTCGATCAGTCAATGTTTTGGCGCGGATACCATCTACATTGCCAGTAAGTGACCATTGCCAACGACCAATTGGCCCGTCAAGCGTTAGCCCGCCGTGGAGCGAACGCGTGGTCGCCTCGCGGTCAAGCGGATCAACCACGCCGCCCGCGCCGAACGACGCAACACCAAATTGTGAGGCGCGATCAGCATAATCATAGCGGCCATTGAGCGTTAGCCCGACTGTGTCTGTAACAATCCGGTTGACCGTCGCGCCGAGGGTCAACTCATCACTGCGCGGCAGCAATGTCCGGAAACGCCCCGGATCAAGCGGCCCGCGATCAATATTGCGTTCTTCTTCGGTGAGCGCGCTGCCGCCATTATATTCGGCATTTAGGTTAATTCGCCCCTTCTCGCCAATTTTGGTGAAGGTTGATCCAACTTCACTTTCCCCGCGACCGCCAGCCGTTGATAACCCGTAATCGCCCTCGAACGTAATCGCGGCAAAGCCGGGACGCAGGATAAAATTGGTCACGCGCTGATCGGCACCAAAGCCGTAGCGCAGCGCTGCCTCTTCGGGGAGGACTTCGACGCGCAGGATCGCTTCAGCGGGCAAATCGCGAATTTCGGCAAAGCCAGAAACCCGCCGGCCATTGACCAGAATAACCGGAGCACCCCCGCCGCGACCTCGCCCCGACTGCGTCTGCGGCGCAAGTGCGGCAAGCAGATCAGCCACGGTGGAGGCACCGTAGCCCTCAATCTCATCCTCGTTGATCGTAATTTCGGGCGCAATACCATCAATTGCAGAACCCGACATACGCGGTGCAGTTACGACGATTTCGGGGCGGACGCTATCTGCATCATTTTCTACTTCATTTGCAGTTTGGCCGTGGGCAGGTAACGTAAGTAAGAAAATGGCCGCAAAGCTGCCTGTAATGTTCTTGATTATTTTTACTGTCGACGAGTTTTTTTGCATCACAGTGCGTTAGGTGCGGGTGAATATCTGATCAATGACGCTTATCGAAAAATGGAGGTCTTCGGTCAGATAACAGGCGCTAACAACGTCGTTGCAAATTTATCACGATTCACAAATTTCCAGCATATTAGTCACAAAATTGAAATTTAGGGCTTGTCCTAAATTTGTGATTGGTTTTTCATGCTGTGAACTGCGAATAGCTACTCCGCATAGTCGCAACGGGGATGATGTAATGAAAAAAGATCGCATTCTGGCGGCCACTGCGCTTGCTACCGTTTTCCTGTTTTCTGCTAGCACGGGTGCAATCGCACAGGCTACCAATCCTGAGTCAGCAGCTAAAGCACCGGCCGAGGCTGAGGTTGAGATCAACGACCCCAAGGAGCTTATTATTGTCACAGGGTCACGTATTCCGCGCCCGCAATATGAAGGGACTATTCCCGGTACATCAGTCGCTGCTGAGCAGATCAACACGCGCGCATTCACCAATCTCATAGAGCTG
This sequence comes from Sphingomonadales bacterium, assembly GCA_043747445.1. Taxonomy (GTDB): domain Bacteria; phylum Pseudomonadota; class Alphaproteobacteria; order Sphingomonadales; family Sphingomonadaceae; genus Aquisediminimonas. The sequence goes on from JAYTPB010000180.1 coordinate 2,287, forward strand.
CTAAATGATAGTCCGCTCGTTGGGCCGGGTGCAAGCAACCTAGGTACTAACGGAGGCCAGCCGGCAAGTTTAGGCGCATCGTTTGTCGATTTGCTTGATCTTGGAACACAGCGCACGCTAACACTTTTGAATGGGCGACGTTATGTTTCTGGCAACGCCGGTTCGCTTTTTGTGCAGGGTAATACGACTGGCGGGCAAGTTGATATCAACTCAATTCCGACTGCGCTGACTGAGCGAGTCGATATCCTTACTGTTGGCGGCGCTGCCGCATATGGTTCGGATGCGATTGCTGGCGTGGTTAACGTTATTCTCAAAGATAAATATGACGGGTATGAGGTTTCAGGGTTAAGCTCGATCTCAAGCCGTGGTGACGCTTTCACCTATCGGCTGACAGGAATAGTCGGATCGAATTTTGCAAATAATCGCGGCAATCTCGTTGTATCATTGGAAAAAAACCGTGATGATGGGCTTCAAGGTGATAGTCGAAAGGAATATCAGTTTAGCGCGGTCGCGCCGACGTTTTTTGGCAATGGTGGCAGGCGGAATACGGCCTTTGCGCCAACGCTTTCTATTGATGTTGCTGGTACTAACAATGGCGCATTTTTGCGAGCCAGTGATGACGGGGTTCCTAACAACCGCATCTTGCCACCTGCTTCGGGTGGTTCGATCCTAGTTTCCAACGCGGGCGCAATCTTTCAAGTGCCGACGGCAAACAACGGCACCGCCCTCAATCAAATCGCCACGGCTCCTGCGACCGCCGCAAATGCAAGACCGCTGCCATTTGTAACACAGGCGGGCAATACGCAGCTTGTTCCCGGAGTGCCAATTGCTTCTGGCGTTGCAGGTTGCAGCACAACCCTTGCAACATTTTGTCGTTTCGCCCCAACAGGCTTACCCGGAACTGCGGCGCAACAGCTCACATTTGCTGACTCAGTGATTACTCGCTTTTCACCAAACCTCTCCGGACAAGGCACGTCGGCACAAAGGATTACGCTAGCGACTAACCTGCTGCAGGTTAATTTGCCGACCCCACGTGAATTTCTTGCAGCGAATCCGACGACTGATATCAATGCGTTTATTGGCACACTGATCCCGAATTTTCTTGACGTAGCCAATACTAATCCAGCAACCGCAGTATTTTTTTCGCGTACTGCGGTGCCACTTCAGTTTAATGCGGCAGGTGATATTTTTTCGATTGTTCCAGCACGGATAGACTCGACGATCCCAAGCACGACCGGCGGTGCAGTTGGGGGAGATTTCTTTAATACCTCCTCGCTTGTGGTGCTCCGCACGCAGCAAGACCGTGACATAGCGAATATCATTGCTCACTTTGATATCACTGACTCGATCACGCTCTATACTGAAAACCAATACGCAAATGTGCGCTCTGTTGCGCTCCGTAACGGTGCAAGTAATAATACGATCACCTCGGGCACTACCGAAAACGCAGCGCTTATTCTTAATATTAACAATCCATTTCTGGATGCGGCTGATCGTGCAGCACTTACTGCGGCTGGGGTAACCAACAATTTCTTCCTATCGCGCACCAATCAGGACGTGGTGGGCGACAACCGTGCCAGTGCAAAAAGTGAAACCTATCGTACAGTATTGGGTGTAAAGGGTGATTTAGAACTTTTCAAACGTGACTTTAATTTCGATGCGTCATTTACTTACGGACGAGCTGAATTGGCGGGCAAACGCTTTCAGATTAAAGATATTGAATATGGCCTAGCAGTAGATGCCGTTGTAAATCCAGCCAACGGTCAGATAGTTTGCCGTTCGCAGCTTACCGGGAGTACAGCGCTTCCTAGCGGAGTCGTTGCACAAGAGTTGGTGAGAGAGCCCGGCCCGGATGGTGTTTTGGTCGAACGGCTTGTGACGCGCACAGTGAGTGCGGCTCAGATCGCAGCTTGTGTGCCTTTTAACCCGTTTGGTTTTGGTCAACAGAGTCAAGCGGCCCGTGACTATGTTCGCGCGGATACGACGCTGGACAATCTTTCTGAGCAATATTTTGGGCAAGTGTCCTTTGGCGGCTCATTCTTTGATCTGCCAGCCGGGCCACTTGGCTTCTCAGTTGTTGGCGAATATCGGCGCGAGTCGCTTGATTTCGTCGTTGATGATTTGTCGCGTAACGGCGGAACTCGCACAGCAGCCCTTGCTAATACCGAAGGCTTCACCGAAGCCTTTGAATTCGGAATTGAAGCGCGTATTCCGATCTTTGGCGAGGACTTCAATTTGCCGCTGCTGCGCAACGTGGAAATAAATCCGGGTGTTCGCTTCGTCCGACAGACAGGTGGCGCACCTAACGTGCGTTTGCTGAACGGCTCATTGCTTGAGCAAAAGCAATCAGGCAACACCAATACAATTTATTCAATCGCGGGAAGCTGGCGCCCAATTCAGGACATTAGTTTCCGTGGGAATATCACTCGGTCAATCAAACAGCCATCAATCGTTGAACTTTTTCTTGGTGGGCAGCCCGCCTTCAGCGGCGTTGCTGATCCATGTTCGACCGCAAACATTACTGGCGGCATCCGGCCAACGACACGTCGCGCCAACTGTGAAAATGCGGTTATTGCGGCTGGTATCGCTGCTGACCGCCCAAGCGCGGCGACCTTCCTTAACGCTTATGTGCCGTCAGGTACTGGCATTAACGGGACATTCGCCGGGTCGCCTGGGTTAAAACCGGAACGCGGCAAAAGCTATACCTTCGGGACAGTAATCACACCGCGATTTATTCCAAAGCTGCAAATTTCTGCCGACTATATCAATGTGAAAGTGCTTGATCAGATTATCCCAACCGGCATTGGAACCGCACTCCAAGTTTGTTTTGATAGTCCATCTTTTCCGAATACCGCACCTGAAGTCGGTGTTGATGTCTGTAGTTTTTTCAATCGGCAACGTTCAACCGACGCAAGACCGTTTGAGGTGGGCAATGGGTTCAATTCGGGTTTCATCAATCTCGGTGCGCTTGAGGTTAAGGCACTTAACATCAGTGCCGACTATAATTTTGAGTTAAGCTCGATCTTTGGTGGAGGAAACGCGGGTACATTTAAGCTCGCGGGCAACGCTTATCACTTGTTCGATTATCTTGATGCACCTGATGGAAATCTTAGCAATGCCCAGCAGACGGCGGGCACCTTCTCCCGTCCACGTTGGAAGGTGCAGGCGCGAGCACGCTACGAAAATAACGGATTTTACAGCCAGCTTACTTGGAACTGGCGCAGCAGAACTCACTTGTTTAACAACGGGGTTGCAGCCACAAGTGATCTTCAGGATGTGCTGATTTTTCCGACCGTATCGACCTACGATGCCACAGTCGGTATTAATTTTGGGCCGGATAAAGAATATTCGTTTCAGCTAGCCGCGCGCAATATATTTGACAAAAATTTTGCCGGGTCGTTCGCGTCACTCGCTAGCCCCAATCAAGGTACGCTGGTTGATGCTATTGGGCGTCGTTACACTCTAACCGGGCGGATAAAATTCTGATCCACTTCATTGAATTGTGAATAAAAATGGGTCGCACTCATTTCTGAGTGCGACCCATTTTTTTAGTGTAGCGAAACAACATATTAGTTGGTTCGAACAAGCATAAAATCAGCCGTTGAGCTTGTCCTTGATTGCCTTGGCAACCGTGAAGCCGAGCTTACGTGACGCGGCGATCTTCATCGCGGCACCCGTTGATGGATTGCGGCCTTCGCGGGCTGGGCTGTGCTTGACCTTGAACTTGCCAAAGCCTGGGACTGAAACTTCGTCACCCTTGGCTGCGGCATCGCCAATCGCTGCAAATACTGCGTCGACGATTTTCTTGGCGTCAGCTTTGGTGAGACCATGTGCGCCGGCAATGTGATCGGCGAGATCGCTGCTGTTCATTATTATTTCTCCTGAATAGTTACTTGGGCTGGAACCCCCGCCCTATGGCTCGACTAAGCGCGTGTAAGAGTCTCGTCAATCACTGTATCGGCGAAAACAGCCCGATTGGGCGCGTTTTTGGGCGGTTTTCGCGTTTTGGTTAATATTTTAACGTCAGGCCGGGGCGGTTCCAGCGGGTTTTGACCAAGCGACCGCTCCCAGAGAGGCAAATATAGGCATCCATCATGTCATCGCCGCCAAACGCGATATTGGTGGTGAAGATGTCATCAGTCGCAACAAATTCGACTAATTCCCCGTCGGGCGAGATCACCGAAATCCCGCATTCGCCAATCGTCGCAACACAGATATTGCCATTTGCCTCCATCGCTAGGCTGTCGAAGAATTTATAACCCGCAGGGCGGTAAACGGGAATGCCCGGCCCGCCCGGCCCAGCGGCACCATCGACCTTGCCGGGTGCAATAATGTTAAACTTCATCAGGCGGCAAGTGTAGGTTTCGGCGGCATACAGCGTGTTGCCGTCGGGCGAGAGGCCAACCCCGTTTGGATTGTTGCTTGGCCAGATGACTTCCTCAAGCAAGCTGCCATCGGCCTTGGCATAGAATATTCCGACGATATCATGGGAGCGCGCGTCATAATCGATCTTACCATGGTCGGTGAACCAAAAGCCGCCGTGCGCATCAAACATGATGTCATTTGGCCCGCGCAAGCTGCATCCGAAGTCACCCGATTTGTAGAGGATTTCAACCACACCAGTTTCGATATTAATGCGCTCGATCCGCCCGCCTGAATAATCTTTGGCAATGCCGTGCGGCGCGAGATAACCGTTGGATTCGACATATTCAAAGCCGCCGTTGTTGCAGCAATAGAGCTTGCCATCGGGGCCGATTGCAAGGCCGTTCGGGCCGCCACCGACATGCGCCACCGTTTCCTTGCGTCCACCGGGCCAACAGCGCGTAATAGTGCCGCTCGCAATTTCAGTTAGGATCACGCTGCCATCGGGCATGACGACAGGCCCTTCTGGAAAGCGCAAGCCATCGGCGATCAATTCAAATTCAGCCATTTCAGTCTCCCCGCCCCTTAGTTAACACTGCGGGGTCGCTTCCGATCATGAAATCTCCTATGGCATGGCGCAACCCCAAATAAGCGAGCAAACCCGATATGACTGTGACTTATGATGCCGATCTAAAGCTATTCATCAATGGCGTCTGGAAAAGCGGCGAGGGGCGCGATTGCCATGCGGTGGTTAATCCAGCGACGGGTGCCACTATTGCCGATCTGCCGCTTGCGACCGCTGCTGATTTGGAGGAAGCACTTGCGGCCTCTCAAAAGGCGTTTGCAGTCTGGCGCGCAACTGATGTTGATGCACGGGGTGCGATCCTTCATAAGGCCGCTGATTTGCTGCGCGCACGGGCGGATTCGGTCGCTGTGTTGCTCACGATGGAGCAGGGCAAGCCAATCGGTGAAGCGCGCGGCGAAGTCATCGCGAGCGCAAGCTTGCTCGATTATTTCGCCGAGGAAGCCAAGCGCAGCTATGGCCGGGTGCTTGTCCGCCCCACTGGTCAGCGTTCAATCGTAATCAAGCAACCCGTTGGCCCGGTTGCTTCGTTCACGCCGTGGAATTTCCCGATTTTCCTGATGGCGAAAAAGCTTGCGGCGGCGCTTGCAGCAGGCTGCTCAGTGATTGCCAAGCCGCCCGAAGAAACACCGGGTTGCACCAGCGCACTCATCCAATGTCTTGTCGATGCAGGCTTGCCAGCCGGTGTTGCCCAGCTTGTTTACGGTGTGCCCGATATGGTCAGCCGCCAATTGATCGGGTCGCACATCATCCGCAAGGTCAGCTTCACTGGTTCAGTGCCAGTGGGCAAGCATCTGATGAAGCTTGCCGCTGACGGCGTGAAGCGTGTTACGATGGAACTTGGCGGCCACGCGCCTGTGCTGATTTTCGATGATTGCGATCTTGATAAGACGCTTGATATGGTCGTCCCGCAGAAATTCCGCAACGCCGGGCAGGTCTGCGTGTCGCCGACGCGTTTTTATGCGCAAGAAGCGATTTATGAGCGCTTTGTGACGGGCTTTGCCGAACGGGCGCACGCTGTGAAGATTGGCAACGGGCTTGCGGCTGATACAAAAATGGGGCCGCTGGCCAATCCGCGCCGTCCTTCAGCGATTGGCGCACTGGTTGAAGATGCACGGAGTAAAGGCGCGCGTGTGCTTGCCGGGGGCGCCCCGCAGGATGGCGGATTTTTCTATCAACCAACCGTGCTTGCTGATGTGCCGATTGAGGCTGACATCATGGCGAATGAACCTTTTGGCCCGGTTGCCGTCTGTGCTGCTTTCTCCAGCTTCGATGATGCGATTGAGCAGGCCAACCGTTTGCCTTACGGCCTTGCGGCATTCGCCTTCACCGAAAACGGCAGGCGCGCCAATCTTCTTGGTGATGCGATTGAGGCTGGTATGGTTGGCATCAATACCTTCGCGATTGGCGGCAATGACACGCCCTTTGGTGGCGTTAAGGATTCAGGCTTTGGCAGCGAAGGCGGGCCAGAAGGGCTTGACGGCTATTACGCGACCAAGGCGATCCATCAGGCGTGAGTGAGCGCCCCATCCGCCGCATCGCGTATTTGAGTGCCGGGATTGTTTCAATGGCACTCGGCGCGATTGGGGCGTTTCTGCCACTCTTGCCAACAGTGCCGTTCCTGATCTTGGCGGCATTCTGCTTTGCGCGCAGCAATCCGGTGTGGGAGCAGAGGTTGCTCAATCATCCACGCTACGGGGCGACGCTGCGGGCTTGGCGTGAAAAGGGTGTGGTTGGCAGGCGGGCAAAGTGGGCGGCGACGTGTGCGTTTATTTTTAGTGCAGTGCTCGGATTGGTCATGCTCAGCCTGCCTTGGTCACTCATACCGTTAAGTATTGGGCTTCTCTGTGGCACTTGGCTATGGCTGCGGCCCGAGGCCTGAAGAACTCACAAATCTTCAAAAGGCAAATCTAGGACAGGGAAATCCTGCCAATCGCGATAGTCAAAATGCCACCATTCGTTTGACATGCCGATAAAACCCTCGGCCTCCATATAGCGCTCTAACCGTGCGCGATTGGCGATTGCAGTCTGGCTTGCTGCCATAAAATTGCGGTGTGCCCTCACGGAAAAATCATCGAACGTCGATGGCATCTCAACCAACACGCCGGTCTCTAGCGCATGCAAACTCAGATCAATCGCACAGCCGCGATTGTGCCGCGATCCGCGTTTGGGATTAGCGACATAATCGCGCTGGCTTGGCGGGGTGGCATCCCAAAGCTGCTTCGTCACGCGCCACGGACGATAGGCGTCAAAGATGGTCAGGCCGAAACCCTCATTTATCGCGCTGTTCCGCACGCGCATCAACGCTTTTGCTGCGATACCTTGCAAAAAGGCGTGCACTTGGCTGTACAGTACACGTCCCGTGAAATTATTGGTTGTTGCATAGCGCAGGTCAAGACGAAAACCGATTTCTTCGGGTTTGATCTCGATTAGTCCAGCGGGCGATGCGACAGGTAGGGGCACAGTCGTAGTTGGAGGCGCGCTCTCTGTTTTTCGAGTCTCGGAGCAACCGATCAGCGGCGCAACGAGTATAGCAGTCATTACCGAACGGCGGGCGAATTGCTTGTCTGTCATAGCGCAGCCTAACATAATTGCGGCGCAACCGATATCAGAGGTCTTTCAAACTCACTCTGGGTGCCAATGGCGAGGATTTGGCATCAAGATAGGTTGCGACATTATCTGAGAGCTTCATAGTAGCTGATAGATCAGCAGTTACTGCCGCTCCTCCGCCATTCCAACAGATCAACCAACTGACATGCTGTATCAGCGAAAGCGGGAGCGGCTCATTCTGCCGCCGACTCCGCATCGCCACAGCTATGGTATCTTGAGCTTCCATCAGCGCATCATTGTCACCTCTGACACTGCTAAAAACAACGGCCAGTGCCCCAGCTTCGCGGATCATGACTGTGGCAAAGCGGCGAAACTGATCATGAATGCGTTCAGCATCCTTGGGCCGCAATGCAAAAAGCAGATCAATCTCGACATGCTCAAACGATCCAACTTCATTTGCATCCGCGACAGTCTGGATTGGAAATCCGCAGGGCAGGTCAATATGAAAACCAAGCAGGCGGGCACTTGATTTCAGAAGGAATTGATGTGCCGCCTGTGCTGTAGCGAAACCGTAAACCCCGGTATCAAAACGCAGGAATAGCGGCCCAAAATCTTCACCCAAACCGGGGAGCAAACGTGTCGCAACACCGCGCCAGTCACTTGGGCGCGTCTGCCAATGGATAGAAATAGGATAGGGTGATGATGACATCCAAAACCTTTGAAAATGGCGTTAACGGAGCAAATCCCCATTTAAGATAACGCCAATCCCGCGCGACTCAAGCGCTTGGCGCATGTCTGCGGAAATATCATCAGCATAAACGCGGAAACTGGCGCCTTGGCTTGCTGCGAAATCACGCTGGGCGACAAAATTATCCACGGTTTTCTGAAATTTGTCACTGCCGCGTCCGATGGTCATAATACCACCCGTTTTGACCTCACCAAATATGCGCGATCCGCCTTCACTGAAAATAACATCAATTTCACGCCGCCCGCCAGGGATTGGGAAACTCTTCCCGATATCCTCAAGCACCCCACCATTATCAGCAATTTTACCCGCAACCTGCACTTCGCGGATTTGGCCGATCAACTTGCCCCAACTGGTGCCAGCCTGTGTAAAATTGCCTGATAATACATGATCCTGAAACTGGCCCCATGTGGTGCGGATGGCGTTTGCGGCGGAATCTGCCCGGCCAACCAGTCCGCGCGGCAGTTTTTCAGCAAGTCTTGCGGCACCGATAATATTTTCAATCGCCTCGCCAACCTTGGCGAGTTTCTTAGCGGTATCAAGCTGACCCGCTCCAGGGATCAGGTTGAGACCAAAATCGATGGCAAGATCAAGCAACCCATAAGGAACCCCGGTAAGCTGAGCCAATATATTACCAATTAAGGCATCTGGCACCGTCTGCCCTGCGCCCTGCCCAAGCCAGATCAAAATCGCGGGCAGCGCAAATTCAACTTGCACAGGCTTGCCATCGACCATGATGGTGCCCTTGTCATTGACAGCAGAGGCGCTCGCCAATTCAGGCGCACTTAGCGGCCCGCCTTTATCTAGGCCAGCGGCAAACACGCGGCCTTCATCGCCCTTTGTGTCTGGCCCGCCGATGACGGCATCAAGATGATGGCCCATTTCCTGCGCCATCACAGCCTTGAGTGAGGCGGGATCATTTTTGAGCGACTCATTCAGAAAGATCGTGCCGCCATTTGCAGCACTATACGCACCAAGCGCACCGCCGAGCACATCATCACCAACGAAACGCACTTGCGCGGGGGTTGGCAAATTGCCCGCCTTGGCCATTTCAGTAAGCTGCGCACGTGTGCCAGCATCAAGCTTGGTGCCGAAGGATTGATCAAGCAGCTTGGCGAAGGCGGCAGGTTCGTGCGTTGCAAGCTGCTGGGCCTGTGCTTGAAACTCTTTGAGTGCGGCTTGTGCCGGGGCATTTGTTTGAACCAAGCGCGCCTGCTCGCCCTGTTGAACTGGGGTCAGCGGCGCGGAAGGTGCGGCCTGCGCTTTGCCAAAAGCCTTATCCAATATGGCACGTCCGGCATCAACCGCCGAGAAGGCAAATGAACGATCCGCATTACTCACTGAGGCAACCATAACAGCTCCATGCTTAAATTCTGCGGCCATTATGATGCGGATTGGGGCAGGCGGTCTATAATCGATTCGATTAGATGGCGGCATGAAACGGCACATTTCATCGTGATTTTTGCACAAGACACATGGCGATCCCGCAAAACGCACGTTATGGCTATGCCCATGACAAACCCACGTACCGGCGGCCGTATATTGGTCGATCAGCTTGTCCTTCAGGGATGTGACCGTATTTTCACTGTGCCGGGGGAGAGCTTCCTCGCGGTGCTTGATGCGCTCCATGATGTGCCGCAGATTCAGACGGTGGTGTGCCGCCAAGAGGGTGGGGTGACCTTCATGGCCTGTGCCGACGGTACGCTGATCCAGCGACCCGGCGTTGCGTTTGTGACGCGCGGGCCGGGCGCCACGAACGCGAGCATCGGTGTTCACGTCGCGATGCAAGACTCGCAACCTATGATCCTGTTCATCGGCGATGTTGATCGCGGAATGCGTGATCGGGAGGGGTTTCAGGAGGTTGATTTCAGCGCAATGTTTGGCCCGCTGGCTAAACTTGTGCTGCGGATCGATGATGCGCGGCGCATTCCTGAATATGTTGCGCGCGCCTATTCAGTGGCGATGAGCGGTCGCCCCGGCCCGGTCGTGATCGCACTCCCTGAAGATATGTTGTGCGATGTGGTTGAGGCAGTTGACCGCCCCAAGGTGGAGCCAATTTGGCAAGCGCCCTCGGCCTCGCGGCTCGCAGCACTTGAGCAGATGCTCCACGATGCCAAAGCTCCGGTTGCGATCATCGGTGGTGCTGGCTGGACGCCCGAGGCTGGCAAGGATTTTCAGGCCTTTGCCGAAAAGTGGGGTATTCCGGTTGCGGCAGCATTCCGGCGGCAGGATGCGATTGCGAATTACTCATCCGTTTGGGCGGGCAATCTTGGCTATGGCCCCAACCCAAAATTGCACGCGCGGATCAAAGCGGCTGACCTGATCATCGCGGTCGGTGCGCGGCTCGGCGAGGCGACGACGGACAGCTACACGCTGATCCCGCCTGACCATCCGGGGCAGAAGCTTGTCCATGTCCACCCTGATCCTGACGAGTTCAACCATGTCTACCGCGTTGATCTCGCGATCTGCTGCGGGATGGAACAGTTCGCCGCGCACGCTTTGGCAAGCGTCAATCCTGAGCAGCGGCGACGGATTGCGGTGAGTGATCCCCTGCCTTTTGCAAGCGGGGCGGAAGCCCATGCCGAGTGGAGGGAGTGGAACACCCCCGAGCCGTTTGATACCCCGGTTGATCTCGGCATGTGCATCAAGGCGATGCTCAAATATGTGTCGGCGGAGAATATCATCTGCAACGGCGCGGGGAATTTTTCGGGCTGGTGGCACCGTTACTGGCCCTATGCCAGCCCCGGCGGGCAGCTTGCGCCAACCGCAGGCGCAATGGGTTACGGTGTGCCAGCGGCGGTGGCCGCCTCGCTGCGCTGCCCCGAAAAAGATGTGATTGCGCTCGCCGGGGACGGTGATTTCATGATGAACGGACAGGAATTGGCCACCGCGATCCAATATGGCTGCGATATCCTCGTCATCGTCGTGGATAACGGCGTCTACGGCACAATCCGAATGCACCAAGAACGCGAATACCCAACCCGCGTTTCAGGCACGACGCTCCACAATCCAGACTTCGCTGCACTCGCGCGCGCCTACGGCGGCTGGGCCGCAACGGTGGAGGCAACTGCGGAGTTCGCGCCCGCGCTGGCCGAGGCGATGACGCATAAGGGGGTGCGGCTGTTGCACCTCAAGACTGACCCTGAACGCATCAGCGCAGGGACAACGATCAGCGCGCTTAGGGGGCGATAAGTTCAGTTCAGCGGGAGCCCCATTTTCCGTTCATGTCGAGCGAAGTCGAGACACCAACGCAACGTGTCTCGACTTCACTCGACATGAACGGGTTTGGGGAATGCAATATTTCCCTTCGTGATCTTCGTAGCTTCGTGTGAGAAAATTGACTCACACGAAGCCACGAAGATCACGAAAATTAAAATCTAGTTCGTTCTTGCTTTATTCATTAATTGTTGGCGTAATAGATTTATGCCTATGCCTAAGCGACCTCGTTCTCATCAACTTGAAGAAAAATCTCTTGCAGCATTCAAGTGTCGCTTGCCAGACAACTGGCTTACACGGGAAAAATCCAAAGACTATGGCGTTGACCTTGAGGTTAAGATTTTTGATTCTGATGATAATGCGACGGGCTTACTATTTTACGCACAAATTAAAGCCACTGATAACTCCAATGAACGCAATCAGATGCAACTCAAGAACTCACAGAGAGAATATCTGCGTTCACTAGATATAAAGTCAATCCTTATTCGTTATTGCGCCTCTGATGACAGCATTCTCTGGAAATGGCATGATAGGGTTGTTGAAAATGAGCGTAATATCAACATTCAAACTGTACAATTTAACCATACCGATTCTTGGACAGAATTCACTCCAAATGAAATTGAGTCTGCGCTGAGAGATTGGCGTATGGTTAAAGATCACCCGCATGGCGCACCTGTTCATTTGCAGTTAGATTTGGCTGACCTCCCTGCGTCTCGCAGGCAGAATTTTGCGAGCATGATTCGTGCTATCGAACGCGAAACTAATGCGGTCACTTTAAGCCCAAACTGCGGCAATCTTGCTCTAACTATAAAGGCATTCAGTGATTCGGTCAGGGTCGCCGTTGGAGTGATCGCATCTCTTGAAGCTGACCTAGAAGCTTCTGATCAAGAATTGAGTCTTGTAACCTTGCGTTACATGCTGGTTGCTGCGCTGAGTCGTCTGAAACTCAATCAGCAAGCTGATGTTTTAGCACGACGGTGCCTGACCCTAGGCAAGGCTTGTGCCTCAGCGGAACTTGCTTGGCACGCTTGTACTGCGCTTACGTCAAATGCTCAGCAATTTGTTCAGTTTGCACTCTTGAACGAAATTCATCTTAACGACCCGCTTGGCCCCGTGCTTGTCATGGCAACGTTAAGCAAAGTACCCTTTGATCCTGAAGATTTGTTTTTGGCAAAAGAGCAATTTTTGAAAGCAACGCTGGTCAGCCAAGCGAGCGTTAACGACACGAGCAAAGGCGCAATTTATTATTCGTTGGGAAATTTATATGCGAATATCCATGATAATCTTAAAGCATTTACATCATACAATACGGCTCGGAAGCTGAGGCCAAGCTATCTAAATAGCGCATATTTTCTCTCAGAAATGGCAGGCTGTTTGTTCGGCGAGGGCCATTTTAAACCATCAGCAGCCATTTATAAGGGAGCTGCAAATGCAGAGGCTCCATCACCAAGGCTCCTGCTTCATTTAGGCGACAGCTTACTGTTTAGTGGTCTTTTCGAGGAAGCTGTCACTAGGTTCGAAGATGCAGCAGAAACTGATGATGTGCGTGTTAGCACAGAAGCTTGTTTGAAAGGAGATGTTAGTCGTTGGTTGATTGAAAAATACGGCAAAGAGACTGAGCGACAATGCTCAATTGTCAGCACTCTGGATCGACCAGAAGGGGACGTGGATGTAGATCGACATATTCTCGGGTCTCTCGATCCTCTTGATGATATCGCTAATTGGAACGTGGCGATAAAACTTACACACGAGGATAAATATCGAGATGCTTTGCCGCATTTTTTAGTTTGCGCTTTTCGTAAGTCGGGTGATCAAGAAGCTTGGACAAACGCACTGTTATGCACATTGAATATGTTTGATCCAGCAATGATGCAGGCTGTTCTCAAATGTACTCTCGTACTCGGTGGCCCGACTATGGCCGATGGATTTTGTGATAGACTGTCGATGGATGAAACTCTTGCAGAACACATTACAGATGTTGTCGCTGAGTTTTGCAAGGAATTAGAGGTAGATAATGAGCCATCAAAAATTATCAGAATTTTAGGCAACGATAGCGATTGAGTGTCGCCATCCCCTCACCCCCACCCCGGTTCATCCATCCACGGGGCGAAGTGTGGCATATCTTCGCTCACCTTATCGGGATAGACCGCCGCGCGTTTCTCCAAAAACGACGTGACCCCTTCTACTGCGTCTCCGCTTTGGCCGCGTGACCAGATGGCGCGGCTGTCGATCTTGTGTGCCTCCATTGGGTGGGCCGCGCCGAGCATTCGCCACATCATCTGGCGGGTGAGCGCGATTGAGACGGGGGCGCTTTCGCTCGTCAGGCTGTGGGCGAAGGCGCGGGCGGCGGGGATGAGGTCTTCAGGTTCGTGGATAGATTTGACGAGGCCGCCGCTGAGCGCTTCCTCTGCGCCGAACACGCGGCCTGAATAGCACCAGTCGAGCGCTTGGCTGATCCCGACGAGGCGCGGGAGGAACCAGCTTGAGGCAGCCTCGGGCACGATCCCGCGTTTGGCAAAGACGAAGCCGAAGCGCGCCTTGGTGCTGGCGAGCCTAAAATCCATTGGCAATTGCATCGTTGCGCCGATGCCGACGGCGGCACCGTTGATCGCGCCAATCACAGGCTTTTTGCTGTTGAATATCCGCAGCGTCACTTTGCCGCCGCTGTCACGTACACCGGGGTGGGTGTAATCGACGCTGCCGTCCGCGCGTAAGGGAGAGCCTTCCTCAAGCCGTTCGGCGCGTTTGGTGTAATCGAAAGTGTCTTTGCCAGCGCCTAGGTCAGCACCTGCGCAAAAGGCGCGGTCACCAGCACCCGTAACGATCACCGCGCGGACGCTGTCATCAGCGTCGGCCAGATCGAACGCGGCGATCATATCCTTCATCATCTCGCCCGTGAAGGCGTTCATCCGGTCAGGTCGATTGAGCGTGAGGGTGAAAATCCCGTCGCTGATTTCAGTGGTGATTGTGTTGAACTCGGCCATCATGCTCTCCCTTATGCTGCGCCTACTAGTGACGTGAGAGTGGGCATAATGACAAGTAGGAAAAAAGGGCGAGGCTTATTCAGCCCCGCCCAATCGGTGCGACACCGATGGTGTTCCGACTATGCGCCGGTAACGAGGAAGCGCTTGAGTTCTTCTTCGGAGACTTTTTTATCCGCATCGGCGTCGGTCTGCGTAAAGGCAAGCCCAAGCCAATTGGCGTCAGGTGCGGGCTGACCAGCACTTGCGCGGAGATCACCCATCCATTTGGCAAATTCTTCCTGGGTGAGGTGGCCCTTTTTCGCGGTGTCATATTTGTTCCACTCCTCAGCAACTTTTTTGCCGACGACGGCGCTGTCGTTTGCCGCTGGCTTAGCCGCTTCAGGCGCACCCTGTGCAGGCGTTGCTTTTTCAGGGCCAGCTATTGCCGACGTGGCCATCAGCGGGGCAAGCGAAAAGCTTGCGAGAATCATGATATTACGCATTTTCTATACTCCAGAGTTTTCACATCAGCGACGCAGGCTGCCCGTTACGGCCCCCGGTTGCCGCTGAAAACGCTGTAGCAGGTACACGCGCAGAGTCAGCCCAAGCTTGGCTCACTTGACCGTGGAGCAAACGCTGATCATCTGCGATTGTGCAGAAAATGGGATGGGTTGATTGGCTCCCTCCCACCGGAAGGGAGCCAGGGGATTATTCGCCTTCGGTTGCTTCAGCCACTGCAGGTTCAGCAACAGGCGCTGCTGGCGTAGGCGTTAGCGAAGCCTGCCATGCGCGCTGTTGCACACGCAGGGCGGCATCACGCGAATTGGACGTTACACGCAGACGGTTCATGCCAGCACCCGTCCCTGCCGGGATCAAGCGGCCAACAATCACGTTTTCCTTGAGGCCAACGAGCGTGTCCTTCTTGCCCTCAACTGAGGCCTGCGTCAGCACGCGCGTGGTTTCCTGGAACGACGCCGCCGAGATGAAGCTGCGGGTTTGCAGACTTGCCTTGGTGATGCCGAGCAAGATTGGCTTGCCCTCAGCAGGCTTGCCGCCAGTCGCTTCAATCTTTTCATTGATCGCGATCATTTCTTCGCGGTCAACCTGTTCGCCCGGAAGCAATGTGGTATCGCCGGCAGCGGTGATTTCAACCTTCTGCAGCATCTGACGAACGATCGTTTCGATGTGCTTGTCGTTGATCTTCACGCCCTGCAAACGGTACACTTCCTGAATTTCAGCGACGATATATTCAGCCAGCGGCTCAATCCCCATCACCTCAAGAATGTCATGCGGGTTAGGCGAACCACCGATGAGATTATCACCGCGCTTCACATAATCGCCCTCTTGAATGTCGATCACCTTTGATTTGGAGATCAGATATTCGACGAGTTCGCCGCCATCCTCAGGCTGGATGCCGATCTTGCGCTTGGCCTTATAATCCTTGCCGAAGACAACCCGGCCAGAGACTTTGGCGATGATCGCATTTTCCTTGGGGATACGTGCCTCAAACAATTCGGCAACGCGCGGCAGACCGCCCGTGATGTCGCGCGTCTTGGCCGCTTCACGGCTAACACGGGCGAGAACGTCACCGCCCTGAACCGTGGCACCATCCTCGACCGAGAGCATCGCGCCAGCGGCCAGCATGTAACGGCCCGCTTCGCCCGAGTCGCTGTCAAGCAAGGTCAGGCGCGGACGCAGATCGACCTTTGAACGGCCCGGACGGAATTCAGTCACAACCTTCTGCGCAATGCCCGTGGCTTCATCGGTTTGTTCAACCAGCGTTTGGCCCTCAACCAGATCGACATATTTCACGACGCCGGGATTTTCAGTAATCACGGGCATGGTGAACGGATCCCATTCGGCAATCCGCGCGCCCTTTTTAACCTTGCCGCCGTCTGCCGCAAGCACATAGGCACCGTATGGCAGGCGGTGAACCGCGCGTTCGCGGCCTTCGCTGTCAACAATCGCGATTTCCCCCTGACGTGAGAGCGAAACCGTGCGGTTCATCTTATCCTTGATCGTGCGGAGATCACGGTATTCAAGCACACCGTCGCTCACTGCATCAAGGCTTGATTGCTCGTTAAGCTGCGCCGCGCCGCCGATGTGGAACGTCCGCATCGTAAGCTGTGTACCCGGCTCACCAATTGACTGCGCCGCGATAACGCCGACAGCTTCACCCATGTTAACCGGCGTACCGCGTGCAAGATCACGACCGTAGCATTTGCCGCACACACCCATCCGCGTTTCGCAAACGAGCGGCGAACGGATCTTGACTGACTGGGTGCCAATCGCTTCGATCACAACAATGTCAGCTTCATCAAGCAAGGTGCCTGACGGGATGACGACACTGTTATCCTTGGTATCAACGATATCTTCCGCCGTTGTCCGACCAAGGATACGCTCACCCAGTGAAGCAATCGTCGAACCGCCCTGAATAATCGCCTTCATGAGAAGCGCACGTTCAGTGCCGCAATCTTCCTCAATCACAACACAGTCCTGTGAAACGTCAACCAGACGCCGCGTCAGATAGCCCGAGTTTGCAGTCTTAAGCGCGGTATCGGCCAAGCCCTTACGCGCGCCATGGGTTGAGTTGAAATATTCAAGAACGGTGAGGCCTTCCTTGAAGTTTGAAATGATCGGCGTTTCGATGATTTCGCCCGAAGGCTTGGCCATCAGACCGCGCATCCCGGCAAGCTGCTTGATCTGCGCTTGGCTACCACGCGCCCCAGAGTGGGCCATCATGTAGATCGAGTTGATCGGTGCTTCACGGCCATTGGGCAATTTCTTGACCGCCTGAATTTCCTTCATCATTTCGGACGCCACCTGATCGCCGCAACGCGACCATGCATCAATCACCTTATTATATTTCTCTTGCTGGGTGATCAGCCCTTCCTGATACTGGTTTTCGAAATCACGCACGAGCACGCGGGTTTCCTCAACGAGATTATCCTTGGTGTCAGGGATAATCATATCATCCTTGCCGAAGCTGATGCCGGCTTGGAACGCATGCTTAAAGCCAAGCGCCATGATCGCATCGGCGAACAGCACCGTGTCTTTCTGGCCAGTGTGGCGGTAAACCTGATCGATAACGTCGCCGATTTCTTTCTTGGTGAGAAGGCGGTTGATCGTTTCGTAAGGTACCTTGTGGCTTTTCGGCAGCGTTTCACCGAGCAGCATCCGGCCCGGCGTGGTTTCAACGCGCTTCATATAGGTTGCGCCCGCTTCATCGGTTTGCGGTACGCGCGTTGTGATCTTGGTGTGGAGCGTAACAGCGCCTGCATGAAGTGCCTGATGCACTTCCTGCATATCAGACATAAGCATGCCTTCGCCGGGCTCGCCTTCCTTGAGCATCGACACATAATAAAGGCCGAGAACCATATCCTGCGACGGCACGATGATTGGCTTGCCGTTCGCTGGCGAAAGGATGTTGTTGGTCGACATCATGAGGACGCGCGCTTCAAGCTGAGCCTCAAGCGAAAGCGGAACGTGAACCGCCATCTGATCGCCATCGAAATCGGCGTTGAATGCCGAACAGACCAGCGGGTGAAGCTGGATCGCCTTGCCTTCAATTAGCACAGGCTCAAACGCCTGAATGCCAAGACGGTGGAGCGTTGGCGCACGGTTGAGCATTACAGGATGTTCGCGGATCACCTCATCAAGGATGTCCCAAACTTCCTTGCGTTCTTTTTCGACCCACTTCTTGGCTTGCTTGAGGGTCATTGAGAGACCCTTGGCGTCGAGGCGTGAGTAAATGAACGGCTTGAACAGTTCGAGCGCCATTTTCTTGGGCAGGCCGCACTGGTGTAGCTTAAGTTCTGGCCCGGTCACGATGACCGAACGACCCGAATAATCGACGCGCTTGCCAAGCAAGTTCTGGCGGAAGCGGCCCTGCTTGCCTTTCAGCATGTCAGACAGCGATTTCAGCGGACGCTTGTTTGCGCCCGTAATCGTGCGGCCGCGACGACCGTTATCGAACAGTGCGTCAACCGATTCCTGAAGCATCCGCTTTTCGTTGCGAACGATAATATCCGGCGCGCGAAGCTCCATCAGCCGCTTCAAACGATTGTTGCGGTTGATTACGCGGCGATAAAGATCGTTCAAATCCGACGTCGCGAAACGACCGCCATCAAGTGGAACGAGTGGACGCAGTTCGGGCGGGATCACTGGGATCACCTGAAGGATCATCCATTCGGGGCGATTGCCCGACTCGATGAAGCTTTCAACAACCTTCAAACGCTTGATGATCTTCTTTGGCTTGAGTTCGGACTTTGTCGTCGCCAGCTCTTCGAGCAGCGTGACTTTTTCGCCTTCAAGATCAAGCTCTTCAAGCATCCGGCGCACGGCTTCGGCGCCAATGCCCGCCGAAAATGCGTCTTCGCCGTACTCGTCTTGCGCGTCGAGCAGTTCGTCTTCAGTCAAAAGCTGGTATTTGGTCAGCGTGGTGAGGCCTGGCTCGATCACGATATAGGCTTCAAAATAAAGTACACGCTCCAACTGCTTCAACTGCATGTCAAGCAGGAGGCCGATGCGGCTGGGGAGCGATTTCAGGAACCAGATGTGCGCGACAGGGGCCGCCAATTCGATATGGCCCATCCGCTCACGGCGCACCTTCGATACGGTGACTTCAACGCCGCACTTTTCGCAGACAATACCCTTATATTTCATGCGCTTATATTTACCGCACAGGCATTCATAATCTTTGATTGGGCCAAAGATACGCGCACAAAAGAGCCCGTCACGCTCTGGCTTGAATGTGCGGTAGTTAATGGTTTCGGGCTTTTTGATTTCGCCAAAGCTCCATGAACGGATGCGCTCTGGCGAGGCAATCCCGATCTGGATTTGGTCAAAAGTCTCTGGCTTGGCGATTGGGTTCGCGAAATTGGTCAGTTCGTTCATGGGTATTTCCTTCCTTTAGCCCTCTCCCCACTGGTGGGGAGAGGGTTGGGAGAGGGGGAGTGTGGCATCAAGCAAGTGTCATGCTTGTTGATATCGCACTTCCCCTCTCCCCGGCCCTCTCCCCTGAAGGGGAGAGGGAGGGTTCAGTTATTCAGCAGCAATCGCCATGCCGTCCTCGCCGAAGGTTTCGGCAATTGACGTCAGTTCGACATTAAGCCCAAGCGAGCGCATTTCCTTGACGAGCACGTTGAAGCTCTCGGGGATGCCCGCTTCAAACGTATCATCGCCCTTGACAATCGCTTCATAAACTTTGGTACGACCGATCACGTCATCGGATTTGACCGTCAGCATTTCCTGAAGCGTGTAGGCGGCACCGTAAGCCTGAAGCGCCCAGACCTCCATTTCGCCGAACCGCTGTCCGCCGAACTGTGCCTTGCCGCCCAGCGGCTGCTGGGTCACGAGGCTGTACGGCCCGATTGAGCGTGCGTGGATTTTATCATCAACCAGATGGTGCAGCTTGAGCATATAGATATACCCAACCGTCACCTTGCGGTCGAACTTGTCTCCGGTGCGGCCATCATAAAGATCGCTTTGCCCCGATGTATCAAGCCCGGCGAGCGTCAGCATGTGCGAAACGTCCGCCTCACGCGCGCCGTCAAACACAGGCGTCGCCATTGGCACACCGTTTTTGAGGAGTGCGGCCATTTCGACGATATCATCATCGCTACGGCTGGCGAGTTCGCCGTGATAATCCTCACCGTAGGCATTGCGTAACTGCTCACGCACGGCCTCAGGCGGACGCCCTGCTTCCTGATCGCCTGACTCGCGCCACGTATTCAGCGCCTCGGTGATCTGCTGACCAAGGCCGCGTGCGGCCCAGCCAAGATGCGTTTCAAATATTTGCCCAACGTTCATTCGGCTTGGCACACCGAGCGGGTTAAGCACGATGTCCACAGGCGTGCCGTCCGCAAGGAACGGCATATCTTCGGCGGGAAGGATACGCGAAATAACCCCCTTATTGCCGTGACGACCAGCCATTTTATCACCGGGTTGCAGCTTGCGCTTCACCGCGACGAACACCTTGACCATCTTAAGCACACCGGGTGCTAAATCATCACCACGTTCAAGCTTCTCAACGCGGTCTTCATACTTCGCGTTGATCAGCTTTACCGCGTCATCATATTGCACCTTGACCGCTTCGAGATTGGCCTGCGTCGCATCATCCTCGACGGCGAATTTCCACCACTCAAAGCTTTCAACTTCACTAAGCAAGGCTGCGTCGATGGCGATACCTTTCTTGACACCCTTGGGCGCTGCACTGGCGGTCTGGCCAAGCAGCATTTCTTCAAGGCGCGAGTAAGTCGCACGGTTGAGAATGCCGCGTTCATCGTCACGATCCTTGCCGAGGCGCTCTTTGGTTTCGGCTTGAATCGCGCGAGTACGGTCATCAATGTCGATCCCGTGACGATTGAATACGCGGACTTCAACCACCGTTCCGGCAACACCGGGGGGCAGTTTCAAAGATGTGTCGCGCACGTCGCTGGCTTTTTCACCAAAGATTGCGCGAAGGAGCTTCTCTTCAGGCGTCATTGGGCTTTCGCCCTTTGGCGTGATCTTGCCAGCGAGGATATCGCCGGGTTCAACTTCGGCACCGATATAGACAATCCCGGCTTCGTCGAGGTTGCGCAGTGCCTCCTCGCCGACATTTGGAATATCGCGGGTGATGTCCTCAGGCCCGAGCTTGGTATCGCGCGCCATGACTTCAAATTCCTCGATATGGATCGAGGTGAAAATATCGTCCTTCACGATGCGTTCGCTGATCAGGATCGAATCTTCGTAGTTATAGCCATTCCACCGCATGAACGCGACGAGCGTGTTCCGGCCAAGCGCAAGCTCACCAAGTTCAGTTGACGGGCCGTCGGCAATAATTTGCTTCGGAATGATCACATCGCCCACCTTCACCAGCGGACGCTGGTTGATGCAGGTGTTCTGGTTTGAACGCTGAAACTTTTGCAGCGTGTAGATATCAACGCCCGACTGACCGGCTTCAACATCTCCCGTCGCGCGAATAACGATACGCGTTGCATCAACTTGATCGACGATCCCGCCGCGCTTGGCCGAAACCGCAGCACCTGAGTCGCGCGCCACCGTTTCTTCCATGCCCGTGCCGACGAACGGCGCTTCGGCGCGGACGAGTGGCACCGCCTGACGCTGCATGTTTGATCCCATGAGTGCGCGGTTGGCGTCATCATTTTCAAGAAACGGGATGAGCGAAGCCGCAACCGAAACGAGCTGCTTTGGCGACACGTCCATCAGCGTGATCCGGTCACGCGGCGCGATCAGGAATTCACCCGCTTCACGCGACGAAATCACTTCCTCAACAAAGCTGCCATCGGGGGTTAGCTCAGCATTGGCCTGTGCGACAACATGCTTTGCCTCTTCCATTGCGGAGAGGTAAACCACATCTGACGTGACCTTATGATCAACAACCTTGCGGTAAGGCGTTTCGATAAAGCCGTATTTATTGACCCGGCTGAATGATGCAAGCGAGTTGATCAAGCCGATGTTCGGCCCTTCGGGCGTTTCAATCGGGCAAATGCGCCCGTAATGCGTCGGGTGAACGTCGCGGACTTCAAAGCCTGCGCGCTCACGGGTGAGACCACCCGGCCCAAGTGCCGACACGCGGCGCTTGTGCGTCACTTCGGACAGCGGGTTAGTCTGATCCATAAACTGGCTAAGCTGTGACGAACCGAAGAATTCACGGACGGCCGCCACCGCTGGCTTGGCGTTGATCATGTCGTTTGGCATGACCGTTGACACATCAACCGAAGACATACGCTCCTTCACGGCGCGCTCCATGCGGAGCAGGCCAACGCGGTATTGGTTTTCGAGCAGCTCACCAACCGAGCGGACACGGCGGTTACCGAGGTTATCGATATCGTCGATTTCGCCCTTGCCGTCCTTCAAATCAACCAGCGTCTTGACGACTGCGAGGATATCTTCACTGCGCAGAGTTGTGTGATCATCGGGCGCATCAAGCTGCAACCGCATGTTGAGCTTTACCCGGCCAACTGCCGACAAATCGTAACGTTCGCTGTCGAAGAACAGCCCGCCAAACAGAGCTTCGGCCGTTTCGCGCGTTGGCGGTTCGCCAGGGCGCATCACGCGGTAAATCGAATCGAGCGCCTGATCGCGCTCTTCAGCCTTATCGACCTTGAGCGTATTGCGCATCCAAGGGCCAGTGTTGATGTGATCGATATCAAGCGTAACGAGCCGGTCAACACCTGCGGCATCAAGCTTTTCAAGATTTTCGGCAGAAACTTCTTCGCCGGCCTCAATATAGATTTCGCCCGTCGCTTCGTTGATCAAATCAAGTGCGGAATAGCGGCCAAAGATTTCCTCAGTCGGGATGAGGAGCATCGCCAACCCATCTTTGGCTGCTTTGGTTGCAGCGCGCGGCAGGATTTTCTGGCCAGCCGGAAACACAACTTCGCCTGAACCCGCGTCAACGACATCATAGCCCGGCTTTTGCCCGCGCCAATTTTCCGAGACGTAAGGAATCTGCCAGCCGCCCGTGCCACGCACATAAGTGACGGTATTATAGAAATGCGCGAGAATATCCTCGCCAGTCATGCCAAGCGCGAACAGCAGCGATGTTACAGGAAGCTTGCGCTTACGGTCAATGCGAACGTTGACGATATCCTTGGCATCAAATTCAAAATCGAGCCATGAGCCGCGATAAGGGATGACGCGCGCGGCAAACAGATATTTGCCTGACGAATGGGTTTTGCCGCGATCATGATCGAACAGCACACCGGGCGAACGGTGCATCTGGCTAACGATCACACGCTCGGTGCCGTTGATGATGAAGGTGCCGTTGTGCGTCATGAGCGGCATATCGCCCATATAAACGTCTTGCTCCTTGATATCGAGGACGGAGCGGGTTTCGGTTTCGCTATCGACTTCAAATACGATCAGGCGCAGCGTAACGCGCATCGGCGCAGCATAAGTAATCCCGCGTTGACGGCATTCCTCTGTATCGAACTTGGGATCTTCAAGAACATAATCGACGAAATCAAGCTCAGCCGTGCCCGCAAAATCGCGGATCGGGAAGACGCTGCGTAGCGTCTTTTCAAGGCCCGAAACATAACCAATCGCATGATTTGAACGCAGGAACTGTTCATAAGATTCGCGCTGAACCTGAATCAAGTTCGGCATTTGTGTCACTTCGTGAATGTTTCCGAACACCTTGCGGATACGCTTTGCAGCGCTCGTGCGGGCCTGAGTAATCGCCATTATTATGTCTCGCCTTCTTAATGAATTTGGGCACGCGCAAAACGACGAAAAGCCGCAGACTCTCATATCGAGAATCGCAGCTTCAAGCGTCGTTTCAAAAACTTCCAAACCCCTATTCGATCAGCACACACGCAAAACGTGCTATTTCCCGAGGTGGAAGAAGTAGACACTATTTAGGGGATGGGGGAGGGGGTGTCAATCATCCCGCGCATTCTTTCTGAAACGGCGGAGCGTTGTCCACGCGATTGCCAGCAGCACCGGCGCGAGGATGCCGCCCGCGAGTGTCGCATCAAATCCGGGCACCGTCTTTTCGAGCGCCTTGAGCGGATATGACCCAAGGCTGAGCGCATAATAAGCGATGGCGAACACCGAAAACCCCTCAACCGCGCGTTGCAGGCGGAGTTGGGTTTTGGCGCGGCTGTCCATTGATTCGAGCAGCTTAACGTTGGTCGCCTCGGTCGCGACCTCGACGCGGGTGTTGAGCATTTGTTCAGTGCGCGCGATCCGCTCAATTGCGGCCTGCTGCCTTCGCGCAACGGTATCGCAGGTGCGCATGGCGGGGGCCAGACGGCGCTCCATGAACTCCCCGAGCGTTTGCAGACCCGCGATCCGTTCTTCCTGAAGCGTTTCGATTCGGTCAAGGACGATTTCGTGATAGGCGGTGGCGGCGCCAAAGCGGAAGCTCGTCCGCGCGCTTAGCGCTTCGGTTTCGCCTGCAAGCGTCGCCAACCGTGCGAGCAACGCACGATCGGCGTCAGCATCGGCGGTTTGTGAAAGCTGTGAGGCGAGGTGGCCTGACTCCTGTTCGATCTGCGTCAGTTGCTCGGTTGCTTCGCCCGCAAGCGGGAAGGCGAGCAGCGCCATCAGGCGATATGTTTCTATTTCGAGCAGACTGAGTGCAATTCGGCCCGCAAGCTGATCATCCTTGCGTGACATTACTTGTAAATAGCTTGTCATACGGTCTGGATCGGGCCGTAAATCAGTGAACACGCGCGCAGAATCGTTCAAAACGACCGCGCCGATTGAGTCGTGGCGCGCAATCAGCGCTGCTGTCTGCGGGCTGTCCTTATCAATCAGCGTAAGGTGCGTCGCAACGAGGACTTCTCCGGGAAGCGCATCAAGCCAATCCTTGGGCGCTGCATCAAACGCGCGTTCCAATGTCAGATTGTCACCGTCGGGAGCGCGGAAAAATGTCCATGTGGAAAATTCGGTATGCCGCTCCCATCGCAGCCGCCACTTGCCGGCATCAAGCACGCACCAGCGCGAGTCCGGCCCTGGTTCGCTTCGGCTCAGGCTGCGACATAGCGCTGTCATGTGCGCACGGTCAGACGCCGCACCGTCCTGCCCCGAAAGCGTGGCGATCCGCGAAGCCAGCATCGGCGAATTGAGCGGGGTGAAGGGCCGCGCGTGCGCCTCGGCAAGCAGCCGGTCACGATCAGGATGATAGCGCCAAGGCCGCGCCCGAAAGTCTGACATTGCAACCCCTTTTACCCCGCGAACGGAATTTGATTACTGCATAGGGTGTTTACCCTGATAGACTGTCGATACCACGTCAATGTAGCATTGCGACCACGGGCAAAATATGTATATCTGCACTCAACGTGTACGTTGGGGTTGCACGAAGGAGAGACAATGAAAAAGGTTAGTAGATTTTCGTCATTGATGATTGTTAGCATTGCATCGCTTTCACTCGCGGCGTGCTCGGGCGGCGAGAAGAAGGCTGAGGAAACAGCGACGACCGAAGCCGCTGCTCCCGCTGATGCCACTGTGGCAACTGCTGCGCCAGCCGCAGCAACGCCGGTTGCTTATGCTAGCCTAACTGGTGATCCGGTTGCTGGCGAAAAGACTTTTGCGCAGTGCAAGGCCTGCCATCAGGCTGTCGAAGGTAAGAACGGCGTTGGCCCATCACTTTGGGGCATCGTCGGCCGCACCGCTGGTCAGATTCCTGGGTTTAGCTATTCAGCGGCAAACAAGGGCAGTGGCATCGTCTGGAAAGAAGAGACGATGTTTGAATATCTTGAAGCCCCGCAAAAGTTCATGCCCGGCACTAAGATGGCGTTTGCCGGCCTTAAAAAGCCGCAAGATCGCGCAAACGTGATCGCTTATTTGAAGACCAAATCCTGATTATATGCCCCGGCGGCTATAGGGTCGCCGGGGCATATTTATCGGCGCAGCCTCAAACGTAAATCGATCAGGTGAAAGGGCAGTGATGCCGTCACCCATAATGCGGTTACGCGCCAGGCCCCGCCCTTCAGCGCGGTGAGCAGCGCGAGCATTAGACACAGTCCCGGTATTAAACCGAGCAGCACAGCGAACCCAGCCTTACGCCGCAGCCATAGCACCGCCAGCATTTCAAGCAGGATGAGACCGATAGCGATCTCAATCACCAATCCACTTTCAATAAAATGCTTGAACGCATTCATTCAAAAGGTCGGTTGAGCATCACAACCTGATAATTGAGTGCTGCCGCAATCGCGACCCAAATGAGATACGGCACCAGCAATAGCGCTGCAGTTTTCGCATAACGCGCGGTAACAATGATCAGCGTCAGAATCGAAAGCCAGAGCAGGCCGACTTCAAACAATGCCCAATCAGGGCGGTGGAGTTTGAAGAAGAGGAAGCTCCACAGCAAATTGAGAAAACCGTTGAAGGCAAACAGCCCAACGAGCGCTTCTGCGGCCCGCTGGCTCGCGGCATTGCGCCAACCGCTGACCGCCGCGCCAGCAGTGAGCGCAAAAATCACCGTCCAGATGGCACCAAATGCCCAGTCGGGTGGTGCCCAATCGGGCTGTTTAAGGCCTTTGTACCAAGGGCCAATCTCAGTGATTGTCATGCCTGCGCCCGCCACGAGCAATGCCGCGCCAGCCGCAACAATAACCGGGGCAACCCACGACTTATTGACCGACATCAGGCAGCAGATCCAAGCAAGTGACGCATATCCTTC
This sequence comes from Sphingomonadales bacterium, assembly GCA_043747445.1. Lineage (GTDB taxonomy): Bacteria > Pseudomonadota > Alphaproteobacteria > Sphingomonadales > Sphingomonadaceae > Aquisediminimonas. Next base: position 28,842 of record JAYTPB010000180.1, read on the forward strand.
ATAAAGATGCGAGCATGGGCCATTGGCCGCGCGCGGACAAGTTGTTTGTCCATATAGGCCTGCCAGGTGAGGCTTTGCACATCGGGATCGTTGCACATTGTGACAAAGCGTTCGCGCCGTTTATCGCTCTGATACCAGAAATATTGCATGACGCCGAGCACCCAGAATACCCGGCCATGCGCTTTCATAAAATTACTGCGCACGCTGGCAAGCGCCTTTGCCTTGCCCGTGGCAAGGTAGCTTTCAACGGCTTCAGCGGCGAAACGCCCGCTTGCCATCGCATAATAAATGCCTTCGCCCGAGGCGGGTGCGACAACGCCTGCGGCATCGCCGATGACAACGACATCGCGGCCGTTATCCCATTTGGCGAGAGGTTTGAGCGGGATTGGTGCGCCTTCGCCGCGTACCGTTTCGCAGGCATCAAGCCCCGAAGACTTGCGCAGTGCACTCACCGCTTCACGCAGCGCAAAGCCTTTTTGTGCACTGCCGACGCCGATACTCGCGGTATCGCCGTGCGGGAAGACCCAAGCGTAGAAATCGGGTGAGAGCGCGCCCTGATAAAACACGTCGCAGCGCGATTGATCATAATCGGCGACGCCGCATTTTGGCGATTGAATAACCTCATGATAGGCGAATACGCACGGCATTTTACCAGCGCCGGGGATCGCTTGCTTCACCACGGCGGAGCGCGCACCGTCGGCCCCGATCACGACGCGCGCGCGGACAGCCATTGCCCCTTCTGCGCCCCGATAGTGTACCGTGGCAATTTGGCTTTCATCGCGGCTGATCCGTTCAAACAGGCCAACAGCGCGTTCGGCACCCCATTGCTGCGCGCGGGTGCGGAGCCATTCGTCAAAGCTGTCACGGTTGACCATGCCGACAAAGCCCTTGCCAACGGGCATTTCAACGCGCCGATCCGAGGGCGAGATCATCCGTGCTGAGGTTGCCCGCCCGACGAGCAGGTGATCGGGGATGGCAAAATCGCGGATCAGACGCGGTGGGATTGCGCCGCCGCACGGTTTAATCCGGCCGGCCCGGTCAAGTAGCAAGACTGATCGCCCCGCCGCTGCAAGCTCTGCCGCTGCGGTTGCGCCCGCAGGCCCGCCGCCGATCACGACCGCATCATAAAGGGGAATGCGCGCTCCCATCATCCTGTCACTCCCACCGCTGTCGTTACTGATCCGGTTGATTGCATTTTGCGAACGCCGATCCGCAGCGCGAGGATAGCGGCACCAACGAACAGGATCGCCTCACCCGCAAACACCAGCACGAATGCGTCCGCTGTTGAGGGGAGCAGCGCGCGCGCGGTATCAAGCCCGGCAGCACCAGTGAACCCGCCCATACCAAAGGCGATGGCCTGAGCCGCACCCCATAATCCCATGCGAATGCCCTCACGCCCGCCACCGCCAGCGCCTGCCAAATCCATCATCGCCGAAATCGCCGCAACCGCGAACACGCCGTTGGCAAAACCAAGAATGAAAACTGTTGCTGACAGCGGCCAGCCCGGCCCCGCAAGTACCGCTGCGCAAATGCCAGCCAGCGCCACTGCTGAACCAACGCAGCCGCCAACGATCCAGCGCCGCATCGCCAGATCGCTTTTCCCGCGAAACGCCCCGCCTCCAACACCCACAAGGATCATCCCGAGCAATACGCCCATATGTTGTACACCCGAAAGGCTGGTTGATTGCCCCGGCGTAAACCCGAATACGAGGCCTGCCATCGGCTCAAGGATCATGTCCTGCGTACTATAGGCAAACATTGATACGAAGATAAAGATTGAAAAATGCCGCGCGGCGGGATTGGCCCAGACGCCCGCGATTGCGTCCCGAAAATTGGTAGTTGGTCGGGCGTGCGCGGGTGGAAGCGCCGGAGCCTCTCCTTCAACGCCGTAGACCGCCGCTACTGTCATCAGGAAGGCGAAGAGGACGACCCCGCCCGCGACATTGGCCAGCCGCTGGGGGGAAAAGGGATCAAGCAATTGCCCTGTTACGCCGGCTGTCACGATAATGCCGAGGATCATCATCACCCATGTTGTGGCTGCTGCAGCCGGGCGACGCGCAGGCGCAACGCGCGTTGCAAGCAGCGCCAAGAGCGAGGTTCCCGATGCGCCAACGCCTGCGCCGATCATCGCATAAGCAATCACTGCAAGAATGCCGCCGAACAGCGGCGCGCTTGGCATCATCAGCGTTGCGTTGGTTGCGAGCAACCCTCCGAGTGCGAGGATGCCCATGCCCGTGATGATCCACGGCGTCCGCCGATTGCCAATATCCGACCCATGCCCCCAGCGTGGGCGCGAAAGCTGAACCGCGTAATGCCACGCCACGAGTCCTGCCGGGATCAGAGCTGGCAATGCAAACTCAACCACCATGATGCGGTTAAGGATTGAGGTTACAAGCATCACAATTGCGCCAAGCGCGCTTTGCACCAGCCCAAGCCGAATGATGTTCCCCCAGCCGAGCGGCGTGCTGTTCATGCCAGCCCCCCAACGCCAATCGCAGAGGCGAGCATCCCAAGGACATAAAGCGTAACGCCCGTTCCGCCGTACCACGGCGCGCGCGCCTTTGGATCAGCGACGAGCCGGATCATCAGCAGACACTGTACGCCCAAAAACAGGGCAACAATCGCCGCGTGCCACGGCAATCCCCAACTGAACAAAAGTGCTGCGACAATCATCTGCGGCACTGCCATCACGGCGCAGGCAATCTTGGCCGCCTTGTCAATGCCGAGGGTCACGGGCAGTGAGGCTATGCCCATCTGCCGATCACCCTCAACCGCCTTAAAATCATTGAGCGTCATGATCCCGTGCGCGCCTGCACTATACAGCAGGATCAGCGCGATAATCTTCGCATCGGGAAACGTGTCTAGCATCACCGCTGCTCCGGTAAACCATGTCAGCCCCTCATAGGAAAGTGCGACCGCACCCGGCCCCCACCAGCCGCTCATTTTGAGGCGGAGCGGCGGCGCGCTGTAAATCCACGCGAGTATCAGCCCAAGGATCGTTGCGGCAAATACCCATGCGCCTATCAGTGCCCCCATAATCAGTGAAAGCAGCGTGCCGATAATTGCGATATACAGCCCCCAGCGTCCGGTAATCCGCCCCGATGGGATCGGCCGATCAGGCTCATTAATCGCATCAACATGGCGGTCATACCAATCATTGACCGCTTGGCTCGTGCCGCACACCAGCGGCCCCGCGAGCAAGACACCCGCGATCAGGAACGGCCAGCGATCCGACAGCGAAACCCCAGATGAGACAACCCCGCACATAAACGCCCACATCGGCGGAAACCACGTAATCGGTTTAAGCAGCGCAAGCACATCGCGCAGGCGTGGCACAGCGGAATTGGTCGCAAGGATCGTCGCGCGAGACATAGGTGTAAGTTAGATTGGACAGTAGGGTGCGTCAACCAAAAGTGACACTATTTGTTCACTTGTTAATCAGGCTTCAGCACCTGATTCCATGCCGCCATTGGCAAGCCCGTGACGGTGGAGCTTGAGATAGAGGCTCTGCCGGCTAAGCCCCAAGATTTCTGCGGCTGAGGCGCGGTTATCCGATGTATAATTAAGTGCGGCCTCAATGCAGAGTCGTTCGATCAGGTCAGTCGATTCGCGGACAATTTCTTTGAGCGAAACACGTCCGACAAGCTCGGTAAGCTGTTCAACCGAGCGGGTCACGCCGTCATTAACGGGCGTTTGGCTGCGTACTCGGCCCGTCATCCGAATCGACAGACCAATCCATTCCTTGCCGCCGTCATTGACCATCACTGCCGAAATCTCGACATCTTCCTGAGTCTCATAACGGTCACGCACCACCGTCGCGAAATTGCTCACCGAGCCATGTTCGCGGAGCTGGGTCACGAGCAAATTGAGATCAATACCAGGGCGACCTAAAAACCGGCCAAGCGATTCGCCGCGCACTTGTTCTTTGCGCGCCATTTGCACCATTTCGAGGAACGATGCATTTTCTGTGAGGATGTTAAGGTTGCCGTCAGTTGCGACAAACGCATCGGGCATCCGTTCAAGGACTTCGGCCAACCGCCGATCCCCATTAACCGGAGCGTCGCTCGCACCATCACCCTGAAGCAGTTGCACCAGAAAATAAGAGCCGCGCCCTTGCCGAAATAATGTGGCTGATACCCGGCAATCGCGCGCACCGTCATGGAGGCGAAGCGCGAGCGGATCAATCACTTCAGCCGCCGCAACCGAACCAAGTAGCGTAATCACACGATCATGGTCATCGGCGTGGAACAGGCTTGCAATCATCCGCCCGACAGGCGCACCCTCGGTAACGCCAATTAGTGCCTCAGCCGCAGGATTGGATTCAGTGATTCGCCGCGTCCGCGCGTCAACGATTAGCACTGCCTCGGACGATTGGTTGAACAGTAAACGGTAACGCGACTCGGCTTGGCGCAGGCGGATGTAATCGCGCTCCATCGCTTGCTGCGTGTGCAACAAGCGTTGTTGGAGGGCCGCAGCAGCGCGCAAATCACGCCCGACGGCGACCATCCAGCCTTCACGGTTGGTGCCCATCGTCAGATATTTGATCGGCACATCTTCGCCGCGCACGGTATGGTTGACCTGACGCCAGCGCGGATTAAGGGTAGTGCCGAGCATAGCGCTAATTTTAGGGCGGCTTTCAACTGTTACGGTTTCGATCCACGCCTGATCTACCCAATTGTCAGCGATGACTTTTGCGAGATCACCGTCACCAAATGCCATATCTCGGACAATGCCGGTTGCATCGACAAGCAAAGTAACGTCGCCCGCAACCGTTGCTAAATTAGCTGAAAGCATACCGCCAAGCGTATCCGATGCGCTTTCCGTATGACGGAAAGGGACGATATCGGCCCGGGGCCTTAGAGGATCATTACTCGCAGTCACACGTCCTCAATACAGTATATGGCCTAATATGGTGTACGGATTCACGAACTCAAGAGCGGGTTGCCACCCGTTCGTCAAGCACACGCAATAAAATTTCTGCGCGCTTTACGGCTTGTTCGGCATCAGCGGCTGTCGCATCAGCGCCAATTTGCATTGCCAATTCAGGGGATTGGGTAAAAATTCGCCCGCCTACGATCACGCCGAGCATCGGATTGCGTGAGCGGCTACGGATACGACCGATCAGTGATGGGGCACTGGCCATTTCATCCTCACGGGTGATCGTTAGACCAACTACATCATAATGCTGTTCGGCAACCATATTGATAAGCTGATGATCAGAAGCACTGGTCAAAAGCGAAGTTTGCCACCCTTCGCGGCGAAAGCACTCCTCAACGATTACCGTACCAAAGCTATGGTCGCTGCCAGGAAATACCGAAAACACCGCTTTGCGCGATTGCCCAAATAGAGGGGCTTTGCCGGGTGAGCGTGCTGAAAGTTCATATACTATCTGTTGCAAGCGCCACAGACCCATGGTTACGTCGACGAAATCACACGCATCTTCTTCCCACCACAGTCCTAATTGTCGTGCTGTCGGGGCAAGCAGGTCAACTAAAACCGCTTCAACCGATGCGCCGCGAGCGATAAAGCCATCAACTTGCTCCATCAGGGCGTGAGCTTCCAGTCGCAGCACAACCGCAGCAAAGCCTTCGGCTTGCGATGCGGAGATGCGGTCAAGCGAAATATCAGTTGGGCGGATTGATTGATTACGGCACGCTACGAGCAAACGCGGGATAATCTGACTTTCGATGAGGCCAGCAAGTGCGAGCGGTGACTCGCTCACGCTTCTCCGCACATCGGCTGGCGGAGACGTATAGTCCCTAGAATCCCGATCCATGTCTCGGGCAGTGCTTGATCTTGGCGACACTGGCATCCTCGGCTCTCCCAAGCCTTGGCGACGCGGGTGATACCACGTCTAACGAGGTCGGCGTTATTTGCCTTACTCTCGCGAATCAAAATGTTAAGCACCTTGTCCGCACAAATCAATCAACAAAATAATTATATATAAGGAACGTGTAAAAAAAATCTGACGTAAACTTAGGTTGACACTTTCTGGCGACCGGCATAGCTTCTGCATGGGAGATTAAACGGTCAGATTATATGGGTCAAAGCCAACCACAGAATGCAATGGTTCCGAACATTGCAATGCGCAGCAATAGCGCAGAAATTCGGTGCCGCTGGGATTCCTCGCAGCCTCTGTATACGCCCGAACAACGCCGTCTGCGTGACGAGTCGAAATGGACGCTTGTTCAGGGGATTTTGGCCCCCATTCAATTTCTTATTTTGCTGGTCAGCCTGTGGTTCGTGATCAGTTATTTGATCACGGGAGAAGGCGCGACTGCCGCAACAGCCTCAATCATCGCAAAAACCTGCGCGCTTTATGTTATCATGATCACCGGCTCGATTTGGGAAAAGGTCGTGTTTGACGAGTGGCTGTTTGCCGGGCCGTTTTTCTGGGAAGACGCGTTTTCGATGATCGTGCTGGCGCTGCACACCGCCTACCTCATTGCGCTGTTCACAGGCTGGGGTACACCTGCACAGCAAATGAGCATCGCGCTCGCTGGTTATGCAGCTTATGTAATTAACGCAGCGCAGTTTATCCTAAAGCTCCGCGCCGCGCGGCTTCAGGCGGCGGCGTCATGAAACCCGCCGCGCTTGGTTGCGCCGAAGCACCCGTGCTGCGCGAACGCGGCCAGCGTGAGGTGTTTTGCGGGCTGACGGGGATTATCTGGCTCCACCGCAAAGTACAGGACGCGTTCTTCCTTGTCGTTGGATCGCGCACCTGCGCGCATTTGCTGCAATCCGCCGCTGGCGTGATGGTATTTGCTGAGCCGCGCTTTGGCACCGCAATCATTGAAGAGCGTGACCTTGCCGGAATGGCTGACGCGAATGAAGAGCTTGACCGCGTAGTTGATCGGCTGCTGACGCGGCGGCCCGATATCAAGCTGCTGTTCCTTGTCGGATCATGCCCATCTGAGGTGATTAAGCTTGACCTGCACCGTGCGGCGCAGCGTCTGAGCGTAAAACATAATCCCGGCGTGAAGGTGCTTAACTACTCAGGCAGCGGGATCGAAACGACCTTTACGCAGGGCGAAGATGCCTGTCTTGCCTGCCTCGTTCCCGAAATGCGCGCTTCAACCGAAACAGCGTTGTCGCTGCTGATCGTTGGTGCACTTCCTGACATTGTTGAGGATCAGTTTCGCCGGATATTTGCTGAACTCGGCATCACGCGCGTTGACTGCTTGCCTGCGCGCAAGGCGGCTGATTTGCCAGCGGTTGGCCCAAATACGCGCTTTCTGCTTGCCCAGCCGTTCCTCGGGGAAACCGCAGCAGCGCTTGAACGGCGCGGCGCGAAACGACTCGATGCGCTCTTCCCCTTTGGTGCTGAGGGCACGACGGATTGGCTTCATGCGGCAGCCAAGGCATTTGGCATTGATGAAATGCACTTCCGCCGAGTGATTGCGCCGGGCCGCGAACGCGCCAAGCGCGCGCTTGAGCGGCATCAGGCGCTGCTTGGCGGCAAGAGCATTTTCTTCATGCCCGATTCGCAGCTTGAAGTGCCGCTCGCGCGCTTTGTCGCGGCTGAGCTTGGCATGGTGCCGCTTGAAGTCGGTACACCCTATCTCCACCGCGAACATCTTGCGCGTGAGCTTGCTGCACTGCCCGCGACCGCGCGGTTGAGTGAGGGGCAGGACGTTGATCTACAGCTTGACCGAGTGCGCGCTGCGCGTCCTGATCTCACTGTCTGCGGGCTTGGTCTTGCCAATCCGTTGGAGCGCGAAGGGCTGACCACCAAATGGTCAATCGAACTCGTATTCTCGCCCGTTCACGGCTTTGATCAAGCGGGTGACTTGGCCGAACTGTTCGCGCGGCCTTTAGTGCGCCGTGAAAAAATCCGGGAGCTTGCCCGGTGCAGCTAACCGTTTGGACATATGAAGGCCCGCCCCATGTCGGCGCGATGCGGATCGCAACGGCAATGAAGGATGTCCACTATGTCCTCCACGCCCCGCAGGGCGATACTTATGCTGACTTGTTGTTCACGATGATTGAACGGCGCGGTGAGCGCCCCCCGGTTACTTACACGACGTTCCAAGCGCGTGATCTTGGCGGCGATACCGCCGAACTGTTCAAAACAGCCGCACAAGATGCGTTTGACCGCTTCAAGCCAACTGCGATGCTGGTCGGGTCATCCTGCACTGCTGAACTGATCCAGGATGATCCGGCGGGCATGGCCGAGGCAATGCGCCTTCCCATTCCAGTGATCCCACTTGAGCTGCCATCATATCAGCGCAAGGAAAATTGGGGCGCTTCGGAAACCTTCTATCAGCTCGTGCGGCGGTTGGCGGCAAAGGATGTCGTTCGTACCGAGCGCGAAGGCCGTCGTCCGCTGGCAAATGTTCTTGGGGGCACGGCTCTTGGTTTCCGTCACCGCGATGATGTGGTTGAAATTACACGGCTCCTCTCCGCGCTTGGTGTTGATGTGAATGTCAGCGCGCCGATGGGGGCAACGCCAGCCGACCTCGCGCGGCTTGGCGCGGCTGATTTCAATGTCGTGCTTTATCCCGAAATCGCTGATCAAGCCGCGCGCTGGCTTGAAAAGAGTTTTGCCCAACCAATGACTAAGACCGTACCCATCGGTCACGGCGCGACAAGCGATTTCATTCGTGAGGTTGCCGCACTCGCCGGGGTTGATCCAGCGCCTGTGTTGACCAGTGACACCTGCCGGATGCCGTGGTGGTCTCAGTCAATCGATTCGACCTATCTCACCTCAAAGCGTGTGTTCATTTTCGGCGATGCGACGCACGCAATTGCTGCCGCACGCGTTGCTTCAAAGGAGCTTGGCTTCGACGTGGTCGGGCTGGGTTGTTACAACCGCGAATTCGCGCGCGAAATGCGCGCGGCGGGTGAGCTTTACGGCGTCACGCCGCTCATCACTGAAGATTATCTCGCGGTTGAGGAGGCGATTGAGGCGCTCCAGCCCGAACTCGTGCTTGGCACTCAGATGGAGCGCCATATCGCCAAGCGGTTGCGCATTCCCTGTGCGGTGATTTCGGCGCCTGTCCATGTGCAAGATTTCCCCGCGCGCTATTCACCGCAAATGGGCTTTGAAGGCGCGAACGTGCTGTTCGATACGTGGGTGCATCCGCTGGTGATGGGGCTTGAGGAGCATCTGCTCCACATGTTCCGTGATGATTTTGAATTTAACGATGCGGCAGGGGCATCGCACCTCGGCGGGCACGGCGCGTCGGAAAATGAAACTGAAACCACCGCCGTGCTTGAAGAGTCCGCCATCATCTGGACGGGTGATGCCGAGAAGGAACTCAAAAAAATCCCGTTTTTTGTACGCGGCAAGGCCCGCCGCAATACTGAACGTTTTGCCGCTGAACACGGCCTATCGCCCATCACTTTGGAGACGCTTTATGACGCAAAATCGCACTTTGCGCGCTGAACCGAACGCCCTTGTGAGGGTCGTGATTGTCACGCTCGACAATCACCTTGCGGGTGCGGCTGAGCGCGTGCAGGCGAGATTTGCGAGTGAGTATCCGAACATCACTATTGATTTTCACGCAGCCTCAGACTGGGAAAGCAGCCCGCACAAACTCGCGCAGTGCCGCGAAGATATCGCACAGGGCAACATCATTATCGCCACCATGCTTTTCCTTGAGGATCATATCCGCGCGGTGCTGCCCGCACTTGAGGCGCGACGCGAAGAGTGCGATGCAATCGTCGGGCTGATGTCGGCAGGTGAAGTCGTCAAGCTTACCCGGCTCGGCGCATACCGTATGGATAAGCCCGCCAAGGGGCCGCTCGCGATGCTAAAGCGGCTGCGCGGATCATCCAAGCCCGGCACCGCAAGTTCAGGCGCTGGCCAGATGAAAATGCTCAAGCGCCTGCCCAAAATGCTGCGCTTCATTCCCGGCACTGCTCAAGACGTGCGGGCGTATTTTCTAACGCTGCAATATTGGCTTGCGGGTTCGGATGACAATTTCGCAAATATGATCTTGGCGCTCGTCAGCCGCTATGCCGACGGCACCCGCCGCGCGGTGCGCAGCACGATCAAGGCAGCCGCACCACAAGACTATCCAGAGGTCGGCGTCTATCATCCCCGGATGAAGGGACGCATGACTGAGCAGGCCGATTTGCTCCCGGTATCTCCCTCCATGACCACCGGGACGGTCGGCTTGCTCATGCTGCGTTCTTATGTGCTTGGGCGTGACACGGGCCATTACGACGGTGTGATTGCTGCGATGGAAGCGCGGGGGTTGCGCGTCATCCCCGCTTTTGCGAGTGGGCTCGACTCGCGACCAGCGATTGAGCAGTATTTCATGAAAGACGGTGTCGCGACGATTGATGCGCTCGTTTCGCTCACTGGTTTTTCGCTTGTCGGTGGCCCAGCCTATAATGATGCTGAGGCTGCTGCTGAAACACTTGCAACACTTGATCGGCCTTATATCGCTGCGCACCCACTTGAGTTTCAAACGCTCCAGACGTGGGGCAAATCAGTCAGCGGCTTGCTGCCGATTGAAGCAACAATGATGGTGTCGATCCCCGAGCTTGACGGCGCGACCGTGCCAAGCATTTTTGGCGGGCGTTCGGATGGCACCGATCAGCCTTGCACCGGGTGCAGCCGTGGCTGCACTTTCCCCGCAACGGGCCTCACGCGGGCAATGCAACCTTGCAGCGAACGCGCCGAAGCGCTTGCCGCCAAGGTTGATAAGCTGATCCAGCTCCGTGTTGCAGAGCGCGCCGAGCGCAAAATTGCGATGGTATTGTTTAACTTCCCGCCCAACGCAGGCGCGGCGGGAACAGCGGCATTCCTGAGCGTCTTTGAATCGCTCCATGCCACACTCGGCAAGATGAAGGCCGAGGGATATTCGGTTGATGTGCCCGCGACGGTTGATGGTCTGCGTGATGCGGTGCTCAAGGGCAATGTTGATCGCTACGGTGGCGATGCCAATGTTCATGCGCGCATCCTGACAGATGATCATGTCCGCCGTGAGCTTTACCTTGATGAGATCGAAGCGCAGTGGGGGCCAGCGCCTGGCCGTCAGCAGAGCGACGGTGGCGCAATCCACGTTCTTGGTGCGCAATTTGGCAATGTGTTCGTCGGGCTTCAACCAACCTTTGGCTATGAAGGCGATCCGATGCGGCTGATGTTTGAAGGGCGCTTTGCCCCGACCCATGCCTTCTCCGCATTCTACCGTTATCTGCGCGAAGATTTTGGTGCTCATGCCGCGCTGCATTTCGGCACCCACGGCGCACTTGAATTTATGCCGGGGAACCAGACTGGCCTGTCGGGCGATTGCTGGCCCGAGCGGCTGATCGGCAGCCTGCCCAATTTCTACCTTTATGCCGCGAACAACCCGTCCGAAGGGATGATTGCCAAGCGCCGCTCAAACGCGACGTTGATCAGCTATCTTACCCCGGCAGTGGCGCAGTCTGGGCTATATAAAGGCTTGGTTGACCTCAAAGCGTCAATTGATCGCTGGCGGATGACGTCGCCTGATGCGACTGATGATCTGGCGGGGCTTGCCGCGTTGATCCATGAGCAGGCGCTGGCAATTGATCTTGCTGATCCGCATCATGCCTACACCCATGAGGACGGTGAGGCGATCCAGGCGCTTGGTGCCAAAATTTATGAGATTGAGGCGACGTTGATCCCGCATGGGCTCCATATTGCCGGGCAGGGCGAGTCAGCCGAAGCACGCGTCGATCTGTTGATGACGATGTGCGAAGTGCGCGGCGGGGCGATGCCATCGCGGCTTTCGATTGAACTGCTCGTCGGCGGTGATGACAAAGCGTTTGGCGTCAGCGGCCTCGAAGACGGATTTGAAACGCGGCAATTGTTCAAGGAACTCGCCGAAACCAACGCAAAACTTGCGCATAATCCTGAACTTGATGCGATCATTACGGCACTTGACGGTCGTTACATCCGCCCCGTCACAGGCGGCGATCTGATTCGCACCCCTGCGATCCTGCCAACCGGGCGCAACATTCACGGTTTTGATCCGTTTCGCCTGCCAAGCGCTTATGCTGTTATCGACGGCGCGGCGCAGGCACAAAAGGTACTTGACCGCCATATTGACGATACGGGCACCTTCCCTGAATCGATCGCGATGGTGCTGTGGGGCACTGACAATTTGAAGAGCGAAGGCGCGCAGATTGCCCAAGCGATGGCGCTGATGGGGGCCAAGCCGCATTTTGACAGTTACGGCCGTTTGTCGGGTGCTGAACTTACCCCGCTGGCTGAACTTGGCCGCCCGCGCATTGATGTGATCGTAACGCTTTCGGGCATTTTCCGCGATCTCCTGCCACTGCAAACGCGGATGCTGGCTGAGGCTGCTTATCTCGCCGCGACCGCCGACGAACCGCTTGAGCAGAACTTCGTTCGTAAACACAGCCTCGCGCATCAAAGCGAGCATGGCTGCGATTTTGAAACTGCATCGCTGCGCGTATTCTCGAACAATGAGGGTGCTTACGGGGCCAACGTCAACCAGATGATCGACGCCAGCACATGGACGAACGAGGATGAACTGGCCGACTCGTTTGAGCGGCAAAAGGGCTTTGCTTATGGCCGCAGTGGCCGTGCGCAAAGCCAGGCTGCGCTGATGCGCAGTGCGCTGGCAGGCGTTGATTTTGCTTACCAGAACCTCGAATCGGTTGAACTCGGCGTAACCACGATTGACCATTATGTTGACGGCCTTGGCGGGATCAGTCGCTCAATCGCGCGCGCCAAGGGTGAGGCTGCACCAATCTACATCAGTGATCAGACGCAAGGGGCGGGCAAGGTGCGTTCGCTGAACGAACAAGTCGCGCTTGAAACGCGGACGCGGACGCTCAACCCAACGTGGTATGAGGGGATGCTCAAGCACGGCGGCGAAGGTGTGCGCCAGATTGAAAGCCAAGTGACCAACTGCATGGGCTGGTCAGCAACGACTGGTCAAGTTGATCCGTGGGTGTATCAGCGGATGACCGAAACCTTCGTGCTTGATGATGCCATGCGTGACCGGATGGCGGAGCTTAACCCCAAAGCCTCAATGCGCGTTGCCAATCGCCTGATCGAAGCGAGTGACCGCCATTATTGGTCGCCTGACGCAGCCACACTCGCCGCACTCCATGCCGCAACTGATGCCATTGAAGACCGCTTAGAAGGCGTAGGCATATGACTAAGGGAATCTTATAATGACTTTGCTTGAACGAGATCGCCCGACCCCGCCTGACGGCGAAGGATCTGTGCAAGTTGGGCTTGACCCCAGCGACCGGATCGGCACAGCAAAGGTTTTTGCTGTCTACGGCAAGGGCGGGATTGGCAAATCGACAACCTCGTCAAACATTTCGGCGGCACTGTCGCTACTCGGCAAGCGCGTGCTACAAATTGGCTGCGATCCAAAGCATGACAGCACCTTCACGCTTACCAAGAAGCTTATGCCAACGGTGATTGATGTCCTCGAAACGGTTGAGTTTCATTCCGAAGAGTTGCGCCCCGAAGATTATGTGTTTGAAGGCTTTAACGGCGTGATGTGTGTGGAGGCGGGCGGGCCGCCGGCAGGCACAGGCTGTGGCGGCTATGTTGTTGGCCAGACGGTGAAGCTGTTGAAGCAGCATCATCTGCTTGAAGATACGGATGTCGTGATTTTCGATGTGCTTGGTGACGTTGTGTGCGGCGGATTTGCTGCACCCCTGCAACATGCCGAACGTGCCGTAGTCGTCGCCGCGAATGATTTTGACAGCATTTTCGCCATGAACCGGATTGTTGCAGCGATCAAAGCCAAGTCAAAGAATTATGATGTGCGGATGGCGGGCGTGATTGCCAATCGCAGTGCGGCAACCGATGAGATTGACCGTTTCAACGATGCGGTTGGCTTGAAACGGCTCGCCCATTTTCCTGATCTTGATGCGATCAGGCGGAGTCGCCTCAAAAAATGTACGTTGTTTGAAATGGAAAGTTCGCCCGAGGTTGAGCTTGCCAAGGCGGAATATATGCGGCTCGCGGCCACGCTATGGGCGGGCACTGACGCGCTTGACGCGATGCCGATGAAGGATCGTGAAATCTTTGAATTTCTGGGGTTTGAATGAGCCGTAACGCAACATACGACGCCTATCGCGGTCGCCTCGAAACCTATTTCGACCGGACGGCGCTTGCCGCGTGGGCGCAACTGACTTCAGATGCGCCCGTCAGCAAAATCCGCGCGACGGTACGCGCGGGGCGTGATGAAATGCGTAACGGTTTGCTTGACTGGCTGCCTGCGGATTTGACTGGACGGCGCATTCTTGACGCAGGCTGCGGTACAGGGGCACTTGCAGTCGAAGCCGCCAAGCGCGGGGCCGATGTTGTTGCGATTGATATTTCGGGACAGCTCATCGAAATCGCGCGCGAACGTATGCCTGCGAGTCTCAAGATCGATTGGCGCATGGGAGACAGCTTTGATCCCGCACTTGGGCAGTTTGATCATGTCATCTCAATGGACGTACTGATCCACTACCGCGCCGAAGATATCGTGCGCGTGATTGAAACACTCGCCGAGCGGACGCGGGCGAGCATTGCCTTCACCTTCGCGCCGCGCACGCCAATCCTTGGTGCAATGCTGGCGGTCGGGAAACTTTTTCCCAAACGCGATAGCTCGCCAACGCTTGAACCTGTTGCTGAGGCGGTGCTGCGCGAAAAGCTGGCGGGTATCGCAGGCTGGAGCGTCGCGCGGGATCGCTTTGTTTCGGCAGGCTTTTACAAATCGCACGCCTTGGAACTGGTGAAGGTCTGATGGAGGCGAATGCCCCTCTCGCATCACGCTGGACTCAGATTGCCACGCGCTTTCTGCCTTTTGCTGATGCGGCGACGCGTGATTTGCCGCTGTCACGGCTGCTACGGCTGTCACTGTTTCAGGTCTCGGTTGGGATGGCGGCGGTATTGCTGACAGGAACGCTTAACCGCGTGATGATTGTTGAACTCGGCATTGCGTCATGGCTGGTCGCGCTCGTGGTGGCGATCCCGCTCGTGTTTGCGCCGCTGCGCGCGCTCATCGGGCATAAGTCGGACACGCACCGCTCGATCCTTGGTTGGAAGCGGGTGCCCTACATTTGGTTTGGCAGTCTACTTCAGTTTGGTGGTTTTGCGATCCTGCCCTTTGCGCTCTTGATCATGTCAGGTGATACCCTTGGCCCGATCTGGATTGGCGAAGCTGCCGCTGCACTTGCTTTCTTGCTGGTTGGCGCTGGAATGCACACGACGCAGACGGCGGGCCTTGCGCTCGCGACTGATCTCGCCACGCCTGACAGCCGCCCACGCGTTGTCGCGCTGCTTTATGTGATGCTGCTGGTGGGAACGCTGTTCAGCGCGCTATTCATTGGTGCGGCGCTCCAAAACTTTACCCCGATTCGCCTGATCCAAGTGATTCAGGGTGCCGCCGCACTGACGATGGTGCTCAACATCATTGCGCTGTGGAAGCAGGAGGCACGTAACCCCGCGCAGACCGCAACCGATGTGCCACGCCCTGCCTTTGCCAGCGTCTGGGCTGAATTTATCGCCAATAGCCGTACCCGGCGCTTGCTGGTTGCGGTTGGGCTTGGCGCTGCGGCCTTTGCGATGCAGGATGTGCTGCTTGAGCCTTATGGCGGCGAAGTGTTGGGCATGAGCGTTGGCGAAACAACCTCACTGACCGCACTTTGGGCGCTTGGCGCGCTGCTTGGCTTTGGCTGGTCAGCACACCGATTAAGTCGCGATGCTGAGCCGCATCGGCTCGCAGCAATCGGCGCGGTTGTCGGGATTTTCGGCTTTGCAATGGTGGTGTTTGCTTCGCCGCTATCATCAACCGTGCTGCTCGCCTTTGGAATAGCGCTGATCGGATTTGGCGGCGGGCTGTTCGCGGTTGGCACGCTTACTGCTGCAATGGCGCTGGCCGCAAACGGCCAATCAGGCCTAGCACTCGGCGCATGGGGCGCGGTGCAAGCGTCGTGCGCTGGCATCGCGATTGCTGTGGGCGGGATCGTTCGTGATATCGTCGCTGGCCTTGCTGAACGCGGCGCGCTTGGTGAAGCGCTGACCGGCCCGGCGACGTCCTACGGTTTTGTCTATCATATTGAAATTGCGCTGCTGTTTGCAGCACTGATCGCCCTTGGCCCGCTCGTGCGGCGCGCGGCTCCGGGTGAAACACAAACGCCGCATCCCTTTGGGTTGACGGAATTTCCCACATGACTGAGATTTTTAGCGGAGGTGCGCCATGTACACTAATCTAATCGCCGGAAGCATCGATATTGCCGAATTGATGGTTTATATCTTTTTCCTGTTTTTCCTTGGGCTGGTGATTTACCTGCGCCGTGAAGATCGGCGTGAGGGCTATCCGGTTGAGGATGATATTGGCGGTCGCCTGCGCCGCGATGAGACGCTGTTTAACACGGCGCTACCAAAAACATTTAACCTGCCTTTTGGTCAGGGCAGCTACACCGCGCCGAACAGTGACCGTGATCCGATTGAGGTTGCCAATGCGCGCCGTGTCTCTCCTTGGCCTGGTGCCCCGATTGAGCCTGTGGGCGATCCGATCATGGCAGGCGTTGGCCCTGGCGCACGCGCGCAACGTGCCAAATTTGCTGATGTTACTGCCGAAGGTCATCTGCGGATCGTTCCGATTGGTGATGCGGCGGGCACGACGGTTGAAACGCGCGATGTTGATCCACGCGGGCTTACTGTGCGCGGTGCTAATGGTGAAATCGCAGGTACTGTTAGCGATATCTGGGTGGATCGCTCCGAAATGATGATCCGCTATCTTGAGGTTGATACAGGTGCGCGCAAAGTTCTGATGCCAATGACGATGGTGTTGGTGAACCGTGGCCGCAACAATGTGACATGCAGTGCCATCACGGCGGCGCAATTTGCAAATGTGCCAGCGATTGCCAAGCCCGGTGAGATTACCCGCGATGAGGAAGAGCAAGTCGTTGCTTACTTCGGCGGCGGATATCTCTACGCGACACCGTCACGGCAGGAGCCCGTACTGTGAGTGCAGAATATGATCTGGAGCCCATTCGCGGGCTTCCGGGTGATCTGCCAGAGGGTGAGCATATCCTCTGGCAGGGTGCGCCAAGTTGGAAACGGTTGGCCCGTGACGCATTCAAAACCCGCTGGGTTGCGGGCTATTTCGCAGTGCTTCTGTTATGGGCGGCGGTTGACGGCAACGCGTCTGGTTTTGCGATGACATTGCTTGTCGGCGGGGCGGGTGTGGCGCTGCTGCATGTTCTCGCGTGGCTCGCCGCGCGTGCGACGGTTTATACGATTACCAATCGCCGCGTTGTCTTTCGCTTCGGGATTGCGCTTCCCAAATGCGTTAATCTCCCTATGTCGGCGATTGCGGGCGCAGGTCTCAAGCGCAATACTGACGGCACGGGTGATATTCCACTCGCGCTTTCTGGTGCACACCGGCTGGGCTATATCCAGTTCT
>JAYTPB010000181.1:0-34506 GCA_043747445.1 Sphingomonadales bacterium
GCCGATAGCCTTGGCATCGCCCATTATGTTTTTGATCATGAAAGCCGCTTCCGCGACTCAGTGATTGATCATTTCGCTGACGAATATCTGCGCGGGCGCACGCCCATCCCCTGTGTGCGCTGCAATATGGGGGTGAAATTCACTGATTTGTTCAGGCTTGCGCGCGAACTGGGTGCAGATTGTCTCGCAACCGGTCACTATGTCCGCCGAGTCGTTGGTGCGGGTGGTGCTGAACTGCACCGCGCTCTCGATCCCGCGCGCGATCAAAGCTATTTCCTGTTTGCGACCACGCAAGATCAGCTTGATTATCTGCGCTTTCCGCTTGGGGGGATGCCAAAGGCTGATGTCCGCAAGATCGCCGCCGAGCTTGGATTGGGTGTTGCAGCCAAGCCCGACAGTCAGGATATCTGTTTCGTGCCCGACGGTGACTATGCCAGCATCGTCCGCAAAATCAGGCCTGAAGCCGAACGCGACGGCGCCATCGTTGACCTTGAGGGCCGCGAGCTTGGCCGTCACAAGGGGCTGATCCACTATACCGTTGGCCAGCGCAAAGGGCTTGAACTTGGCGGGCTAGCTGCGCCGCTTTATGTCATCCGGCTTGAACCAGAGGCGCAGCGCGTTGTCGTTGGCCCGCGTACCGCACTTGCGGTGAGTGCAGCGCGGCTGTCCGAACCAAGCTGGCTTGACTGCGTTGAAGGCCGCGCGGTGATGGCAAAGGTGCGCTCGCTCGCCAAGCCAGTACCTGCGCGGATCGAGGGTGAATGGCTGATGTTCGACACGCCCGAATACGGCGTCTCACCGGGTCAAGCGGCGGTGCTTTATGACGGCGACCGCGTACTTGGCGGCGCGTGGATAGAGGAAAGCCAGAGCGCCTATGCAGTGGCTGCCTAACACTCGACCACATTAACCGCGAGGCCACCGAGTGAGGTTTCCTTATATTTGCGGTTCATATCCGCCCCCGTCCGCCGCATCGTTTCAATTACTTGATCAAGGCTGACGCGGTGCGTGCCGTCTCCCATCAGTGCCAATCGTGAGGCTTCAATCGCCTTGATCGCGCCGACGGCGTTACGCTCAATACAGGGCACCTGCACCAGCCCACCAACCGGATCACAGGTGAGGCCGAGATTATGTTCCATGCCAATTTCAGCGGCGTTTTCAATCTGGCCGCTGGTGCCGCCCATTGCCGCTGTCAGTCCGGCAGCCGCCATTGAACAGGCAACGCCAACCTCCCCCTGACAGCCAACCTCTGCGCCTGAGATTGAGGCATTTTCCTTGAACAGGCTGCCAATCGCGCCCGCTGTCAGTAGGAAATTATCCGCCCCGGCCTCTGTCGCTGTCGGCACAAAGCGTTCATAATAGCGCAGCACCGCAGGCACGATTCCCGCCGCCCCGTTGGTTGGCGCAGTCACCACCCGGCCCCCGGCGGCATTTTCCTCATTGACCGCAAGCGCCCAAAGATTGACCCAATCAAGCACCGAGAGCGGATCAGCGAGCGCACGTTCTTGCCGCGCGAGAATATTGGCATGAAATAAGGGCGCGCGGCGTTTAACCTTGAGGCCGCCGGGAAGCTCGCCCCCGGTGCGCATTCCCCGGTCAATACAGTCCGACATCGCCGTGCGGATCGCCGCGAGTTTTGTGCGGACTGCGGCTTCATCGATGTGGGCGGTTTCATTGGCGAGCGCGAGCGCAGCGATTGTCAGCACTGAGGCCGCCGACTGCGCGAGCAGACCGTCACCCGACGAGAAACTATGCGGGATATCTGCAAGCGCAGCGGGTGGCGCATTCGCGGCAATCTGTGCCTCATCAACCACGGCCCCGCCGCCAATCGAATAGGCCGTCCATGCGCGCAGTTCAGCACCTGCATCATCATAAGCCACGAACAGCATCCCGTTTGAATGGAATGACAGGCGTTCCTTGCGATTGAAGATCAGATCGCGCGCTTCATCAAAGTGGAGACAGTGGACACCATCAAGCCTGATCTCTCGGGTATCTCGGATCGCCGCGACCATCGCAATCGCGCCGTCGGGGCAGACAGTATCGGGCCGCTGCCCGCTAAGCCCGAGCAGGATCGCATTATCGGTCGCATGGCCCTTGCCCGTAAACGCGAGTGAACCGTAAAGCGTCACCGCAACCCGCGCCGTGCGTGGCATCAGCCCGTCACGGCGCAGCCCTCCAACAAAATCGCAAGCAGCAATCATCGGCCCCATTGTGTGCGATGATGACGGGCCAACGCCGATCTTGAACAGTTCAAAAACACTGTGCACCATAGCGGGCAAATCCTATCGTTCGAGCCAGCGTCGCCATACGAAATAGCCGATTACTAACAGGCTCAGCATGATACATACACCAACCACGCCCCAAAATGCCCAAACCTCCTTGGCATAGGGAATGCCTTCGACATTCATGCCGAGCAGCCCGGTGAGAAACGTCAGCGGCAGGAAGACGAAGGCGACGATTGAAATCACAAGACTGCGCGCATCAAGCTGTTCAGCGCGCAGGTCAGTCAACTCATCATGGACGATGGCCGCACGTTCGCGGATCGACTCAAGCTCTTCAGCCATTCGCGCAAAACGATCAGCAGCATCGCGCAAGTGGAGCCTGTCATCCTCATCAAGCCAGTCACTTGGATTGGTCGCAAGCCTTTCAAGTGCGGTGCGCTGTGGTGCCACAAACCGGCGGTAGCTGATCGCGCGGCTGCGGACATGATTGACCTTGCGGCGAAGCGCTGGCAGCCGTTCACTCTCCAGCCCGACTTCAATATCATCAAGCGTATCGCCCATTGCGGCGATATGGGGATCAAGTTGTTCAGTGATATGGACGGCGACTTCGGAAACAAGATCGCCGCCATCGCTAATCTCGCCTTCCAGAAATTGGGCGATAACTGGTTCAAGCGCGAGCGGTGAGCGATAGGTGAGCGAGATTGCCCGCCCAGTCTCCGCCCAGAAGCGCATTGAAACGAGCGGATCGGGATCATCCTCGGGCGTTGCCCCCAGTGCGCGCAGATTAACCAGCGCACCGTGGCCAATCGTGTCGCTACGTGGCCGGGTTTCCGAAGCGAGCAAGGCACTGCGCGCGATTTCGGGAATGTCTGACTGCGCAGCAAGCCATTGTCGCGCCTCATCCTTTCGGCCATCAAGGTGCAGCCAGACAAACTGAGCCTTGCCAAATTGGGCGGCGGCATCAGCAAGCGCCATTTCAGTCGGCGCACCGTCGTTCAAAACAAATCCGCGCATCAACGCTGCTCCAGATAAAGAATAACGCCCTCAAATGGCGGATCAGGCGGGGCAGAGCAAGCGCTGCGCACCGCATCAGCACGCCCGCGCGCGAGAATCGCAGGCGAAATATTGGGGGTGTGGAATATCTGGTCAGCCTGACCAAGCAGCCGCGCTTGGCCGAGTGTTAGATCATCGGGATCATCTGACGTGATAATCAGGTGGTGATAGCCTCCACTCGTTCCACTTACTGGATCGGTTAGCCAATCCTCAACCGCACTTGCATTATGCGCTGCAAGAACATCAAGCGGCCCGCCGGGATCAAGGGCCGCGTCAATCGCGCGGCGTCGCTCAGCAGCATCAGGAAAACGCGCGCGCATCAAGGATCGCGCATTTTTCAACGCATCCGCCAACGCGCCAAGCGACTGCGGTATCACACCTTCAAGCCGCTGGCGCAGCGCCTTTGCAAGCCCCGCCGATGCCCCACCCGTGCCAATTGCGATCAGCACGGGATCACGGTCGATGATTGCGGGCAGCGTGAAATCGCACAGGCTGGGCCGATCAACCGCATTGATCAATATGCCGCGCGCCTTGAGCCTCTCCACCGCCTCCACCGCCGCCGCTTCATCCTCAATCGCTACAATCGCGAGCGCGGCGCTGCCGTCTTCACCGATAATTTTAGCTCCGGCGCGTTCAAGCAGTGCGCGCTTCGCCGATGCCGCGTCTCCCTCGCCAAGCAGGATCACCGCGCGGCCCTGCAAACGGACGAAGAGCGGCAGGCTGTGCATCAGGGCTTCACCCGCCACAGTTTATAGGGCGAACGCGCAGGCAGTGCGACAGGCTCAAGCCAGTCCGGTACCTGCCCCTTGGCAAGCTGAACATAGAAACCTTTTGGATTTTGCACCGCATAGATCGTCGATTCGGACATGTTCGGGCAGATCAGCAGCATCGTCGCGCTGTGGCGTTGCATAATCGCGCGCGCCTCGCTCGGCTGCCCGCGAAATACCTTGTGAATATCAAGGATCGCATCGCCGTTGCGGTGATACGGGCCAGCGATGGCACTGTGATGCGTCACCGTGATCAGCCTTGGCCCCAAATCAACGAACGTCATGATCACTGCCTTGGGCAACAGCGCAATCGGGCGCAGCGCGGGCAGCGTCGGGCAGGTCGAGTTAGCTTTACTCACCAATTTCATACGCGGCGTCGCGACCTTGGGATCGGGAATTTGCCCAATCACAAGTTGCGCCCATAGCCCCGAGACGAGCATGAATGCCGCCGTCGTGCCGAACACACGTACCAGCATATTATTGTGCGCGCGCAGCCGGGGGATGATTGCCCAGCCAAGCGCGGTGGCACCAGGCACGGCAAACATCAGCGCACTTGCCGCCGCGCGCGTTTGCCAGAGCAGCATCAGCGCGGAGAGCAGCGACAGCAAAGCCACGCTCGCCCACGCCGCGCCGCGCTCGTTCGTCCGTTCACGCCATAGCGCCCAAAAACTGCCGAACAGGCCGATTACGAGCACTGATACCGAGAGGATCGTCGGCCAATTTTGTTTATAGAGCGGCTTGGCCTCGCTGATGTTGGCGAGCCACAGCTTTTCAAGTTCAGGCGAAACTTGCTCTGGCCGACCAAGACAATCGGGCCAGACGAGCGCTAGGAAGCCAAGCGAAATCGCGCCTGCCAATCCCGCCAACAGGAAACGGTGGCTGGTCTTTTCGACGCGGATGAATGACAGCGCAACGAGCAGCGCACCTGCCAATACCATCACCGAAAGCCAAACCGGGGTCAGCGCATCGCAGCGCGGCACGCGGTTGGCATAGGACGCAAACCCGGCGAAGCCGAGTGCCACCCCGACTGCGAGTGATGCGCCGTAGCTGCGTAGGCGCACCCGCTGATCCTGATCGATGATCCAGCGCAAGCCAACAGCTGCGCCGCCAATTGCGAGATACAGCAGCATCTCAAGCCCGATGACGAGCGAAAGCGCCGTCGCAATCCCAACAGTCAGCCCGCCACGCGTCTGCTTTGGATCAGCAAGCCCGGCAAGCAACAGCGTCAGCATGGCCAATTGCCAGCCGTGATGATCAATCCGCGTCGGCATGAACATCAGAAGGGCCGAATAGGAACACAGGAAAATCGCCGCCGCCACAATGAAACTTGCAGGCGCAACCAGTCGACGTACCGTCAGGCCAAGCCCGACAAACACAACCCCAAGTGGGAGCATTGGCGCAACCGCAATCGCGATTTTTTCGGCCACCGCCCCGCCTAGAAACGGTTTGAAAATGAGGATGATCGCCGCCAGCGGCAGGTCAACCAAATGTGACCAGTGAATGTCCGCGCCCAGCGGCGGATTGAGGCGGTATTGGCGCAGATCATACCAATCCTGCCCGCCCAGAAGCGCGCGCACCTGCATCATCCGCATATTATCGTCAGTATCGCCAAGCGCGAACCAATTGATTTGCGGCCAGCGGTACAGCACGAGGCCCACCGCGCTCAGCACCCAGAGCAGCAGCAGCCAGCGCAGCCAGTGACGTGAGAAAATGTCGGTGCCGTTCTGTTGCATGATGTGCGCTAATTGCCTTGGCTATGTTATTCTGACATGCGCGGCCTTAAAGCCTCATGGTTAAAGAACAAGGTAGCTGCGGTTTTGATTAAGCAACATCTGAATGAGGACACGCAGCAATTGGCGGGGCAAGTCATTCGTTTTGGCTTGAGCGGTGGTTTTTTGACACTGCTGGTTGCGGGCGGATATTGGGCGGTGGCGCGTTTTGGCGGGGTTGATCCCAATGTCTCACTGACGCTGGTATTCATTGTGGCGTCGGGGGTTGGTTATCTGCTTCACAGCCGCTGGAGCTTCAAAGGCCACGGCAGTCGCGATAATGCGCCGCTGCGCACACTCAAATTTGCAGTGACGAATGTTTCGGGCTTTCTCACCAATCAGTTTTTCGTGTGGTGGCTGGTCAAATACCTTGGCGGCCCGACATGGTGGCCAGTTATCCCCATCGTCCTCGTAACGCCGATCCTCACCTTTACACTCAACCGCAAATGGGTTTTCGGATAAGCGTCTTTACGTTTCGTTAACCATAGTCGCGCCAAGGATAGCTTATGGCCGTTCCCACCGTTCCGATCCTGTCGATCATCGTTCCTGTAAAGGACGAAGAAGAGGCCATCGCGCCTTTCATCGCGCGGGTTGGGGCGGTGCTTGACGCGCTTGATGATCCCGCCGCCAAGGCGTGGGAGATCCTGTTTATTGACGACGGCAGCAGCGATGATACGCTTGCCGCGATTATCACCGCCAACCAAGCCGACCCGCGTATCCGCGCGATCAGCTTCTCACGCAATTTTGGCAAGGAACCCGCACTTTCGGCAGGGCTTGATTTTGCGCGCGGGGCAGCCGTCATCCCAATTGACGTTGACCTGCAAGACCCGCCTGAAGTGATCGGTGATATGATCAAGGCGTGGCGCGCGGGCCATGAGGTGGTCTACGGCGTCCGCCGCAACCGCGCGAG
Source organism: Sphingomonadales bacterium (assembly GCA_043747445.1). Taxonomy (GTDB): domain Bacteria; phylum Pseudomonadota; class Alphaproteobacteria; order Sphingomonadales; family Sphingomonadaceae; genus Aquisediminimonas. The sequence goes on from JAYTPB010000181.1 coordinate 6,719, forward strand.
TGACAGCCTGCCAAAGCGGCTTACCGCTGATCTCTATTACCGCGCGCACAACCGCCTGAGCCATGACAAAATCCCTGAACATGCGGGCGATTTCCGCTTGCTTGACCGCAAGGTGGTTGATGTCATCAAGGCCATGCCCGAGCGCAACCGCTTTATGAAGGGGCTGTTCGCGTGGAGCGGCTTCAAACAAACAGCGGTTGAATATGACCGGGTTGAACGCAGCGTTGGCACCACCAAATTCCGTTATTGGAGACTTTGGACACTCGCGCTTGACGGGATCACCTCCGCCTCAACCGCGCCGCTGCGGATCTGGAGCTATGTCGGCGTTATCGTGGCGCTACTGTCATTCCTGTACGCGCTTTATATTATAGTCGTCACGATCATCACGGGGATTGACGCGCCGGGCTATGCCTCGCTGATGACCGCAGTACTGTTTTTCGGCGGGCTACAGCTTATTTCGCTCGGGGTACTCGGCGAATATGTCGGGCGGATTCTGGTCGAAACCAAGCAGCGTCCAATCTATATCGTCCGTCAAGAAATCGGAATGGAAGACGCATTATGAACAACGCAGCCCCCACAATTGGCCAAGCCGACATCGCCTTTCAGGAAAAGCTATATCATGATCCCAACCCCACGCGCCGTGGCCTTCACTGCGCACGGCGTGACTGGATTGAGGCGCAACTGACAGCGCGGCTCCGGCCTGACGATGTTGTTCTCGAAGTCGGAATCGGTTGCGGCGTTTTTACCCGGTTTCTTGTTGATCAGGGTGCGGCTGTCCGCGCGGTTGATATCAATCCGGCATTTCTTGACGGTGTTAGCCAGCTTAGCGGAGTTGAGGTCAAACTTGCTGATGCGACCTATGATCAAGGGTTTCGGGGCATTGATATCGCGCTGTGTTCCGAAGTGCTTGAGCATGTGCCGCCGGGCCGTAGTCAGGCGATGCTCGACCAATTTTATGCAGCCCTAAAACCTGGAGGGGTGCTGATCCTGTCAACCCCGCAACGCTATGCAACGGTTGAGTTGATGGCACGCTTGTTCAAATTCAAACCGGTGCTGGCGCTTGCCAAGAGGATTTATGGCACAGCCGAAGAGCTTGGCCATATTAACTTGCTGACGCGCAAACAGTTGCAAACACAGATAAAGGCCGCTGGTTTTGTGATTGAAGAGCAGGCGCTGTTCGGCTTTTATCTGCCCGTCATCGCTGAAGTTTTTGGGAAGGCGGGCGCATCGTTCCTGCAAGCGACGGGCCGGCTGATTTCGCGCGTACCATTCCTGAGCGCCCTCATTTGGACGCAAGCTTACTGTCTTCGTAAGGCTAACTAACGCGTTTTGGCGTAGCGCCCCGGCGCATCTTCGATTGCCTTGAGCTTGCCCTTGCCAGGAATCCGTGCGCCGTCGGCTTTAACCGTCGCACCGTCATGACCGCGCAGCCATTCGATCCAGTCAGGCCACCAACTGCCTTTGGTCTCGACCGCCCCGGCAACATAATCGGCGAATGTCTTCGCCGCGTCATTGCGCCAAAATTGATACTTGGTCGCGTGCGGCGGGTTGACCACGCCCGCAATATGCCCGCTGCCCGCAAGCACAAAGCGTTTTGGCCCGGCGAAATGATCCATGATTTTCCACACGCTTTCAGCCGGCGCGATATGATCCTCGCGCCCTGCCTGAATATAGCACGGGGTTTTGACGGTGCGCAGATCAATCGGCGTGTCGGCCACCACCATTGAACCAGGGATCACCAGCCGGTTATCGCGGTAAAGATCCTTCAAATAGCTCTGGTGCCATTTGACGGGAAGGTTTGTGGTATCGCCGTTCCAGTGGAGCAGATCGAACGGCGGATAATCCTCACCCAGCAGATAATTATTGACGACATAATTCCAGATCAGATCGCGTCCGCGCAACAGGTTGAACGTCAGCGCCATGTAGCGCCCGTCAAGATAGCCATCGCTCGCTATCCCCTCGATCATCTTCAATTGTTCATCATCAATGAAAATTTGAAGCTCGCCCGATTTGCTGAAATCCACTTGAGCTGTGAAGAAGGTCGCGCTTTTGACCTTAGCTGCCTCGCCGCGCGCTTCAAGCAGCGCTAGTGCTGCGGCAAGTGTCGTTCCAGCAACGCAGTAACCAATTGTATGGACGCTTTCGACGCCGAGCAAATCACGCACCGTATCAATCGCGTCAATTTCGCCGCGCACAACATAATCATCCCAGATGACATCTTTCATCGACGCGTCAGCCGATTTCCACGAAACGATGAACACCGAAACACCCTGTTCAACCGCCCATTTTATGAAGCTTTTTTCAGGATTGAGATCAAGGATGTAGAAACGGTTGATCCACGGAGGGAAAATCACCAGCGGCGTGGCGAGAACGTCAGGCGTCGTCGGCGCATAATGGATCAACTGATAAAGCGGGGTTTCGTGGATGATCTTGCCCGGTGTAATCGCGATATTGCGGCCAACCTCAAACGCGTCTGGATCAGTATGGGTGAGCTGCCCGCGCTCAAGATCAACGAGCATATGCTCAAGCCCTTTGAGCAAATTCTGCCCGCCGCTCTCCATCGTTTTCTGTAAGACCACTGGATTGGTCATCGCAAAGTTGGCAGGGCTCATCGCCTCAACCATCGTCCGCGTGGCAAAAGCGATTTTTTCTTTCTGCGCAGCGTCAACGCCTTGCACGCTGTCAGCGGCTTTAAGCATATGGTCTGAGATCATCAGATAGCTTTGGCGGATCATATCAAACATTGGATTTGCCGCCCATTCGGGTGCTGCAAAGCGGCGATCCTTGATCGCGGCAGGCGGCGCATCCGATTGCGCTGGCGTCAGGAAGCGTTGCCACAGGCTGAGGCTATCGCTCCAGAAATCGGTGGTCGCCTTGATGAAACTCTGTCCGTCACCAAAGCTCGGAAACGCCATTGGCTGAGCAGCGCCGCCTGAGTCGCTTTGCCCCGACAGCTTTAAGCTATGTTCAATCATCATCTGCTGCGCCTTGCCGACAACCCATGTCCAGTGCTGCATTTCTTCGAGCGTGGGGAAAGTGGTTGTCGCTGGGTCGCTGGTCATCGCTGAATATCCTTACGGAATCGGTTTAGTTGGCATAGCGTGCTTGGACGTCAGCGGGAATAGCGATGCGAGCGATATCGCGTTTCAATTGACAACCGGCATGTTTATGACAATCTATCTCCTTGGAAAGCCCAATTTCAGGGCAGGAGAGACGGCCATGACGACCGAATTCGTTGATGTAATCATCGTTGGTTCAGGGATTTCGGGGATTAGCGCGGCGTGTCATTTGAAGCAGCGCTGCCCGGATCGCAGCTTTGCAATCCTTGAAGGTCGCGCGGCGCTCGGCGGCACATGGGATTTGTTCAAATATCCCGGCATCCGTTCTGATTCAGATATGCACACGCTCGGCTTCAGCTTCAAACCGTGGACGCATGAAAAATCAATTGCTGATGCGCCTGCAATTCTGGGCTATCTTCAAGAAACTGTGCGCGAATATGACATTGAAAAGCTGATCCGCTATGATCACCGGGTCAAACAAATCGCGTGGGACAGCGGCGAGGCGCGTTGGAGCGTTACAATTGATCGCGGCGGCGAAACCGTCACCATGTCATGCGCCTTCCTTCATATGTGCACCGGATATTACAGTTACACCGATCCTTATATTCCCGAATTTAAGGGCCGTGAAAATTTCAAAGGCCAGGTCTTTCATCCCCAATTCTGGCCAGAAAATCTTGACTATACCGGCAAGAATGTCGTTGTGATCGGCAGCGGCGCGACGGCGGTGACGATCGTTCCGGCCATGGCAAGCAGCGGCGTTGGTCATGTCACCATGCTCCAAAGGTCGCCGACATATTATGTGACGCGTCCTGCCAAAGACCGCTTTGCCAATGTGATCCGCAAGATCCTGCCTGAGCGCGTCGCCTATGATATCACCCGCTTCAAAAACATCTTCATGCAGCAGTTTTTCTACAATTCGACGCAGCGTAATCCTGCGAAAAATCGTGAACGCCTGCTTGATATGGTCACCAAAGAATTGCCTGACGGTTATGATGTCAAAACGCATTTCACCCCGCGCTATAACCCGTGGGAACAGCGACTGTGCCTTGTGCCCGATAGCGATATGTTTACCGCGATTAAAGGCGGCAAAGCTGAAGTTGTGACTGACACAATTGATCATTTTACCGCCGACGGCATCACGCTCACATCAGGTAAGACGCTCAAGGCAGATATTGTTGTCTCAGCCACTGGCCTGAAAATGGAGATTATGAGCGGGGTCAAAATTTTGGTGGACGGAGTGGAGACACGCATCGGCGATACCTTCAGCTATAAAGGCTGCATGTATAGCAACATCCCTAATCTGATTTCGTCATTCGGTTATTCAAATGCATCGTGGACGCTCAAGGCCGACTTGATCAGCGAATATGTCTGCCGCTTGCTGGGCCATATGGCCGAAATCGGCAAACCCATCGTCGTTGCCCGCGCCGAAGGCGTTGGCGAAAATGACGAAGGGATGATGAACCTCACCTCAGGCTATGTGCAGCGTGCCAAGGGGCTGGTGCCAAAACAAGGTAATATTGATCCGTGGATTGTCCATCATAATTACACGGCGGACAAAAAACTGATGCGCTACGGCAAGCTTGAGGACGGCGCGCTTCGTTTCGAAGCTGCGCAGGCGAAGCGTGGGACGACTGCTAGCGAGACAATGGCAATCGCTACCGAGTGAAAGCTCTTGCAATTTATTAGATCGTGTCCAATATAGTGTACTTGATCTGGACTAAGGATTGGACATGGCTAGCTTGGCATTCTCACCTGATTTTATCGGCAAGGGCGGTGCCATTGACAGCGCTCGCGCCGCGCAGATGTTTCGCATGTCACGCGTGCAGCTTGCCGAAACCGCCGGGCTTGCCGCAACTACCGTGAGTAAAGCAGGCCGCAGCAGCGCGCCAAAAGCACAAGCACGGATGACTGAAATGCTCGAAATCCTTGCGCGCGTTCAGGATTGGGCGGGCGGCGACATTCAGGCGATGGCTTGGTATCGGTCGCAACCGATCCCCGCACTTGATGGCCGCACCGCAGAGGCATTGGTCAAATCAGGCAAAGCAGGCGCGGTGCGTGACTATCTTGATCACGTCGCGCTCGGCGGCTTTGCCTGACCGTCAAAAGTGATATTTCGCGGACGCGCGTATCGCGGGCATGATCCCTATTGGTCTTTTGCGCCAACCTCAGGTGAAGGTGCAAGACTGACAGGAGGGCGGTTTAATCGCAAAGGTGAGGCGACGCTTTATCTCTCGCTTGATGCTGTCACCGCCGTCATGGAAATCACCCAAGGCTTTACCAACCGGCTGCCACCAATCACGCTGTGCGAATATGATGTTGATTGTGCTGATATCGCCGATTTGCGCGATGAAACATCGCAGGCTTCTCATAACGTCAAATCGGCTGATATGGCCTGCGGCTGGATGAGCCATCAGTTATCGGGCCGGATCGCACCATCGCAGGCCATTGCCAAAGGGCTGCGTGGGCGCGGGTTTGCGGGCGCGATTATACCCTCCTACGTTCCCGGCGCGACTGCCGATGATATCAATCTGGTGCTGTGGAAATGGGATCCAGACCTGCCGCACAAGATCAGCGTATTTGATCCCGACAGCCGCCTTCCCAAAAATCAGCGCTCATGGGCGCGTGGGGATACCCCCTAGCATCGCAGGGCAAAATCCCGCATGAGCGGCTTTGTACACCTCCACCGCTTCTACTAGGCAGGTATAATGTCCGAAGAATTTTACCGCATCAAACGTCTTCCTCCTTACGTCATCGCTGAAGTCAATGCGATGCGAGCGGCGGCGCGCGCGGCGGGTGAGGATATTATTGATCTGGGCATGGGCAACCCTGATTTGCCGCCACCGCCTCACGTGATCGCCAAACTTTGCGAAGTCGCTTCGAAACCCGATGCGCACGGCTATTCTGCGTCAAAGGGAATAACCGGCCTGCGCAAGGCACAATCGGGCTACTACGCGCGGCGTTTCGGCGTTGATCTTGATCCCGAAACCGAAGTGGTCGTGACGCTTGGATCAAAAGAAGGGCTCGCGAACCTTGCCCAAGCGATCACCGCGCCGGGCGATGTGATCCTAGCACCCAACCCAAGCTATCCAATCCACACATTCGGCTTCATCATTGCAGGCGCAACGATCCGCAGTGTGCCGACAACGCCCGATGAGCGCTATTTCGAAGCGCTTGAACGCGCGATGAAGTTCACCGTGCCAAAGCCATCAGTGCTTGTGATGGGCTACCCGTCAAACCCAACCGCTGAGGTTGTTGATCTCGCATTTTATGAACGCGTTGTTGCCTTTGCCAAACAGCACGGTCTGTGGGTGCTGTCTGACCTTGCCTATTCCGAGCTGTATTTTGACGGCTGCCCAACGCCTTCAATCCTTCAGGTGCCGGGAGCCAAGGATGTAGCGGTAGAATTTACCAGCATGTCCAAAACCTATTCAATGGCGGGCTGGCGGATTGGTTTTGCAGTGGGCAATAAGACTTTGATTGGAGCGCTTACCCGCGTGAAGAGCTACCTTGATTACGGCGCATTCACGCCAATTCAGGCGGCTGCAGTCGCGGCGATCAACGGCCCGCAAGATATTGTTGAAAGCAACCGGCTGCTTTACCAGAAACGCCGTGACGTGCTGGTCGAAAGCTTTGGTCGCGCCGGTTGGGATATCCCAAGCCCACGCGCGAGCATGTTTGCCTGGGCCCCGCTCCCGCCCGCACTTGCGCATTTGGGCAGCCTTGAGTTTTCAAAGCAGTTGCTTACCCATGCCGGGGTCGCGGTCGCGGCAGGGGTTGGTTACGGTGAGGAAGGCGAGGGGTATGTGCGCATCGCGATGGTCGAAAATGAACAGCGCCTCCGCCAAGCCGCGCGCAATGTGAAGAAATATCTATTGAGCATGGGCGTGAACACCCCGGCAAAGGTCGGATGAGCGGGCCAGCGATTTCACGCCGGGCGATGATCGCGGCAACATCAGCAGCGATCGCAGTTGACGGTGCAAAGGGGGGCGTGATGCTAAAAACCGAACGCTATGATGTCGCGGTTGTTGGTGCCGGCGTATTCGGCGCGTGGACGGCGGAGCGATTGCGAGCGGCTGGGCAGAAAGTGCTTTTAATCGATGCATGGGGCCCGGCCCACGCCCGCGCCTCATCTGGCGGAGAATCGCGGCTGACGCGCACGGCTTACGGTGCTGATGATGTTTACACGCGCATGGCATGGGACTCTCTCGGCGCTTGGAAACGGCTTTCTGCACTTGCTGGGCTTCCGATATTTCATGAGGCGGGGGTGCTGTTCTTCTTTCAAGGCGAGGATCCTTATATAACTGCAACGATGGCGGCGCATAAGGCGATGAAGCTGCCAACCCAATTGCTTGACCGCGCGGCGATGACACAGAAGTTTCCGCAAATGGATTTTAGCGATATTGCGCTAGGGCTTTATGAGCCAAAGCTTGGTATCTTGATGGCGCGCCGCGCGGTGCAAACATTGGTTGATCGTTTCGTGCGGGATGGCGGCACCTATCTTCAGGCACAGATAACGCCCCCGCAAACGGGAAAGCCACTTGATGCGTTGACAACCGTGCGCGGTGATATCATCCGCGCCAAACGCTTCGTCTTCGCGTGCGGGCCTTGGCTGCCCAAGCTCTTCCCTGAGTTGATCGGCGGCAGAATCTTCCCAACGCGTCAGGAAGTATATTTCTTCGCGCCGCCCGCCGGGGACACCCGTTTTGGCGCTGACACGCAACCCGGCTGGGCCGATTTTAACCAAGGTTCGCTATATTATGGTTGCCCTGACCTTGAAGCGCGCGGCTTCAAGATCGCCTTTGATAAACACGGCCCGGCAATTGATCCCGATGCAGGGGACCGCGTTGCATCCGCTGAAGGGCTGACCGATGTTCGCGCCTATATGGAACGACGTTTTCCTGGTATGGCAGACGCGCCGCTCGTCGAAAGCCGCGTATGTCAGTATGAAAATAGTGCGAACGGCGATCTGTTGATTGACCGCCACCCCGACTGGGCCAACGCGGTCATCGTCGGCGCAGGCTCAGGCCATGGGTTCAAACATGGGCCTGAGGTAGGCCGCTATGCCGCGCAGTTGCTGCTCGGCACGCTCAGCAAAGCTGAACCGCGATTCAGCCTTGCCAGCAAGGGCAATGTTCAGGATCGGGCCGTCCACTAATGGCACGTGCTGATTTTGCTTTTAATACGCGTGTCCGGGTGCGCTATGCCGAGATTGATGCGCAGGCGGTCGTTTTCAATTCGCGCTATCTTGAATATGCAGACGTTGCCGTAACCGAATATTGGCGCGCGGCAGGGCTTCATGCAAATGGCGAGGCATGGGCGGCGTTAGAATTTCATGTCGCACGCGCGCTCGTCGAATATAAAGCACCAATACGCTATGATGAAGAGATTGACCTTTACGCGCGCACCGCACGGATTGGTCGATCAAGCCTGGCGACGTGGATTGAAATTCACGGCGCTACAAAAAGTCCTGCTGATGATTTGCGGGCCACCATCGAAATTATCAATGTCAACGTTGATTTGGCGAGCGGATCATCATGCCGTTTGCCCGAGTGGATCGGCAAAGCTCTTGCCGCCTTTGACGCTAGGTAGCGCTTTGCCGAAAAGCTCGGTCTGGAGTTTGCCCGATTCGCGAGGGCACACTCCAGACCCATTAACGGTCGAAAAGGGCGACCCGAACGCAGAGCATCCGGGTCGCAGTCGGAACGTCCAAATAAACGAACGTCCTTGGGTCGCGTCGGCAGATTAGCAGGAATATAGCAAAATTCTTGTGACGGCGATCACGCGACTATTTGATCTGCGTCAGAAACGATTAGAGTTACGGCTATTATCGAGGGGTTGGGGAAAAGCGATATGTTCATCGGCCATTACAGCGCAGCACTGATTGCCGCCACGCAGCGCGGTGCACCAAAGCTCGGGGTGCTGTTTGTCGCGGCACAACTTGTCGATATTGGGTTTTTCGGTTTTGTCTTGCTCGGCGTAGAGGCGATGCGGATCGTGCCGGGGACTACGGTAATGAATCCGATGGATTTATATCATATGCCCTATACCCATAGTTTGGTTGGGGCATTCGTATGGGCCGCCGGATTTGCGGTGCTTTTGAAGCTATTTGGCGCACATTGGAGAACTGGACTGATCGGTGGGCTGGTTGTCATTTCGCACTGGGTGCTTGATCTTATTGTCCATGCGCCTGACCTGACCTTGGTTGGGGCACCGCCCAAATTGGGATTGGGGTTATGGAATTACCCACTGATCGAAATGCCGCTTGAGATTGGCCTGACAGCCGTAGCGCTGTGGCTGTATCTGAAGGCGAACCCGCCAAAGGGTCGATCATTCGCTGTGGCTACGCTCATTCTGTTTTTTGCAGTGGCGCAATCGGTTAATTGGTTTGCGCCGCCGCGCGTATTTGATGTGTCGGTTCCAATCTCAGGCCTTCTCGCCTATGGAGTGGCGATAATGCTTGCAGTCTGGGTTGCACGCGGGCGGCGTTATGAGGGAGAAATACAATGAATGATGTCATCGGAAGCAACACCAGCAGCCGCCCGACGCGCAGTGCGGGAACCAGCCTTTGGCTTGGCATCATCGGCACCGTCCTTGCTGTCGCTGGATCCTATGGATCAGGGCAGGGGTTTTGGCCTTTCACTATAGGATTGCTGATGGTGGCCGTGGCGTTTCTGTTCGGGACAATTGGCGGTTTAGTTGGCCTGTTTGCGCTCATCCGCAATGGCCAAGGAAGTGGGCTTGGCCGGCGGATTGCCATCGGCTTGCTGCTCTGCGGGGTTGTGCTTGCTGGCGTTGGCCCGTGGATTTACCGTGGGGTCAGCCTTCCTCCGATCCATGACGTGACGACCGATCTTGCCAACCCGCCTGCATTCGCAGCACTTGCGATGCGCAAGGATAATTTGGCTGGCGTTGAAAGCCTTGATCAGTGGCGCACACTCCACCGCAAAGCTTATGGCGATATCGCGCCGATTACCCTGCGCATGGCCCCCGATGCAGCGATTGCCCGCGCCCAAACACTCGCAGGCGCGCGCGGTTGGACGATTACCCCCGGAGCAGCAGGGCGTCTTGAGGCAACCGACACCGTATCACCCTTCAAATTCAAGGATGACGTTGTGATTGTGGCAACACCGACCGCTGATGGCCAGTCAACCACCGTCAATATGCGTTCGGTCAGCCGGGTTGGCGCAAGCGATTTTGGCATCAACGCCAAGCGCATCCGCGAATTTCTGGCGGAATTGCAAAAATAAGACACCGCATCTTCAAGGCATAAAAAAGGATCGGCGAAATTGCTTCGCCGATCCTTTTTATTATTCAGTTAGGGTGTGATTAGGCTGTAACAGCCACACCTGCCGAACGACGGCGGCGAAGCGCTGCGCCGATGCCAGCAAAACCGAAGATCAACATGGCCCATGTTGCTGGCTCAGGCACGCCGCCGGGGCCGCCGCCACCGATGGGAAGGATGTTGCCGGGGCCGTTGATATCAAGCCGGAACGCACCAAAATCGGTGTTGTCAAAGCCGCTGCTGACCGCGAAATAGGATACGCCAGCAAGCAGAGCAAGGTTCGAGAACCCAGCGTCTAGCGTGCCGTTGAAGTCATCATTGTAAGCGATGGCATTGAGCAGGCCATTGGTTGGATCAAACGAACCCGCATGAATGCCGAGATAGCTGTCATAACCCGTCGTATTGAAGAAGTTATAATTGCCGCTGGTGGTAACCCGGAATGGGGTGACGACATAGCGCACTGCGGTGCCAACGCCTGAAAGCGCCGTTGGCGGAATGCCTGCAACTGGACGATTATAAGTAAGACCGCCAGTGGTATCGCCAGTGAAAACGCTGCTTCCCGTGAAAATTAGCGACGAATTTGGAGTCGGGGTAAAGCGCGTATTTACGCTTCCCGTTTTACCGGCTGATTCTTGTGCCAAAGCTGGCATGGCAATCACTGCGGTTGCAGCAAGCGCCAAAGAAACGAATAATTTTTTCACCTCAATCTCCTTTTTCTTATTTTGACCGCAAACAAAATTTTGATCGAATCAACACACCCCTTTTTTGGGATTGAAAGAAAATGTTAACTCTCTTAATCGCCCTGCACAAGCGGTGAATGCTATGTTAACCATATAAAAAACTGCCCGAAAATGAGACATATTGCGCGCAATAAAAAAGGCAGCGAACCGATGCCTCGGTTCGCTGCCTTAAATTGCTGTGCAGATCAGGCGGTTACAGCAACCGAACTGCTCCGCCGACGACGAAGCGCCGCGCCAACGCCTGCAAAACCAAAGATCAGCATCGCCCAAGTTGCCGGTTCAGGCACGCCACCGCCACCAGCACCGATGATGTTGCCGGGACCATCAATCGTCAGCGTGAAGCGGCCAAAGTCAGTGTTTGCAAAGCCTGAGCTAACCGCAAAATAGGAAACGCCAGCAAGCAGTCCAAGCGCGGTAATCGCTGAGTCCGACCCTGGCCCTGCATCATCATCATAAGCAAGCGCATTGAGAAGCCCATTGGCTGGACTAAACGCGTTACGATGAACGCCAAGAAAGCTGTCATGAGCCGATGAATTCAAGAAGTTATAATTTCCACTCACACTGACTGTGAAAGGGGTGACGACATAGCGCACTGCTGTTCCCACAGCCGAAAGACCCGTTGGCGGACGCCCCGATAGTGGTCGATTATAAGTAGGTCCAGCGGTTGTATTACCAGTGAAAACGGTTGTCCCGGCTAAAGCAGGTGTGGCTACCGTGGCAAAAGTGGCTAAAACGAGTGCAGCAATTTTTTTCATCGTACAACATCCCTATTTACATGTAGAAAGATAATCGACTCGATACGTGACCCCGTTAATTAACGGAAAGTTAACGCGCTTGTTTCCAATCCACAAGCGTCAAATCGCGCGGAAGTGGCGCAAAAAAAAGTGCCCCGAAATGAGGCACTTTCTTCCGATTTGCGGTTGTCGCGCGTTGGTTATCCGCCGCCGAGAACGCCCTGCATCACCATGCAATAGAGCATCGGCATCGATAGAAATGTGTTGGTGCGGCTGAAAATCATCGCGGTGGTTGCCGCCTTTGCCTTGGTATCAGCGTCCGCCTCAACCAGACCAAGCGCCTTTTTCTGATTTGGCCAGATCACAAACCAGACGTTGAAACCCATAATAAGGGCAAGCCACATGCCGAGCCCAATCATCCTGAAACCTTCTTGAAACGCCAGCGCCTGACCAAGATAGCCATTGTGCGCTGCAATCATGATCCCCATCACGATCGTCGCAAGCGCAGACCAGCGGAACCAGAAGAGCGCAGCAGGCGCGATATGCTTGGATACGCCGGGCTTCAACTCAGCCGGAACTTGCGGCATCGTCGGGATTTGGACGAAATTGAAATAATAGAGCAACCCAATCCACATGATGCCAAACAGCGTGTGGAGGAAACGGTACAGGCCATTGAGGTAGGGGCTGGTATCAGTTCCACCGTGGAATCCAAAAATAACCAGAAGCAGTAGAATGCTGCTCGCTGCGATTACGCCGCCCAGATTGCCGAAAAACTTTGCCATGACCCTAAATCCCCTACTTTCGGCCCTCCGCCGATTGACCTGATCACAGTAGCACCCCATGTTCACCTTGTCACCGGGTTTGAAAATCACCGCGTTTGAAAAGGACACTATAGCAGTGGCAGAGACTATTCAGGATTATACGCTTGATGAGCTGCGCGCGCTGTTGGCGGTGGAACTGCCACGCCATGCGGGATTTGACGGCTGGGGCGAAAAAGCAGTCGAGAATGCGGCCCTTGCGCTCGGCATTAACCCTGCTGTGGCGGCACTGGCCTTTGCAAGTAAGACGGCGATGATTGATGCGTGGTTTGGCGCGGTTGATGCCGCGATGACTACGACATTGCCGCCCGAAACGCTTGCGATGATGAAGGTTCGCGCGAGGATCACGTCTCTGGTTGAGGCACGCCTCGCCTGTGTTGCGCCCAACCGCGAGGCGCTGCGCCGGGCTATGGCGATCCTTGCGATGCCGCAGAATATTCGCCTTGCTGGGCAGCTTGGTTGGCGCGCGGCTGATGCGATGTGGCGCGCGGCAGGCGATACCGCGACTGATTATAATCATTACAGCAAGCGCGCGATCCTCGGCAGCGTTTATGCCGCCACGCTTACGGTATTTATTGATGACGAAAGCGAAGGCTACGCCGACACCCGCGCCTTCCTCGCGCGGCGGATTGAAGGGATCATGAAGTTTGAAAAGATCAAGGCTCAGGTGACCAAGGCACCCACGATTGGCTTCAGCATGTCACGCTTTCTTGGCCAGCTTCGATATCCTGCGGGGTAGTAAATCGTTCGCGATAATGATAATCGGTCGCAAGTAACGAATCAATTGCAACCTAGGCTCGCCAATTTGCGTCTCGACACTTTGCCTCTCAATACACCCGCAACGATAACGCAGATTGATTGGGCGTTGGTGGGCGAAACCGCCGCGCGCCGCTTGAAAGCCTTTGGGTTTGAAGACGGCGTCAATATCGAGGCGCTCCATTTCGGCGGCGTGATAGCGCAAGACCCAATCGCATTCCGGATTGGGCGGATGACCGTTGCATTGCGCCGCGCGCAGGCGGCTGCGGTCATAGTAACACCGCTATGAACCCAGCCCCGCTTATCGCGCTCGTCGGCAATCCTAATGCCGGGAAATCAGCGTTATTCAACGCGCTTACCGGAGCGCGCCAGAAAACGGGCAATTATCCCGGCGTAACGGTTGAGCGTCACGCAGGCCGTCTGGTTCTGCCTGATGGCCGTCCGGCCGAACTGGTTGATCTCCCCGGTACCTACAGCCTTGAACCAGCAAGCCCTGACGAACAAGTGACGCGCGATGTCATCATGGGGGTTCAGGCGGGCGAGCGTCGGCCCGACGGGCTAGTGATTGTTGTGGACGCGGGCAATCTCGAAAATCATCTGCGTTTTACGCTAGAACTCATGGCGCTTGGCCTGCCGACGGTCGTTGCGCTCAATATGGTCGATATGGCGGCGCGTGATGGGCTGACGCTTGATGCCAGCATATTGGAGCGCGAACTCGGCGTTCCAGTCATCCCGACGGTCGCGGTGCGGCGGCGCGGGATTGAGGCACTGCGCGAAGCCATCGGAACGCTTGGCCCTGATCGGCGTGAACTACCCCGACAATCAGCACGCGCAATCGCCAAAGCAGCGATTATTGCCGAGGTTCCCGCGCGCGCGGTGACGCGGGCAATTGATAAGATTGTCCTTCACCGCCTGTTTGGGCCGCTGATACTCGCGGTTCTCCTGTTTGTGATGTTTCAGGCGGTATTTGCGTGGGCAACGCCGTTTGCCGATTTGATCGACGCCGGCTTTTCCGCGCTCCATGATAGGGTCGCGGCCACACTTCCAGAGGGCATTTTCCGATCATTCCTTGCCGACGGCGTGATTGCTGGCGTTGGCGCGGTCGTCGTATTCCTGCCGCAGATCATCATCCTCTTCGCCTTCATCCTCGTGCTCGAAATGACGGGCTATATGGTGCGCGCGGCGTTTCTGATGGACCGGTTGATGGCAGGCGTTGGCCTGTCAGGCCGCGCCTTCATTCCGCTGTTGTCCTCATTCGCGTGCGCGATACCAGGCATCATGGCGACACGGACAATCGAAGATCCTAAAGACCGTCTCACAACAATCCTGATTGCCCCGCTGATGACCTGTTCGGCGCGACTGCCAGTTTATGCAGTGATTATCGCCGCGTTCATCCCCGCGCGTGCCGTTTTGCCCGGTGTTGGCCTGCAAGGGCTAGTGTTATTCGGGCTTTATGTCGCTGGCATCGTCGGCGCGATGGCGGCGGCGCTGGTGCTGCGGCGCTCAGTTACCAAGGGTAAGGGCATGGGCTTCATGATGGAAATGCCGCGCTATCAAATGCCCTTGCTGCGCGATTTGCTACTTGGGCTGTGGCAGCGTGCGTGGATTTTCCTGCGCCGCGCTGGCACGATTATTCTGGCTTCGACGATTATCCTATGGGCGCTGCTGAGCTTCCCAAAGACTGACCCTACGAGCGGGATCAGCCAGATTGATTACAGCATCGCCGGGCGGATCGCCAACGGGCTTGAGCCAATCGTTGCGCCAATTGGCTTCAACCGCGATATTGCGCTTGCGCTCGTCCCGGCAATGGCGGCGCGCGAAGTGGCGGTGTCTGCGCTGGCGACGGTCTATGCTATCGATGGCGGCGATGAAGGCGCAACCGAACAAAGCCTCGTACAAAGCCTGCGGAGCAGTTGGGGACTGCCAACCGCGCTGGCTTTCCTCGCATGGTTTGTATTCGCGCCGCAGTGCATTTCGACGATCGCGGTCGTGAAGCGCGAAACCAATGGTTGGCGATGGCCGCTGTTTATGCTCGCTTATCTCTTCGCGCTTGCGTATTTGGCCGCAGGTATCACATATTGGACGGCCATCTGGCTTGGTCTTTAAGGGGAGTTTGAAACATGGCGGGAAGCGTCAACAAGGTCATTCTAGTCGGCAATTTGGGCAAAGACCCTGAAATCCGTAGCTTTCAAAACGGCGGCAAGGTCGCCAATTTCAGCATCGCCACGTCCGAAAGCTGGAAAGACAAAAACACTGGCGAAAAACGTGAAAAGACCGACTGGCACAATGTCGCGATCTTCAACGAAGGACTGGTGCGCGTTGCCGAGCAATATCTCCGCAAGGGCAGCAAGGTCTATATCGAAGGGCAATTGCAAACGCGCAAATGGACTGATCAATCGGGCACCGACAAATATACCACTGAAGTCGTGCTGCAAAATTACAACGGTACGCTCGTCATGCTCGACGGGCGAAGCGACGGCGGTAGCTCAGGCGGCGGCAGTTCGGGCGGAATGCGCAATTCTGGCGGCGGCGGCAGTAGCTGGGGCAATGATGGCGGCGGATCGTCTGGCGGAAACTATGGCGGCGGATCAAGCCAGGGCGGTGGTTCAGGTGGCGGCGCGTTCGATAGCGATCTTGACGATGATGTGCCGTTCTAATCGCGGCCCCGCACAAGGATAAGTGCAACCCCGATCAGGCCAGCACCGATCCAGTCAAGCCCGGCAAGGCGCTCTCCGTAAACCACCCAGCCGTAGGTTGCAGAGATGATCGGCTGGATCAGGAGCGTGATCCCAAACAGGATTGGCGCAACCCGGCCAATCGCGTAAATCATCAGGCCTTGGCCCAGAATCTGGCTGAAGAAAGCAAGTGCCAAGAGCGGCGTCCAATTGCTTGGCCAAAGCCGCTCACCCATCGCCCATGCTATGATGAGCAGAGGTAGCGCGCTCATCAGCGTTGACCATGCCAGCACCGCCCACTGCGGCATCGTGTCACGCGCGCGCGCCATCAGGACGAGATAGCCCGTATAAAACGCACCCGCGAGTAAACAGAGCAAGTCCCCCACCAGATTTTGCGGCGATACTTCATAGGATCGCCCCATCAGCAGCACCGCGCCAAGCGTTGCAAGCGCAAGCGCCGTCCCCTGCATCCGCGTGGGCCAGACGCGCGCGGCAGCAAAAGCATAAAGTGGCAGCAGAAAGCTCGTCGAATTGCCAAGCAAATTTGCATTAGCAAGTTTGGTCTCAAAAATCCCAAGATGCCACGCCGCAAGGTCAGCCGCGAACAACACCCCCGAAATCGCAAGCAACCCAATCAGCGGTTTGGGAAGCGCTTTGGCGGGCTCACCCACCATCCTTGCAATCACGAACAGCGGTATGATCGCAAGCGCAATCCGCCAGAAAGCCGAAGCCACTGGCCCGGTATCCGCCATCCGCACAAACACCGGCCCAAAGGCAAGGCACAAATTGCCGATGAGCAGCGCGGTCAGCCCGAAGCGCAGCGGCGCTTGCGCACCCCCAAGTTTTTCTTGATGTTGCGCTGCCCCCATCATCCCCATATCGAATGCAACAATCCCTAACGCAACAGGAAACCCCCAATGACCAGTCTGTTTGATCCGATAAAACTCGGCGCGATCCATGCGCCTAACCGTATCCTCATGGCCCCGCTAACACGCGGGCGCAGCGAAGGCGTTCACGTGCCCCTAACGGCCCTCAAGGCGGACTATTACAGCCAGCGCGCCGACGCCGGACTGATCATCGCTGAAGCGACTGGCATTACACAGGAAGGCTCGGGTTGGCCGTCAGCCCCCGGCATATGGTCAGCGGAGCAAGTGGAAGCATGGAAGCCTGTGACCGAAGCCGTACACGAAGCGGGCGGGCGCATCATCCTTCAGCTTTGGCACATGGGGCGGCTGGTGCATTCGGATTTTCTCGGCGGTGCGGCCCCGGTATCGTCTTCGGCAACAACTGCTCCCGGATCAGCGCATACTGGCAAAGAGAAGAAGCCGTACACGCCAGCACGCGCGCTTGGCATTGATGAAATCCCGCGTGTGATCGGCGATTATGTTCATGCGTCAAAGAATGCGATGGCCGCTGGCTTCGACGGCGTTCAAATTCACAGCGCAAATGGCTATCTGATCGACCAGTTCCTGCGCGATAACGCCAACTTCCGCGACGATGCTTACGGCGGCCCAATCGAAAACCGCATTCGCTTGCTCCGCGAAGTCGCCCAAGCTGTGGCCGATACCGTCGGCGCAGACCGCACCAGCGTGCGCCTATCGCCCAACGGCGAAACCCAAGGCGTGAACGATTCAAACCCGGTTGCACTGTTCACTGCTGCTGCGAAAGCACTTCAGACCATCGGGATTGGCTTCCTCGAACTGCGTGAACAGCGCAATTACGGCGATTTTGGTAAGACTGACGTGCCGCGCGTTTCGCCCGAAATCCGCAAGGTCTTCACCAACCCGCTTGTCCTCAACCAAGAGTACCGCGAGGAGAATTTCCACGATGATCTGGCAAGCGGGCTTGCCGATGCGATCAGCTTTGGCAGGCCTTATATCTCAAACCCTGATCTGGTGACCCGGATCGCCAAGGGCTTGCCGTGGGCAGGTGACAATATGGCGACATGGTATTCGTCTGGCCCGGTTGGCTATACCGATTATCCAGTGGCAGAAGAAGTCGTCGCGGCTTAACCGCCAAAGCGCCCCTTTAATTCAAGCAGCGCCATTGCAGCTTTGGCAGCCTCCCCGCCCTTGTCCTTTTCATCGGGACGAGCGCGGGTGAGCGCTTGGGCTTCATTCTCAACGGTCAAAATCCCGTTGCCAATCGCGATGCCGTCCATCGTCAGAGCCATGATCCCGCGCGCGCTTTCGCCCGCCACAATTTCAAAATGATAGGTTTCGCCGCGAATAACAACGCCAAGCGCAACATAGCCGTCATAGCGCCCAGCTTCCGCCGCCATCGCAATCGTGCCGGGAATTTCAAGCGCACCGGGGACGGTGATGACCTCAACCTTATGCCCCGCATCCTCAAGCGCCGCGCGCGCGCCAGCGATCAACAGATCGTTCAAATGATCATAAAAGCGCGCTTCAACGATGAGGAATTTAGCCATTTAACTTTACACTTTCGTTCTTGTTGCACTTCGCTTCGCAATCATCTCATTTTAGGTCAATACAGCTTTGATAATTTCATCCCAGCAAATTCCTTGCTTACCGCGCTTAACTCGCTAAAGTTGACAAGCCCAGAAGGGCATAGGAGACAATAGATGGGAAAGACTTATCAACTTTTTGCGGTCATGGTTTGCCTCTGTGCTAGTGCTGCAACATTCGCCAGTCCGATTAAAACTCCGGCAGCGACGATCAAAATTACTATACTGTCCACAAGTAAAGAACCAAGCTCCATGAGAGTTCCACTATCGGTTCCTGAAGCACGCTCTGTTAAAAATTTGCTCGGGCAAGAAATGTCTATAAAGAAACTCCCAGCTAACTGTTTCAAGATTCGTGAGTGTGACGGTAGAAATTGCACGGTGACAATTGAGTGCTACTGAGGTCAAAAGCCCTCGCAAAGTCTGAGGTGTTCTTCAAACCTCCGGAATCGGTCGTTCGCCCACGATGTTGATGCCGTAGCCATCTAGCCCGACGACATTGCGGTGGGCGTTGGTAAGCAGCGTCATGTCATGCACGCCGAGATCAGCCAAAATCTGTGCGCCAATACCGTAGGTGCGCAAATCCATCTGCTTTGGCTTTTCACCGGCAATTTCTGCGGTCAGGGCGTCAGCATCATTGGGCATCAGCAGCACGATCAGGCCAGACCCCACCTTGCCGATTTCAATCATTGACCGCTGGAGGATGCGTTTGCGCTCGCCCTGTTGGCCGAGCAGATCGTGAAAGATTGAGATGCTGTGCATCCGCACCAGCGTCGTGGTGCCATCAACGACCTTACCCTTTTGGAGGACAACATTGACCGTGCCATCGACCTTATTACGGTACGTCATCGCCTTCCATTCGCCACCATAGTCGGAGGCGAAGAGGCTTTCGGATGACTTTTCGACCAGATGGTCATGGCGCATCCGGTAGGCAATCAAATCACGGATTGTCCCCATTTTGAGGCCATGGAGTCGCGCGAATGAGACAAGATCATCCATCCGCGCCATCGTGCCGTCATCCTTCATAATCTCACAGATCACACCCGACGGATTAAGCCCGGCCAGCCGTGAGATATCAACCGCCGCCTCTGTATGGCCCGCACGCACCAGCACGCCGCCGTCACGCGCGATCAGCGGGAAGACATGCCCCGGCGTGACAATATCCTCACGAGTTTTGCTTGCATCAATCGCAACCGAGACCGTCCGCGCCCGGTCAGCAGCACTAATCCCGGTCGTCACGCCCTCGCGCGCCTCAATTGAGGTTGTAAAGGCCGTTTCATGCCGCGTACCATTGGCCCTACTCATCAGATCAAGCCCAAGCGCTTCAACCCGCGCCTTGGTGAGCGTCAGGCAGATCAGCCCGCGCCCATGCGTCGCCATGAAATTGATCGCATCGGGCGTTGCCATTTGCGCCGGGATAATCAGATCGCCCTCATTTTCGCGGTCTTCATCATCAACAAGGATGAACATCCGGCCGTTGCGCGCTTCCTCAATAATTTCCTCAATCGGCACCAGCGTTGGCGTATCATCGTTTGAGAAGAGGAACATCTCAAGCTTGCGGAGCGTCTCCGCCGTTGGGTTCCAATCGCCCTCCTCAAGATCGCGGAGCGTATTGGCATGAAGCCCCGCTGCACGGGCAAGGCCGGATCGCGACATGCCCCCATTGGTGACAAGATTGCGGACTTTCTGGATCAGTTCTGTGCTCATACGCAGGGTATATTCACATCATAATGTGATCGTCAAGATGGAAAATCACATTAAAACTCTTATTCGTGCCTTTGCGGCTTCGCGTGGGAAATTTCTGGCGATTGGATTCGCTGAACCCTCGTTATTGGTTCACGCGAAGGCGCGAAGGCGCGAAGAAAAGTCTAATTCCTTATAGGGCGGTATTTCCATTCCCGCTATGTGACGCATCATTCTTAAAATTCGCCAAAATCTATGGTTCTGTTATATCCTCCATCTGCTGTCGCAGAAATGCGTATGAGGCTTTGCTCTGTTTCAATCAATGAGACGTCTCCGAATGGAATAATTATCAGCCCCATTTTGTCGTATAGAATTTTGCCAATTGGACTCAGTATCAGCAGTCTTGGCCTTACCTCGCGATACCCAGAAACTGCTAGATAATTCTCCTCATCCACGGCTTTATCAAAAAACTTCGAATCCAAAATACTGCTCGACAGCAGCGAAAAAACTTCTTTTGCAACAATATGATCAACATTGGGCCACTGACCCGGCACTTTATCACTGCCAACCTCGCCATTGTACAAAACTTCTCTGCCAACAAGATTGAGGATGCACATTGCCCTGTAATTTAATCCATCGGCAATGGCAGACAGAGTCGGAATCGATGTCCGGCTGATGGTCTGGTCAAAATAGAGCGCCGCATAGAAATTGGCGAGATAGGGTATCCGGCGTTCATCAACAGAGTTGATCATCGCAAGTATGGCCTGCTCGGTCACTTCGTCAATTGGTCGTCGTCCTGACTCATCAGCCGTTGAGAATTCACCCTCCTGAACCTTTTCACCGCGCGACAGATGCTCCTTAATGGCCAGTTCGAGAAGCGTAAAACCGGCCCCTGCCCGGATATATTGCCGATCGCCAAATTGACGGCTTATGATCTCCCCTGTCAGCCTTTCCAAACTGTCAGTAACAAATGGCGCAACCAAGGAGCCGATCATTGCACCCGGCGGGCCAGCAATTGCCAACCCAACTGCAGCGCCAGTTACTGAGCCTATTAAACGCGAAGCGAGCGGCGCACTGCGACCAAAAAAAGCGGCAACTTCGTCATCAGTCGCTGTCATGGAAAAACTCTTTCAGGATCAACGCTCCAAAACCGCCCGCATCCGCGCCAAATACCGTGCCAGCACGTCAATTTCGATATTGACCGCCTGCCCCTCAACCAAATCAGCGAAGGCCGTCACCGCCCACGTGTGGGGGATGATGTTGAGGCCGAAGGTGGCGCTGCCGTCGGGGTTGTCGGTAACCGCGTTCACGGTGAGCGAGACGCCGTCAACGGTGACTGAGCCTTTCGCCGCGATATAGGGGGCGATCTCTGCGCCGACCTTCACCGATACCCGGTGCGATCCGCCTTCAAGCGCGACTGAAACGACTTCACCGATACCATCAACATGGCCGGTGACGATATGCCCGCCAAGTTCATCCCCTATTTTGAGCGCGCGTTCGAGGTTGAGCTTGCGCCCCTTATCCCACATGCCGCGTGCGGTTTTGCTGACGCTTTCGCCCGAAATATCAACGGCGAACCAGTCTGCACCCATATCAACCACGGTCAGGCAACAGCCCGAGCAAGCGATTGATGCGCCGAGGTCAACGCCCGCCATGTCATAATGGCAGTTGATGGTCAGCCGCAGGTCGCCGCGCGTCTCGACGCTGGTGATCGTACCGATGTCAGTGATAATGCCTGTGAACATTCAAACTCCCCTCACCCGGTCATAGACTTCAAGGCCGTCATCGCCAAGCCTACGTGCATCGCTCATCCGCCAGCGGCCATGCGCCTGCCCTAAGCTTTCAAGCCCAATATCGCCAAGACAGGCTTTGCCCCCGCCAATCAGGATTGGCGCGCGGTAGATCAGCAATCGGTCAACCAAATCAGCGCGGAGGAATGCCGCCGCCGCGCCTGCGCCGCCTTCTATTAGAGCATAATGCGCGGGGTGGTGGGTAATCGCCTCGGGCCGGTCAAGCCGTTCCCATCCGTGCGGCGTTTCGCCTTTTGCCGAAAGGATCGCACGGGCAGGCGAACGCGCCTCAAGCCCGGCCAGCCGCACATCAAGGCGCGGCGAATCAGCCTCATACGTCCCGCGCCCAACAATGATCAGGTTACTCCGGCTGCGGATCATATGGCCGTGTGCACGCGCCGCTTCGCCAGTAATCCAGTGGCTTTGACCGTTTGCAGTTGCGATACAACCATCAAGCGACGTCGCGAGCTTGAGCGTCACGAACGGGCGTTTGTGCGCCATTTGCATCAGCCAGCCCGCCATTGAAGTCGATGCAGCGTCCGCCATGACGCCGCTTTTGACGCTAATCCCCGCTCCTTCCAGTGCAGCGATTCCCTTGCCGTTAGTACGCGGATCAGGATCCGTTCGGCCAATGACGACGCGCGCGATCCCAGCGATTGTGAGCAAACCAGCACAACTCGGCCCGCGCGGGCTGGCGTGGGCGCAAGGCTCAAGACTTACATAAGCGGTGGCACCGTGCGCCTGTACTCCGGCCTCTGCCAGCGCCATCGCCTCTGCATGAGGCCGACCGCCGGCTTGCGTCCAGCCGCGCCCAATGATGCGGCCATCCTTAACAATCACACAGCCGACATTTGGATTTGGCAGGCTAAGCGCGCGGCCGCGTTCGCCAAGCGCAATCGCGACGGCCATCAGCCGCTGGTCGAGGCTCAAATGCCAAGTGCCTTTTGCAAATCCTTGAACTGCTGTCGCCTCTTGGCATCAAATTCAGCCTCGGCCTTGCGCGCGGCTCGTTCGCCGGGGGCATCAATCGCCTGCTGGCGTTTGATTTCAGCCTCTGTGCGGCCCTTATTCCAGTCATTAACGAAGATAATTGTCGGTGCCTTGTAATCAACCGACCTTGACTCAGCGAGAAAGGCAATGACGAAAAGGGCAGGGATTAAGACTGCGAAACCCGCAAATATCAGTTCATGGCGCTGGCGCGCGCGAAAAAAGGCGCGCATGTCACCAAACAAGGCCTTAGGCGAAGAAAGCGGGGGTAGAGCCATAGGCTGCACGATAAACCGCCTATGCGCGGTGCGCTACCCCCTTCTATCGTTAGCGCGGAATCTGGAACCGAACAGTCATTTCGCGCCAGCTTTCAACCGGAGCACCATCACGCGTTGCGGGCAAGAAACGCCATTTGCGCAGCGCATGCACTTGCGTCGTCTTGAGCAGGTCAGCATCGTCAAACCGCACCGGCTCAATCGCCTTGACGCGGCCATCAGTGCCAACAAGCACGCGCAGCGTAACGCTGCCTTCGATTTCCTGACGAATCAGACTTGGGGGATATTCAGGTTGAAGCACGTCACGGTAGCGCGGGTGGATTACCGCGCCCTTGAATACTGGTTCAACACGGATTGGCGGTTGTTCAACCAGCGCTCCACCGCCTGGTGGAAGCGGTGGAAGCGGCGGCATAGGGAACAGCCCAGTTTCAGCCTCTGCATCATTTTCACTTTTTGGCCCGAGTGGCGGCGTCGGTGGCTGAGTCAGCCGCTTGGCAATCACGCCGGGATCGGGCTTTGGCTTTTGTTTTTCAGCCACTTGATCGGGCTTTGGTTTTGGCGGGGTAATAAACTCAACTATGGTCGGCACGTCCGCCGGATCTCCGATGATATCTGGTGCGGCAAAAATGATCCCAGTGATCATCAGCCCGTTGATAATGAACGCGCTGCCAAGCGAAATCGGGCTTGGGCGGTTTTTGATATCTGCATATGCCATGACATCCTCCTCTTTTTCGAAGGCGCAAGAGCGGCCCTCGCAAGAGGATGTTACAACATTACTTATTTAGATACAATGTTACATTCGCGTGCTGTGCTCTGGCATTTTTCGCCCTTAGGACAGTCGCTTAAGCGCGCGCTCCTTGCCGATCAGCGGGAGCAATGCCGCCATATCGGGGCCATGCTCACGCCCCGTCAGCGCGAGTCGCAGCGGCATGAACAAGGATTTGCCTTTGCGCCCGCTTGCCTCCTTGAGGGCAGACGTCAGCGCAGCCCACGGCTCTGCGTTCCAATCAAGCGTCGCTGCAATTGTGTGCGCTTGGCGTAAATACTCGACATCTTCGCTAGCACGTTCGTTAGTAATCGGCCCTTCGACCACTGACCACCAATCGGCGGCATCGGCAATCACAGCGACGTTGGGCCGGATCGCCTCCCAAGCTGCACCGTCCATCGCTTGAGGCAAGCGTTCGCGCACGGCTTCATAAGGCAATTGGTGAATAATCCGCGTATTGAGCGCGGCAAGCTCACCCTCATCAAAGCGCGCGGGTGCCCGGCCAAACCGCGCGAAATCAAGGCTTTCGATGAGTGGTTCGGGCGTAGTGAACGCCTCAACTGGATCGCTCGTCCCCAATCGGCCAAGCAGTGCGACAATCGCCATCGGCTCAATCCCGGCATCACGCAGCGCATCAACGCCCAGCGAACCGAGTCGCTTTGACAGCTTGCCCTCGCTGCCAGTCAACAACGCTTCGTGGGCGAACTGAGGGGCGGAAGAGCCAAGCGCTGCAAACATCTGAATCTGCGTTGCCGTGTTGGAAACATGATCCTCACCGCGCACAACATGAGTGATCCCCATATCAACATCATCGATGGCAGACGGGAGCATATAAAGCCATGAGCCGTCGGCGCGGCGGATGACTGGATCGCTCAGCAGCTTGGGATCAAAACGCTGATCACCACGCACCAGATCATGCCAGGCAATCGGCGTGTCATGATCAAGCTTGAAGCGCCAATGCGGATGCCGCCCCTCGGCTTCATAAGCCGCGATTTGATCGGCAGTAAGCATCAGTGCGGTTCGTTCATAAACCGGTGGCAACCCGCGCCCGAGCAGGATTTTACGCCGCAAATCAAGCTCTTCACTGCTTTCATAACAGGGGTAAACCCGGCCAGCGGCCTTCAACACTTCAAGCTTAGCCTCATACAGCGTAAAGCGTTCCGATTGCCGCGCTTCGTTGTCCCAGTTCAGCCCAAGCCATGTCAGGTCATCGCGGATCGAGGCAACATTGGCCTCACTCGACCGCGCGACATCAGTATCATCAATCCGCAGCAGGAACCGCCCGCCATGCTTCTTCGCCCACATCCAGTTATGGAGCGCGGTGCGGATATTGCCGACATGGAGCATGCCAGTGGGTGAGGGGGCGAAACGGGTGGTGGTGGTCACTTGCTTAAAACTCCGACATTTTCACGAACTGCGGCCATAATCAGCGCTTTGTCGTTGGTTACAATCGTTCTTGACGTTCGCATCGCCAATTCCAGATAAGCGGCGTCATATGCGGTTAGATTATGTTTTCCAGCCAGCACCAATATCGTTGTCCACGCCAGCGCGTCGGTTTGGTCGTCGAGAATTAGATCGAACACCGATAGTGCGGCAAAGGCATCTATCAACAAGGGTTCAGTTAATCTGCGTTTCCTGATAGCCATTCGCGCCAGATTGGCGACCTCAACTCGCCAATGCAGTGGAACCATTGCTTCGTCAGAATATAATATGTCGGGAAGTGTATCAATCAATTCGTCTGCTTCGTCGGGGATAATCAGCGGCCCCATGGCCGAAGCATCAATTATATATAGCGTCAACGCTGACCCTCATTCTTCCAATTGATCATTTCTTCAACGGTCGCTGTCATACCGCGCGCGCGCAATTCAGCGCGAATTTCGGCCAAACGGTCAATTGCCGCACGTTTCGCCGCGTTTCGCGCATCAGGCTGCGCATCCACAGCGACCAACCGTGCCGCAGGCTTGCCGTGACGGGTAATGGTGATTTCCTGTCCCGCTTCGGCAGCCGCCACAAATTCGGACAGATGATCCTTCGCTTCACTCAGCGCAACATGCCGCATGATCAATCTCCTTCTGGCCAGAATTTTAATCAAATCTAGCCAGAATGTCAATCACCCCGTCCGAAACGCATTGGTAATCGGATAGCGCCGGTCGCGCCCGAAATTGCGCGTGCCGAGTTTCACTCCCGGTGGTGCCTGCCGCCGTTTATATTCAGCGATGCAGAGCAAACGCTCAATCCGCGCGACGACATCGCGGTCAAATCCGCGCGCGGCGACTTCATCGACTGACAGCTCCTCCTCAATCAATCCGTGGAGGATCGGATCAAGGATCGGATAATCGGGCAGACTATCCGAGTCCTGTTGATTGTCGCGCAGTTCAGCAGATGGCGGCTTGGTGATGATGCTCTCGGGCATCACCGGCCCGTCTGGCCCCAATCCAAGGCGCGGCTTATTCGCGTTGCGCCACTTTGAAATTGCGAACACCGTCATCTTATAGGCGTCTTTGAGCGGATTATAGCCGCCCGCCATATCGCCGTAGATCGTGGCATAGCCGACCGACATCTCGCTCTTATTGCCCGTCGTCAGCAGCATCGGGCCAAATTTGTTGGAGAGCGCCATCAGCGTGACGCCGCGTATCCGCGACTGAATATTTTCCTCGGTAATATCAACGTCTTTGTCCGAAAAACTGTCTGACAGCATGGTGTCAAACGCCTCAATCGCGGGGCTGATCGCGATGGTATCAAGCCGACAACCAATCATCCGCGCGCAGGCCGCCGCATCATCAAGGCTCGCCTGACTGGTAAAGCGGCTTGGCATCATCACGCACCAGACGCGCTCTGGCCCAAGCGCGTCCGCCGCAATCGCGGCGCAAATGGCCGAATCAATCCCGCCCGACAGCCCGAGGACAACGCCGGGAAAGCGGTTCGCATTCACATAATCACGCAGCGAAATCGTCATCGCGTGATAGATATCAGCAGGGTGGCTATCCCAATCGGCCAGTGCCCCTTGCGCGCAGTGCCAGCCCTTGGCCCCGCGCAACCAAGTGGTTACGGCAAGCGCTTCCTCCCAATCGGGCAAGCGGTACGCCATGCTGCCATCAGCGTTCAGAACGAACGACGCGCCGTCAAACACCACCTCATCCTGCCCACCAATGCGGTTGAGGAAAATCAGCGGCAAGCCCGTTTCGCGGACGCGCGCGGCAAACACTTGGTCGCTCCGCCGATCATCCTTATCAATTTCATAGGGACTACCGTTGACCGAAATCAGCAGTTCAGCCCCCCGTTCCACCAGATGCGCGCTGACCTTGGGAAGCCAGGCATCCTCACAAATCGGCAGGCCAAGCCTCACCCCGCGAAACAGCACGGGCTCAGGCAGCGGGCCGGGTGTGAAAATCCGCTTTTCATCAAAAGTGCCGTAATTGGGCAGCTCATGCTTGTAACGCACCGCCGCAATTTTGCCCTCGTCGAGCAGCGCAACGCCATTAAACAATTGTCCGCCTTCCGCAAAGACCGAACCAACGAGCATCGCCGGGCCACCGTCCGCCGTTGTCGCCGCAAGCCGGGCAAGCTCAACCTCGGCACGCGCAACCAAGGCTGGCTTGAGCACCAAATCCTCGGGCGGATAACCGATCAGTTGCAGCTCGGGAAACAGGATAAGATCCGCGCCCTTAGCCTCAGCACGTTTGGCGAGCATTGCATCGGCATTGCCGGGCAAATCGCCAACACGCTGCGACATCTGGGCGAGGGCAATGGTGAGGGTGT
>JAYTPB010000182.1:0-6640 GCA_043747445.1 Sphingomonadales bacterium
GCGGTTGGGACAGTTCATGATTTTCGGGTCGGTGTCAGCAGATGATGGTTTTATCGCGAAATTTCGCACTATGTTTCGGCCGCGTGATCTTATGATCCATGATGGTGCCGCAATGCGCCGGGTTCATGTTTCAACTAAGGTGCAGCTGACAGCCGCCGGTTCATGCGCAGCAGCAGCATTTATCGCAACCTTCGGGATCGCACAATTTGCGCTTGGTACGACTGCACTCACCAATGCCATTGGTAATGTTGCTGCGCAGCGCGCCGAGGTTTCTCAGATGGAAATACGTGTTGCGGCGCTTCAGGCAGATGTAACTACGATTAAGGCAGAGGCAAAGCGTCACGCTGTTCGTCTTGAGGCGCGCCAAGCATTTCTCGCCGCGATGATGAAGGGTGAAAGTGATCCTGCTGAATTGGCCGCTATGCTCCCAGTTGATGCAGGCAAAACACCCTCTGTTGCTGCTGATATTGCCAAAATGTTTAGCCAGCTTGATAGCGATCAAGCAAAGATGGCGGGCGTTGTGCGCACCGCAACCGAAGCGCGTTATCGTAGTACAGCTCAGATGCTTGCCAAGCTTGGGATTTCTCCCAATCGTCTGAATGCGCAATCAATGCGCGGCGTTGGCGGCCCTTATGAGCCTTTGCCAGCAACATCGACTGCGCCAATTACGCTAACCAAAAAAGCTGATCCGCAGTTTCGTGAACTCTTCAATTCATGGCGTCGCCTTGATCAGTTGCAGGGGGGCATTGTTGCGATTCCTTCGGCTCAGCCAGTTCAGGCAATGTCGCTGACCAGCAATTTCGGTGTCAGGATTGACCCGTTTCGTGGTGGCCGCGCGATGCACGCCGGTGTTGACATCCCCGGTCCTTATGCAACACCTATCTACGCGACTGCCGATGCTGTGGTTGGCCGTACTGGCTGGATTGGCGGCTATGGCAACCTGATTGAGTTGGAGCACGGTAAGGGCATTCAAACGCGCTATGGCCATTTGTCATCAATTCTTGTCGGCCCCGGCAAGCGGATCAAGCGCGGTGATTTGATTGGTCTGATGGGATCGACAGGCCGTTCGACGGGCAATCATCTTCATTATGAAGTCCGCATTGATGGTCGTGCGGTCAACCCAACACCGTTTTTGCAGACCAACAATTATCTTCAAGCGATGCAGCGCCGCGCGACAGGCGTTGCGATGGGTGGCCCGGTTGAGGGTAGTGCTGCGGCAGGCGCAAAATAATCATCGCTTGCCGGGACGCATGATCGTCCCTATTTTAATGCTATGACCGTATCACTTACTGAATCCGCCGCTGCGCGCGTTGCGATGATTGCGACTAAACTTGGCAAGCCAGCGATATTGCGGCTTGCTGTTGATGGCGGGGGCTGTTCAGGCTTTCAATACCGCTTTGGCCTTTCAGACGGCGTTGAGGGCGATGATATCGTCACATCGCTTGGTGATGTGCGACTTGTGGTTGATCCGATGAGCCTCGATTTGATTGAAGGTAGTGCGGTTGATTATGTCGAATCGCTTGGCGGTTCGGCGTTTAAGGTCACCAACCCCAATGCCGCATCAGGCTGTGGTTGCGGCGCGAGCTTTTCAGTTTAGTGAAAATCGCGACTTATAATGTCAACGGTATCAAGGCGCGCCTACCGCGTCTGATCGAATGGCTTGATGAGACAAAGCCCGATATTGTCTGCCTTCAAGAGCTTAAAAGCAGCGATGAAACCATTCCGATCGCTGATGTTGAAGCAGCAGGGTACGGCGCGGTCTGGCACGGGCAAAAAGGCTTTAACGGCGTCGCAATTCTGGCGCGCGGAGTCGAACCAGTGCTGATCCGAAAGGGACTTGACGGCGAACCTGAGGATGAGATGAGCCGCTATATCGAAGCTGAGGTGTTCGGCGTTCGTGTTGCCAGCATTTATCTGCCCAATGGCAATCCGCAGCCGGGGCCAAAATTCGATTATAAGTTGCGCTGGATGGATCGACTCAATGCGCGCGCGGCTGAACTGCTTGCGCTTGAGATTCCGGTGGTGCTGGCGGGCGACTATAATGTCATCCCAACTGACGCTGATATCGCCAATCCTCAGTCAATGCGCGACGACGCGTTGATGCAGCCCGAAAGTCGCGCGGCTTTTCGCAGGCTTGGTGCGCAGGGATGGACTGATGCGCTTCATGCCTGCTTTCCAAATGCGCCGCTGTGGACATATTGGGATTATCAGGCCGGCGCGCTTCAACGCGATGCAGGCTTTCGTATCGACCATCTGATGCTCAGCCCCGAAGCGGCTGATCGGCTGACGGGGGCTGGTGTTAATAAGGATCACCGGATGCGTGAAAAAGCGAGCGATCATGCCGCGACGTGGGTGGTTTTGAATTAAACCTAAACCAGCGCCTTCTCATAAATTGTATAAGTCTTGTTGATGTGGCTATCGATGGCCCCCGCAATCGCGTTCATTCCTTGGTTATCTTCAAGGATCCAGCCAATCTCTCCGCGTGTCGCGCCGTAGTTGGCGTGCGAATTTCGGCGAATATATTCAATCATCATAAAGGCAAGCTGGCTGGCGAGGCGGGTGGCCTGAAGTTTTTTTACAACCCCCATCAGCGGCACCCGCATCGTCCGCACGCGCGGTGCGCGCAGCCACCAGAGCAATTTCGCCCAGTTGAACGGAAAGAGGCTGCCACCCATGCGGATCAACTGCTCGTTGAGATCAGGGACGGTAATCATAAAGGCAACGGGTTCGTCCTCAACCTCGGCAACCATGATCAAATCGTTGAACACGAGCGGCTTGAGCTTTTTACCCACATGGGCGACTTCGGCATCAGTGAGTGGAACAAAGCCCCAATTGCCAGACCATGCATCATTAAGAATGCCGAGGATAAGCGCAGCCTCTTTATCAAATTGGCGTTTATCGACGTTGCGAACGTTGATCCGGGGATTGCGCTCGCCCGAGGCAACGATGCGCTGCACCAGTTCGGGGAAGGGCTTGCTAATATCAAGCGCCCACGTGTGCAAAGCCTTGGCAGGGGTATGGCCAGCCGCCGCCACCCATGCTTCATACGCAGCGTTATTATGGCCCATCATGACGGTCGGGGGGTGATCATGGCCCTGGGTAAGCAGGCCGGGTTCGTCCCAGATTGACAAGCTGATTGGCCCGAGTGCGCGTGTCATGCCCTTGCTGCGCAACCAATTTTCGGCAGCGGAGATAAGCGCAGCAGCAATTTCGCCGTCCTCGGCTTCAAACAATCCCCAATTGCCAGTGCCAGGCCCCATTCCTTGGTCAAGCGGTTGAAGCAGCGCGAGCTTATCAAGATGCGCTGATATCCGCCCAACGACGCGCTGGTCACGCTTGGCTATGAAAAGCTGAACTTCACCGTGTTCAAACCACGCATTCTTCTTTGGGTTGAGGAGGTCGCGCACTTCATTCTTGAGCGGCGGCACCCAGTTTGGGTCACTCGCGTAAAGCCGATAGGGCAGATCGACAAAGGCGTTTCGGTCAGCCTTGTTTGTGACTGGGCGGATCACTATCTCAGAATTGAACACAAGCGCTTCTCGTAAATCGCTGATTATGGGCTATATACGAGGCTGTTCTTGCTTTTGGTTCGCTTGTCAAGAAAGATGAAAATCGGTCTTGCCATCATGTTGCCATTATAGTCTGGTCAAAACCGTATCATGAATACTTCATTGCTCTCGATTGATGGCCGCGCACGCTCCGCCACTGATGTGCCCGCCAAGGTGCGCATTGCCGACGATATGGCGATGCTGCGGGCTGCGGCGGAACTCACACGCGATCTTACTGCACCCAAACCAATGGTTTACTGGGCTGATTTTCTCGGCGCGACGCTGATCGGCTATGCCGCATTGTTGGGGGCGATTTTCGCGGCTTCAACTGCGCTTGCGATTGGTTCAGCGGTGATCTCAGTGCTTGCGCTTTACCGCGCGGGGAGCTTTATTCACGAACTGACGCATATCAAACATGCCTCCGTGCCGGGGTTCCGCTTGGTTTGGAATGCACTCATTGGCATTCCGCTGCTGGTGCCGTCTTTCATGTATGAAGGCGTCCACAACCTCCACCATGCCCGCACGCGCTACGGCACAGCCGAAGACCCCGAATATCTGCCGCTTGCGCGCATGAAGCCGTGGACGGTTCCATTTTTCGTGGTGGTGTCTGCGCTTGCGCCGGTTGCGCTGCTGTTTCGTTACGCGGTGTTGGGCCCGCTTTCTGCGGTCATTCCGCCGCTTCGAAAGATTGTAGTTGAGCGTTATTCTGGTCTTGTCATCAACCCCGATTTTCGCCGTCGCATGTCCGAAGGCGAACTCCGCCGAAACTGGATCATACAGGAGAGTGCCGCGAGCCTATGGGCCATCGCACTGCTGAGCGCGGTTGCAACTGGGATCATTCCGTTGGGGGCTTTCTTGATTGCGCTGGGCATCGCATCGGGCACGATTGTCCTCAACCAAGTGCGCACGCTGGTTGCCCATTTGTGGGACAATGATGGCGAAGTTCTGACGGTGACCGCGCAGTTTCTTGATAGCGTCAATGTGCCGCCGCCTGCGCTATTGCCGGCACTTTGGGCACCCGTTGGCCTGCGTTATCATGCGATCCACCATTTGCTTCCCGGTGTGCCCTATCATTCACTTGGTGAGGCGCACCGCCGATTAAGCGCAGCGTTGCCAAGCGAATCCTATTACCATCAGGGCAATTATAAGGGGCTTCCGGGGCTTGTCTCGCGGCTTATCACAAGCACATTCAAGGGCAGCCGAATTTGAATGGTGTGAGCTTAACGAGCCATCTCCTATTCCTCGGTTTGGATTAGCACCGTCTCACCAATCAGCAGGAAGAGAAAAAACGGCCCCCACGCCGCGAGCAGAGGCGGGTAAGCCCCAAGGTTACCCATTGCTAGGCCGAAATTATCGGCAACAAAGTAAGCAAACCCAAGCCCCATACCGATAACCGCGCGAAAAAAGAGTCGGCCCGAACGTGCGATGCCAAATGCAGCGACGGCGCCGAGAAGCGGCATCAAT
This sequence comes from Sphingomonadales bacterium, assembly GCA_043747445.1. Classification (GTDB taxonomy): domain Bacteria; phylum Pseudomonadota; class Alphaproteobacteria; order Sphingomonadales; family Sphingomonadaceae; genus Aquisediminimonas. Next base: position 5,013 of record JAYTPB010000182.1, read on the forward strand.
ATGCTCGACAACGGCCCAGAGATTTTGTGCCACAGCCCTGCCTCCAGCGCCCCGGTTGGTCGGCCAGCGCTTTTGAGATCGGTGATTGCGGCCTTGAGCTCGCCAAAAGACATGCCTGCTGCGTCAATTGAGGCGAGCGTAAATTGTTCAGGTTGGAGATTATTGCCGACGCGGACGGTGCCTGCATCAGTTTGCGAGCCGCGCTCCACATCAAACACTTGCGCTCTTAAGAGTTGCAATGCGCCGTTGTCTGGAATGGCACTTGAGCTTTTAGTAATCGCAATGAGCGCGCCACCGCTCCGATTATAAACGGTCACGTCGCTCAGCCTTGCATTCGTACCCCGTCCGGTGACCATATCAGCGTGGATCAAAAGGCTGCCTTCGCGTACCCAGACGTTGGTTTGCATTTTTGCGTCTTTGGGGATTGGGCCATATTCAGCCTTTTGCCAGCGCGTAAGCGTCGTTGTTGCGCGTGCGACGATCCGATCATTAAACGCAAATGAGGCCGCAGCAACAAGCAGGCTTGCAACGATAAGCGGCGCAAGCACCTGATGCGCCGAAAGACCTGCACCTTTCATCGAGACGACTTCACTATTTTGATTGAGCGTTGCGAGCGTCACCACCGTCCCCAGCAGTACCGAAAAAGGCAGGAACAGCGAGATAATCTGCGGCGCGCGTAGCGAAATATAGGTGAGGATATCACCGCCGTCATTACCCTCATAGGCAAGCACATCGCCCGACGCGCCGAGCAAATCAAGCGTTTGCAGCACCAGCACCAGCGCAAAGAGCACCGCAAAGGTGCGTATCAAAAACATCTTCGCCATGTAGATGGTGATGATACGCGACGGAAAAAAGGAATTTGTCGCCATAGCTTATGCGTCCGCCGTGATGATCTTGTTGCGGGTGAGCGCTCCGCGCACCGCCTTGCCGATTTTGGCAAACGCCACTTCAAGCGCGCCAATCGGCTGTCCGCCCGGTTTGTGCGCGAGCGTAGAGTACATCCACCAGATGAGTGCCGCAAACATCAGGAATGGCCCCCACAGCGCAAAGAACGGGTCAATCCGTCCCAATGCGCCCATGCTTTCGGCGTATTCATTGATCTTATGATAGGTCACCACCATCACGATTGAGAGGAATACACCGAGTGCAGAGGCTGAGCGTTTCGGCGGCACCGCGAGCGCCACGGCGAGCAGGGGCAGCAACAACATCATCGCCACCTCGACCAGCCGGAAATGGAAATTGGCACGGCTTTCATTGCGCAGCATCAGCGGATTTGCGATGTTGTCGCCAATCTGGACAAGCTCGGGTATGGTTCGTTCACGGTCTTTGCCTCCGCGTCCACGAAACGCCTCAATCTTGGGCAGGTCAATCGGCAAATCATGCGCGGTAAAGCTTAAGATGCGCGGGGTTTTATAGCTCGGCGCGTTATGCACAAGGACGCCATTTTTGAGCCGCAGGATGATCGTATCGGCATCATCGGTGGCCATGAATGTTCCGGTTTCGGCGGTAACCGCGAGCGATTTCTCATCCTTGGTGCGTACCATGACGAAAATACCGGAAAGGTCACGCCCATCATTCTCGCTTTGCTCAATCCGCATCGTCATCCGCTTGCCAAGACTGGTGAATTC
>JAYTPB010000183.1:0-6064 GCA_043747445.1 Sphingomonadales bacterium
CCTCGTCACTCATCACTCCTCGGATCATGGCAGCCCCCCAAAAGCTACCTTGAATCAGAAACTACACCGTTTGGGAATCCCCTTTGTCAACACAGCCTAGCTCACTTAACCATATCGCTCCGCTGTTTCCCTGATAAGCGCTATCATAGTGGGGATGCCTTGCGTCCGGTTTGAACTCAATTGATTTTTGAGATCAAACCGCGCAAGTGCGCTTTGGCTTACCGCTGTTCTGCGCTGCGCGGAATCGGCCGTCGCCGCACAAAACACATAGAGGCTCTCTGTTGATGATGCTATAATATGATGTTGTAACAATAATATGATATTACCTTTTTATTGCCGTAATCTGGACAAAATGCCGCCATATTCAGGGCGTTACTTAACACTCACTTCAACAAGTGAGGAGAGTAAGATGCGCAAGTGGATATTGGCGGTAACAGCGGTGGCATTGCTATCTGCGACAACTGCGCAGGCGGCACAAGACGCGGGGCTTAGCATTCAAAATTACCGGAGTGGCGGGGTGCAAAGTGGGGTTGGTGCTCAGCTAGGGATGACGCTTAAACTCGACAGCAAGCGTGTGGTGCGTGACAGTGAACGAGTGCAGATTGGCTTTTCCGCTGGGCCAGTGATGGCTGTTCAGGATGCAAAGACGGGTATTGTTCGTCGCGGGATTGGCAGCATGGCCGGGTTCAGTCTGCGGCCCGGCTATTCTTCGACGCTAACGCTCGCCGGAAAACCCATTGTAACCCGCTACACCGTGCTTGGTGCTGACGAGCAAGCCAAGGATGAGGCGGGCAAGGATCAGAAAAAAGAGCGCAGAGGGCTAAGCACAGTTAGTGTTATAGCGATTGTCGCTGGGGTAGTGCTCATAGCGGCGCTTATTACAGGCGCTGCTCTCGTGGACGATTTAGACGGTGATTAATCACCATACCGCGCCGCCGTATCCCTGATCAGTGTAATCATATTGGGGATGCCTTGCGTCCGGTTTGAACTCAATTGGTTTTTGAGATCAAACGGCGTAAGCGCGGCTTGTATATCAGTGGCACGGATCGCGGCGGGCGATTGATCCTGAACGCTCATCAGGACGAGCGCGATGATGCCTTTGGTGATCGCGGCGTTGCTATCCGCGAGGAAGTTGAGTGTGCGATCATCCTTGACGGTCGGATAAACCCAGACGCTCGCTGAACAACCGCGCACAAGCGTTGCATCGGTTTTGAGCGCAGCGGGCATTTCGGGAAGCGTTTTGCCAAGATCAATCAGCAAACGGTATCGATCATCGGCATCAAGTAAATCATATTCTTCGTGAATATCGTAAAGCGTTGTCATGGCTCGCGCGTTAGCAGCCGATCAACCTCGGTAAAAGCGCTTTAGCGAGTCAGCGCATAATAGATGACGTAGAACCATGAGAGGATGCCGTGGATCGCGGCCCAGATGATTGATTTGTGCAGGCTCCATGAAATGGTGGCGGCGATTGCGGTGCCAAGGCCAATTCCTGCTTTTGCGGTTGACTGTGAAACGACGCGGTATTCGGCCATTACAGGTCAACCCCGGCTGCAATCGCCTCAAGCTTGCGGATACGTTCCTTCAGGTCAGCGATTTCGATGCGGTTGTTCGCGCTTGGCGTCGCGATATCAACATGGCGGTCACGGTCAAGCCGCGCACGCTGAAGGTCAAGCCAAGCGGTGAAACCCTTGAGCCCTACCAGTGACATGAGCGCGACTGCAGCAAAAGCGGCGGTTGCCATAGTAAGGGTGATCGTCAGATTATCCATGACAGTCTCCTGTACGTAGTGCGCGGGTTAGCGCAGTTTTTCGATTTCACGGTCAAGCGCGGTGGCGCTGCTGTTGTCGGTTGCGATCCGTTCGAGGACGGCGATGCGGTCTTTGAGCATCTTGACCTCTTCGCGCATCCGGGCGCTGTCGGGATTGGCCTGAATAATGTCAGTCCCGACGTCTTTGCCGCGCCGGCGGCTCGAAAATACTTTGCCGATTGTGACGATCAGAATGATCAGGACAACCATTTCAAACGGGTTCATAAAATTCTCCTGTCTCTATTTTTTAGTTGAGCGGGCGATCGCGCAAATCTTCGATTTCAGTCGCGAGGTCAGTGCCCTTGTCGGTGATAATCCGTTCAAGCACGCGCATCCGCTGTTCAAGCCGTTCGGTATGTGCGGCGTATTGCGCGCTTTTTTCGGCGGTCATGCTGCTTTGAATTTCCATCTGCTTTTCTTTCATCTTCAGCCACATTTTGAACGGTGCGATGGCGATGGCGGCGAGGGGGATGAGAACCCAAATCCAACTTGCAATGTGCATTTCTAATCCCCTTAATTGATTGGTTCGCCGCGAAGGTCTTCAATCTCTCGCGTCAGGCTATGGGCTTCGTCAGTGACAATGCGTTCGACGTTGCCGAGGCGGTCTTTGATAGAACCCAGTTCGGCACGAAGCTGTGCATTTTCTTGGCTGAGCAGTTTGACGCGCTCGACCGTTTCACCATCCGTTTTTGGGTAAAGGGACTGACCCCAAGCACCGTCAAGCGGATAGCCGTTTTTGATACGAAGCCAGGTCGTAACCACCCAGCCAGAGACGCCGATTGCCGTAACTGCTATAATCGGGCCAGCAAGTGGCAATATATCTTGGAGCGCCATTTTTAATTCCTATCTCAGCTTTTCGATTTCGGCGGTCAGGCGGCTTGGTGCGTCGGTGGCGATCCGTTCGAGGACGGCGATGCGTTCCTCAAGGCGGCTCATTTGGCCGTGCAGCTTGTCATTTTCTGAAGTCAGCAACTCGATTTTACGATTGGCCTCGGGCGCTTCTTTGGTGACTGTGCCACCCCATTCACCCTCAAGCGGATAGCCATGCTTGGCCCTGATCCAGCTTGTGATAATCCAGCCGCCAAAACTCATTGCGATGATGGCGAGTACAAATCCTGGTCCACCCCAGTGCATTGTCTTTCTCCCTTAAATATGTGCTTAGCGCAGGCTATCAATTTCGTTGGCGAGGCTTGAATTGCGGCTGGTGTAGTAAGTTTCGACATCGGCCAAGCGGCGGTCAATATCGCGGAACTTGCTACGGACATCGCGGGTCGTGCGCGCAGGCGATTGGCGGACTTGTTGCCAGAATTTTGCGTCATCTGGCGTTTCATAAAGCCCCAGAGGCTTGGGCTGTGCCAACCAAGCGGTGAACCCGTAAGCGATCAGCGTCCACGGGAAGGCGCCCATCAGCGTCACTAAGACGATGCCAATCCGCACCCACAAAACGTTGGTGCCGGTATAGTCCGCGATCCCGGCGCAGACGCCCGACCATTTGCGGTTTTGTTTGTCGAGGTAGAAAGTTGTACGACGGTCAGACATTGTTCGTCTCCCAGAGGTTTATTTTTAAGCAAATGGCTTTGGTTCGGCGAGCCAGGCGATCAGGATATAAACGAGCGCAAGGCCGCCCCAAGCAACGATTGTGCCGATGAGCGTAGCGATGCGGATCACGTTGACATTCCAGCCGGTAAAATCGGCGATCCCAGAACATACACCTGCCAATTTGGCTTGACGCTTGTTGAGGTAAAAGGGTTTGCTAAGTGCTGACATTTTGTGTCTCCTTAGGGCGAGATTAAACGCCCGATTTCCAGTTTGGGTTATCCGCTGTCATGATCCGTTCGATGGTGGCAAGCCGGTCATCAAGGCGGCGGGCGGTGTCATGTACATCTTCGAGCAGATTCTCATCTTCGCGGGTCAGCGTCGCCGAGCTTTTCCACTTTGTTATGTAGTGGAGTATGATCCACGGCAGCCCGATGAAAATTGCAGGAACTACGATAATTTCGCTTCCCATGATGTTCAGCCCTTATTCGCGAGGTTGGCCTTGAGAACGGCAAGATCGGCATCAATCTTTTCGCTGCCTTTAAGCTCGTTGATTTCGTCTTCGAGGCTCTTTGGCTCTTGCCCAAGGTAAAGCGCGTCAGCACGACCTTCGGCAAAATCGACGCGGCGTTCGAGGATGTCAAAGCGCGCAAACGCTTCTTCGACCTTTGATCCAGCATAAGCTTCACGAACCTTGATGCGGTTTTCTGCGCTTTCAAGGCGCGTCATCACTGAATTCTGGCGGGCACGAGCTTCGCGCAGCTTGCCTTGCAGCTTGGCGATATCTTCTTCCGAAGTCCGTAGCGCTTCATCAAGCAATTCGATTTCGGCCTTCAACTGATCGGCCATCGTCGTTGCTTTTTGACGCTCTACCAGAGCCGCCTTGGCAAGGTCTTCACGGTCTTTTGAAAGCGCGAGTTCGGCCTTTTCAGTCCAGCTTTCGGCAAGCTTATCAAGCTTGACGATGTGGCGGCGCATTTCCTTTTGATCGGCAATGTTGCGTGCGGCGGTTGCCCGCACTTCAACAAGCGTTTCCTCCATTTCAAGGATGATCATGCGGATCATCTTGGCGGGGTCATCTGCCTTGTCGAGCAAGTCAGTAACGTTGGCGGCGATGATGTCGCGGGTGCGTGAAAAAATTCCCATTAGTGTTACTCCTGATACTGATACGCTGGTTGGATTATAAGGAACTATTTGGAAGAAAGTGGCCGGAGATGGAAGGGGCATCCCCGGCCTTTGTGTCCCGGTCATGCGAGGATTGCGATGACCGGAGCGGGGGAGGCGGTGGTGCCAGCGGCTTGCGCGGGGCCGACTGCGCCGATCAGGCATGTTGCCGAAAAAAGCACGGTGCAGATGGCGGCGGCGACGCTGTTGCGAAGGCTTGATGGGTTGTAGCTGTTCATTTTAGGTCTCCTTGAGAGTGTGTTTTGAAACTTGTTGCGGCCGTACTTGGTTGCATGTCCTAAGCTTTGCACGGGGTGTGCCAGTTTTGAAAAGTGGCTGATTTCTAAGCTTTCTGCTATATTAACAGGGTCAGCAGGCTATGTTAATAATGCTAGACATTGGTGATTTATCCTAATAATTGGTAATCATGGAACGCGACAATCAATTCATCGGCCAATCAGGCGCATTCCTCGATAGCGTCGAGCGGGCGAGCCGTGCCGCAGCACTCAATCGCCCGGTTTTGGTGATCGGTGAACGCGGCACAGGTAAGGAGTTGGTTGCCGAGCGGCTTCACCGCCTAAGCCCGCGCTGGGATGGGCCGCTGGTTACGATGAACTGTGCAGCTCTCGCTGAAACGCTGATCGAGGCTGAACTGTTCGGGCATGAGGCAGGCGCATTTACTGGCGCGACCAAAGTGCGCATCGGGCGCTTTGAAGAGGCCGACGGCGGGACGTTGTTCCTTGATGAGTTGGCCACGCTGTCAGCGGGCGCGCAGGAGCGGCTGCTCCGCGCGGTTGAATACGGCGAAGTCACCCGGATTGGTTCAAATCGCCCGGTGCGGGTCGATGTCCGCATCGTTGCCGCCACCAATGAGCATTTGCCGAGCCTTGTCGAGCGCGGGCGGTTCCGCGCTGACCTTCTCGATCGGCTGGCGTTTGAGGTTGTGACACTCCCCCCTTTACGCGCACGTGACGGCGATGTGCCTGTGCTTGCCGATCATTTTGGGCGACGGATGGCGGCAGAGCTCGATTGGCCAAGCTGGCCGGGCTTTTCAAAGGATGCAGCAGCACTTCTGCGCGCGCATGATTGGCCGGGTAACGTCCGTGAGCTTCGCAATGTGATCGAGCGCGCGGTCTACCGTTGGGAGGATAGCGAGACGCCGATTGATCATATCGAATTTGATCCTTTCGCCTCACCGTGGCGGCCCGCGAGTGCCGAGGTGCAGTCAGCACAGGCGAATAGCACGCCGAGTGCGTCCACTGGCTCCACTAAGCCGCTCGCGCCTGTGGCTGACCTGCGCAAGGCGGTTGAAACGCACGAACGCGACTTGCTTGAGGCTGCGCTTAACAATCACCGCCATAATCAGCGTGCGACGGCGAAGGCACTAAATCTGAGCTATGATCAACTCCGCCACACGATGCGACGGCACGGGATGCTGGGGAGTTAGGCTTTCTCTTCCTCACCGCCAAGGCCGTGCTTCAACAGCATCGGCATATTCGCCATTACGAACAGCATTGAGAGTATCGGCACACCCCAAACCTTGACCGTAAGCCACGT
>JAYTPB010000184.1:0-3495 GCA_043747445.1 Sphingomonadales bacterium
CTGGATGAAAGACACCGTCATCCCGCTCGACATCATCTTCATCCGCAGCGACGGGACGATTGCGCGGATTGCCGCCAATACGATTCCCTACGATCTGACGCCGGTGACCTCAGGTGAACCTGTCGTCGCTGTCCTCGAACTCGCTGGCGGCCGTACTGAAGCGCTTGGCATCGCCGAAAATGATCGGGTTATCTGGAAATAAGTGAATAGTTGCACACAGCGCTTTGAACGCGTAATTGGCCGAACTTATGGCGATCATCAAAAACATCTTTACGTGGTGGGAAGGCTCAGGCTTTGGCACGTGGTTGAGTACCCGCCGTACTGGCACGCTTGTCGGCACCGACGCACTGGGGAATAATTATTACATAGGCGGCGCGCAAACCAATGGGCTGCCGCGCCGCTGGGTGATTTACAACGGCGCCAATGACGCAAGCCGGGTGCCGCCCGAATGGCACGGCTGGCTTCACGGCACGCTAGATGATGTACCCGACAAGAGCCTGCCGCCGCCGCGCCGTTGGGAACTTGAAGCAACTGCAAATCTTACCGGAACGGCGCAGGCCTATCTCCCTGCTGGCGCACTCCAAGCGGGCGGCAAACGTCGCGCGGCAACGGGCGATTATGAAGCGTGGAGCCCCGACGCCTGATGCGCCGCGCCGCCATCATCGGCACGGCTTTGGTGATTGGCGCTGGCCTTGCTTGGCAAGCCGCGCCCGCGCTGCAAAATGCGACTGAGCCTGTGGCGGAAACGCCCAAGCCAACAGCGTCTGAGCCGGCGCCCAAAGCGGTAACGGCTGCAAAGCCCGCTGCACCCAAGGTAGCGCCAGAACCACCGCCCACCAAGGCGTTAACGCCAATGGCACAGCGCGTGGCGACGATTGGCCTGCTCAACAAGCGTAACGGTCTGTGGCGCGATCTGACGATGAAACCGGGCGAAGCCGTCCGCATCGGCGATGTTGTCGTCCGCCTCAAGGCGTGTGAAACAACCGCACCGTGGGAGCAGGAAGCCTATACTGGTGCCTTCGTCCAACTGATTGTGCTTGGTAGCGACGATAAATGGCGCAAGGCATTTTCGGGCTGGCTGTTTAAGGAATCACCCTCGCTCAATGTGGTTGAGCATCCAATTTATGACGTTTGGGCCAAAGCCTGCACGATGCGCCACCCCGATACTGGCCCGCAAACCACCGTCATTCGCGGCGAACCCAAGGCGTCATCGGGCAAAGCATCAAAAGCCCGAAAATCCGACGAACCCGAGGCCGAGAGCGCTGATGATAGCAACGTCATATAATGATTGCGTCCAACCTCTACTGCGCCGAGCGAGGCGAGGTGCGGCGTTATAAATTGACAATCAAGCAGCGTAAACCCGCCCACACGCATCCGCGCGACCAAATGCGCGAGAGCAACCTTTGACGCGTCGGTTGCCCGGCTGAACATCGATTCGCCAAAAAAAGCGCGGCCAAGCCTGATCCCGTAAAGCCCGCCGACAAGTTCGCCGTCAGCCCAAGTTTCAATGCTGTGCGCGCTCCCGACATTGTGAAGCTGGGTCACCGCTGTTTCAATCTGATCATTGATCCATGTTGAGGGGCGATCAGGTGCCTCAGCCGCGCAGTGTGCAACAACATCGCCAAACGCGCGGTCAAGCGTGGTTTCAAATCGCCCCGATTTAAGCGTTTTGGTAAGCGAGCGCGACAGGCGGAAATCATCAAGCGGCAATATCCCACGCTTTTTGGGTTCAACCCAATACACCTCAGCGGCATCGCGCCCGTCAGCCATTGGGAAAATGCCCGCCGCATAGGCCTTGAGCAACAGCGAAGGATCAAGCGGAGCCGACATAGAGTGCGACATTATACATGCTTTCGCTTAAACCCAAGAGGCGCTAGGGCTGCACCGTGCAGAGCAAGACGAATTGTGACCTCGCCATTGTTGGCGGAGGGCTGGCGGGCGGTTTGATTGCGCTCGCGCTCAAGCATCATCGGCCTGAACTTGATGTCCGCGTGATTGAAGGTGACGCACGGCTTGGCGGCAATCATGTCTGGTCATTTTTTGATACTGACATTGCGCCCGAGGATTGGGCGATTGTTGAGCCGCTGATCGGCTGGCGCTGGCAGGATTATGATATCATTTTCCCGGCGCACAGCCGCACGCTTGAGGCGACATATAACAGTATCGATTCAGAGCATTTTGACGCTTTCGTGCGGCATAAGCTCAACCCCGATCAAATCATCAAAGCCCGCGCAGTCTCAGTGACTGCCACCCGGATCACGCTTGATGATCAGCGCGTGGTTGAGGCCAAGGGCGTGATTGACGCAAGCGGGGTTGGCGATTTTTCGCATCTCAGCGCAGGCTGGCAGAAATTCGTCGGGCAGTTGCTCGTGCTTGATCGGCCCCACGGGCTGACGCGCCCGATTGTGATGGATGCCAGCGTGGAACAGGTGGACGGGTACCGCTTCGTTTACTGCCTGCCGTTCAGCGAAACCGAGGTGTTCGTTGAGGACACCTATTATAGCGACACCTCCGATCTTGATGTCGCCGCAGTCAGTGCGCGGGTAACCGAATATGCCAAGGCCAAGGGCTGGCACCCGGCGCGCGTCGAACGCCAAGAAAGCGGCGTTCTGCCTGTCACAATGGGGGGCGATTTCGCGGCTTACTGGGCCTCAACGGGGGACGATGTGGCAAAGGCCGGGATGCGCAGCGGGCTGTTTCACCCAACCACCGGCTATTCGCTGCCCGATGCGGTGCGCCTTGCCAGCCTCATCGCGCGCACCCCCGATCTTTCAGGCACGGCGCTCCAGAAACTGACGCATGAATATGCGCAGGCGCAGTGGCGGGATCGCGGTTATTACCGGATGCTTGATAAAATGCTGTTCCACGCGGCTGACCCTGATCAAAGATACCGTGTGCTTGAGCGTTTTTACCGCCTTGCGCCAAACCTCATTCGCCGCTTTTACGCTGGGCAATCCACCTGGGCTGACAAGCTGCGCATATTGTCAGGCAAACCCCCGGTTCCTATCGGGCGCGCAGTCGCCGCATTATTCAGGAGAACAAAGTGAAAAAGGCAGTTGTGATTGGCGCTGGTTTCGGCGGGCTTGCGCTTGCCATTCGGCTTCAATCAGCAGGCATCGCAACGACCATCGTTGAAGCACGCGATAAGCCCGGTGGGCGCGCGTATTATTGGGAAAAAGACGGGTTTACCTTTGATGCAGGGCCAACGGTGATCACTGATCCTGATTGTCTGGAGCAATTATGGGCGCTTTCCGGGCATAAAATGTCTGATGATGTTGAACTAATGCCGGTCAAACCATTTTATCGGCTGAACTGGCCCGATGGCACCAATTTTGATTATTCCAACGACGAAGCCGAACTGCGTGCAGAGATTGCCAAGCTCGATCCCGCTGACATCGTGGGCTATGAGAAGTTTCTCGCCTATTCTGAATATGTTTATGAGGAAGGCTATAAGAAGCTTGGCACGGTGGCTTTCCTCGACTTCAAATCGATGAT
>JAYTPB010000185.1:0-24905 GCA_043747445.1 Sphingomonadales bacterium
CTTTGCTGGCATCCGGCCCACCGCCTTGCGCCATATCGGGCCGCCCGCCGCCACCCTGACCGCCCAGTGCCGCAACCGCCACCCGAACAAGCGCAACCGAGTCCATTTTACTCGTCAACGCCTGCGTAACGCCAACCGCAACCGATGCTTTCCCGTCATTCACCGCGATATAGACCACAACGCCCTCACCTAACTCTGCCTGTTTTTCACTGATCAACCCGCGCAATTCTTTAGGATCAAGCCCGTCAAGGATTTGGCCAACAAAGGCGATGCCGCCAATGTCTTCAGGCCCAGCCGCAGTTCCGCCGCCACCGCCCATCGCCAGCGCCTTTTTGGCTTCAGCAAGTTCGCGTTCGAGGCGTTTGCGCTCATCAATCAGGGTCGCAATCCGAGCGGGCACATCTTCAACTTTAGTTTTGAAGCTCGCCGCAATGCTCTTGATCATCTCATCACGTTCACTCAGCCACAACCGCGCCGCCTCACCCGTCAGCGCTTCGATCCGGCGAATCCCACTCGCAACAGCACTTTCACTGATGATCTTAAACAGGGCAATATCGCCTGTTGCCGAGACATGCGTGCCCCCGCAAAGCTCAACCGAATAAGCGTCGCTGCCCATACTCAGCACGCGGACTTCATCACCGTATTTTTCGCCGAACAGCGCCATCGCCCCGGCTGCAATCGCATCTTCTGGTGTCATCAGCCGGGTAGACACAGCGGCGTTGCCGCGAATCTGTGCGTTTACATCGGCTTCAACCGCCGCAATATCATCAGGCGTTAGCGCTGTAAGTTGCGAGAAATCGAAGCGGAAACGGTCAGCCGCAACAAGGCTGCCCTTCTGCGTGACATGCCCGCCAAGCCGGTTGCGCAGCGCCGCGTGAACAAGGTGCGTCGCCGAATGATTCGCACGAATGCGATCCCTACGATCAGCATCAACTGAAAGATGGACATCTTGGCCAACCGTGATCGTCCCCGCCTGAACCTGCGCCTGGTGCGTATGCAAGCGGCCGAGCGGCTTCGAAACATCCGCAACAATAACGCTCAAACCACTGAGATCACTAATAATTCCAGCATCTCCAGCCTGCCCGCCACTTTCGCCGTAAAACGGCGTTTGGTTGGTTAGAATTGTGACGTTATCGCCCACAGTGGCGCTTTCAACGCGTTTGCCGTCCTTGATCAGCGCGACCACCTGCCCCTCGCCCTCGGTCGCGGAATAGCCGGTGAACTCAGTCCCGCCAAATTCATCGGCAATATCGAACCAGATTTCGCCCGAAGCCTGTTCGCCCGAGCCTTTCCATGCTGCGCGCGCGGCCGCTTTCTGTCCCGCCATCGCGGTATCAAACCCAGTACGATCAACGCCGAACCCTTGGCCGCGCAGTGCATCCTCGGTCAGATCATAGGGAAAACCGTAAGTGTCATAAAGTTTGAACGCCGTCTCACCGGGCAGCGTCGCACCGGGAACCATCGTCGCCGTTGCTTCATCAAGCAAGCGCAGACCATTGGCGAGAGTCTTGCGGAATCGCGTTTCCTCCTGCTGCAAAGTCGCCTCAAGCAGCGGCTGCGCGCGGACAAGCTCAGGATAAGCCCCACCCATTTCGGCAACGAGCGCGGGCACCAAACGGTGCATCAGCGGGTCTTTCGCGCCAAGCAAATGGGCATGGCGCATCGCGCGGCGCATAATCCGGCGCAGCACATAGCCGCGCCCTTCATTCGCCGGCAAAACACCGTCAGCAACGAGAAATCCGCTCGCGCGCAAATGATCGGCAATCACACGGTGTGACGCCGCCATTTCACCCGCTGGATCGGACTTTGTAAGATCAGCACTTTCTGCGATCAGCGCGCGGAATGTATCGGTATCATAATTATTGTGCACACCCTGCATAACGGCGGCAATCCGCTCAAGCCCCATACCCGTATCAATGCTCGGGCGCGGAAGCGGGACACGCTCACCGCCCGCAACCTGATCATATTGCATGAAAACAAGGTTCCAAATCTCAACAAAACGATCACCATCCTCATCGGGTGATCCCGGCGGGCCGCCTGGAATGTGATCGCCGTGATCATAGAAAATCTCGCTGCACGGCCCGCACGGCCCCGTATCGCCCATTGACCAGAAATTATCCGAGGTTGGAATGCGAATGATCCGGTGTTCAGGCAGGCCAGCGACTTTCTTCCAAAGATCAAACGCCTCATCATCGGTGTGATAAACCGTCGTTGTCAGCCGCGCGGGATCAAGCCCCCACTCCTTGGTGAGCAGCGTCCACGCATGGACAATTGCTTGCTCCTTGAAATAATCGCCGAACGAGAAATTGCCGAGCATTTCAAAAAAAGTATGATGCCGCGCGGTATAGCCGACATTATCAAGATCATTATGTTTGCCACCCGCCCGCACACATTTCTGGCTTGATGCTGCCGTGACATAGGGGCGCTTTTCAAGGCCAGTGAAGACATTTTTGAACGGCACCATGCCAGCATTGACGAACATCAACGTCGGATCATTTTGCGGAACGAGCGGCGCTGCAGCAACGCGGGCGTGGCCAGCATTTTCAAAATAATCGAGGAAGGATCTGCGGATATCGTTAGTGCTGGTCATAACGGCTGGTTAGGCGAGGTGTGGGCTAGGTTCAAGAGGGCTAACGCAGCACCGCCAGCGCGCCAAATTCGGGATAGGCTTTCATTGCAGCGTCAACCCAAGCGCGCGCACGTGCAACCTCAGAGGGCTGACGCTCCAATATTGCTGCGATCTGTGCCTGCCGCGCCTCCTGTCCAAAGCGCACGCTGCTGTCCTTTGAATATTGGCCGCGCAGTCCGCTGATTTCAGCAGCAACCCGATTTTCGTCAGTCCAATTGAGCCGGAGACTCTGACACATCAGTGCAAAGTTGAGATCCGGCGCTGCTAGATAAGCATCAAAATCAAGCCACATGAAACGATCACCAACCGCCGCCGCGACGCGTTGCAACGTGGCCATTTCGCTGAGCCAGCTCATCGCGACAATTTCCCCTGCGCTCAGCCGCGAGAGCTGCCAAGGCTCACCTCCAAGCACAGTATGCAGGCGCTTCAGCCTGATTGGAGACAGCTCCAATATGTCATTCCAGCCACCACCACCTTTAAGGATCGTCGCAACAAACGCATCAAGGCGGCTGTAAATGCCAATCGCCCGCGCCTTTGGCTGCACAGTTAAAATGTCGTGCGCGATATTGTTGGTGAAGCTGGTGGGCTTGACGATCACCTGATCAACCACGCCAAGCGGGCGGGATATCAGGCCAAGCGAAGCCTCCAGAAACGCCTGATAAGTCGGCACATCAATCCGGCATTCGGGCTTGCCTAAATCGTTTTTGAACAGCGAGAGCCAGCGCAGCAGCAACGGTTCACGAAGCGAAAGCACCTCACGTTTGCACCCCAGCAGCCGCGACAGCAAGGTCGAACCAACATGACTGATATGAAAAAGGTAGCGCGTCTCAGCCCCAGCAACAGCAGGAAACTGCCCGCACAAATCCATAAAATTTATCTGTGCTGAGGGTGAGTCTTCAGGCAACGCTATTCGACCATCAAGAAATACCGAGGCGCGGTAAGTCTCGGCAGTCATCGGATAAAGCGTCGCCTGCATGTTGACGCCCACACTGTGGACATAATGCGCCGCAGATTCAGTGATGTCCTGAAGTGTAAGCTCCATCGTCAATCCGCGACGGCTACTTTATCCTGCGTCATCGTCTCAAAATCACTCGCATCATGGCGTTCGAGCAACTGAGACGAAGGCTCGCCCCAGCCACGATTGACCATACGCCCGCGCTTGACCGCGTCGCGCGCCGCGATTTGCTGCGTCCAGCGGTTCACATGAGTGTAGCTCTGCGTTTGAAGAAATTCCGCCGCATCATAGACTGCATTGACAACAACCGCGCCGTACCACGGCCATATCGCCATATCAGCAATCGAATATTCGTCACCCGCCATATATTCGTTGATAGCGAGATGCTTATCAAGCACGTCCAACTGCCGCTTCACCTCCATTGCAAACCGGTCAATACAATATTCGATCTTGGTCGGCGCATAAGCATAAAAATGGCCAAACCCGCCCCCGAGATAGGGCGCGCTGCCCATTTGCCAGAATAACCAAGACAGGCATTCAGTGCGCTTTGCATGATCCGTCGGCAGGAATGCCCCGAACTTTTCGGCCAGATACAGCAGGATCGCGCCCGACTCAAAAACGCGCGTTGGTGTCGCCGTGCTATGATCCATCAGTGCTGGGATTTTGCTATTGGGATTGGCCGCAACGAAGCCACTGCCAAATTGATCGCCCTCCTGAATGCGGATAATCCACGCGTCATATTCAGCACCACTATGACCAAGTGCCAACAGTTCCTCAAGCATCACCGTCACCTTCACCCCGTTAGGCGTGGCGAGCGAATAAAGCTGCAAGGGATGTTTCCCGACGGGCAAGTCTTTTTCCGACGTCGCGCCAGAAATCGGACGGTTGATATTGGCGAACCTGCCGCCATTTTCCTTGTCCCATGACCAAACTTTAGGGGGCGTATATTCTGCGGTGTCGGTCATGAAATTCTCTCCGGCAAATAAGTGTCGATTTGCTACTAGCATGAGAGGTTCAGCAGAAACAGCCACATCGTTACCGCACGCTTATCGGCCCAACGCGCGCTTCACCTGTGGCAATATCCCCGCCACGACAACGCTTACGCCCTTTCCTGTCGGATGAAGTCCGTCCTTGAGCAAAAGCGTGCGGTTGGCCGTTACGCCGTTCAGGAAAAACGGATAAAGCTTAATGCCGTACTGCCGCGCAAGCTTTGGATAGACCGCGTCGAAACGCGTTTGATAGGCCTTACCCATGTTTGGCGCGGCGAGCATTCCCGCGAGGAGCACAGGAATTCCGCGCTTTTTCAAATCTGCCAAGATCGCCGAAAGATTGGCCTCTGTCTGCGCTGGATCAATCGCGCGGAGCATATCGTTGCCGCCAAGTTGGAGGATCACAAGATCAGGCTTTGTCTTAAGACTGCGCAGCACGAATCCAAGTCGCGCACGACCTTGTGCGGTGGTATCACCCGAAACCCCTGCATTATGGACACGCACCGGGGTGCCGCCGCGTCGCAGGGCTGCCTCAAGCTGAACCGGAAAGCTTTCGGCGGGTTTCAGGCCGTAACCCGCGCTCAAACTATCGCCAAATGCGACAATGAGCTTATCGGCAGCCAATGCGGGCGTACTGACAAACAAAACAATCACTGCAAACAGTTTGAAAATCTGCGACCGCACGCCATATAGTTTCAATTCAATACGCACCTGAAAGTCCTTCTGACACTATGCCTTCCCCTAATATTGTGATTGATGCCCGCGATGTCACCCTGTCGCTTGGTGAAAATAGCGCGCGCGTCGATATTTTGCGCGGAATTTCGCTTTCGGTCTCCGCCGGGTCAAGCGTGGCGCTGCTCGGCGCTTCGGGTTCGGGCAAATCCTCACTAATGGCGGTACTGTCGGGGCTTGAGCGTGCGTCGGGTGGATCAATCCACGTTGCTGGGGCCGATTTCAGCGCGATGGATGAAGATGATTTGGCGCGCGCGCGGCGCGGGCGGATTGGCATTGTTCTTCAGGCGTTTCATTTGCTGCCAACCATGACTGCGCTTGAAAATGTCGCGGTGCCGCTAGAGCTTTCAGGGGTTGAGGCGGCGTTTGACCGAGCCGCCGAAGAGCTTGCCAGCGTTGGGCTGGGCGCGCGGCTTGGCCATTATCCGGCACAGCTTTCAGGCGGGGAGCAGCAGCGCGTGGCGATTGCGCGTGCGATTGCGCCCCGCCCGGCACTGCTTTTTGCCGATGAACCAACCGGAAATCTTGATGCCGCGACCGGCGAAGCGATCATGGATTTGCTCTTTACGCGGCAACGCGAAACCGGCGCAACGCTGATCATGATCACGCATGACGAAGCGCTCAGCAAGCGGTGTAACCGAGTTGTGACACTGCGTGACGGCGTCATCGCAAGCGATAGTGCAGCATGAAACTCGCGCTGCGTTTTGCATTACGCGATTTGCGCGGCGGCCTCACTGGACTCCGCTTGCTCGCGATTTGCTTGTTTCTCGGCGTTGCTGGTCTTGCCGGGGTGGGCAGCCTAACCTCTGCGATCGGAGCGGCGATTAGCGAGCAGGGGCAAGCC
Source organism: Sphingomonadales bacterium (assembly GCA_043747445.1). GTDB lineage: Bacteria > Pseudomonadota > Alphaproteobacteria > Sphingomonadales > Sphingomonadaceae > Aquisediminimonas. Next base: position 6,150 of record JAYTPB010000185.1, read on the forward strand.
CTGCTTGGCGGCGATATTGAATATAAAATCCTCCAGCGCGAAGCGAATGCTGACGAATTGGCTGCATTCGCCAAAGCTGGCCGCGTTTCAACCGTAATGCGGACACGCGCAATGGTGGCGCGCGGCGACGGTGAAGAAGCATTGCTCGGTGAACTTAAGGCGGTTGACGCGGCCTATCCACTCTTTGGTGCGCTCACCATGGCCCCCGGCGCGATCACGCCGCGTCCCGGCAAAGGCGATGTGGCGATTGCCGAAGCGCTCGCCGAACGGCTTCGGGTGAAGCCGGGTGATAACGTGCGGATTGGCGAAGCGCAGTTCCGTGTCGCTGGGATTATCGACAAAGAGCCTGACCGGATGGGTTCGGGCTTCACGTTCGGGCCGACTGCGCTGATCAACATGGATGATCTTGCCGCAACACGCCTGATCCAGCCGGGTAGCATTTATGATATGCGGTATCGCATCCGTCTGGGCCAGAATGCCGCTCCAAAAGCGGTAATCGCGCGGATCAGCGCTGGCTTCCCCGACGCTGGTTGGGAAACCAATGATCGCAGTAATGGCGCGCCCTCTACACGGCGATTTGTGGAACGGATGGGGCAATTCCTCTCGCTCGTCGGCCTTACCGCACTGATCATTGCGGGCATTGGCGTCGGCAATGGCGTATCAAGCTATCTCAGCGGCAAACGCGCGGCAATTGCGACGATGAAGGCGATGGGGGCCGATTCGCGGACGATTTTCCTCACATATTTTCTACAAATTCTGATCATTTCAGTTGGCGGAATACTTGCAGGCGTGGCGCTTGGCGCGGCCTTGCCAGTGATTGCAGCGCAATTCACTGGAGACGCACTTCCAATGCCAGAGGGGTTTGCGCTTTATCCAACACCGCTGGGCGTGGCGGCGCTCTTTGGCTTGCTCACCGCGATCCTCTTTGCGACGATCCCGCTCGCACGCGCAGGCCGCGTGCGTGCCGCAACGCTCTTTCGCGGCAGTCTGAGTTCAAATGAGCGGCTTCCAGCGGGGACGTTATTCATTGTCGCGCTGATCGGGGTTGCACTTGCGTTGCTCGCAGTGTTTTCGGCGTATGAGCCCGGTTTTGCCGCGATCTTCATTGCGGCGGCGATTGCACTGCTCGCATTGCTCTACGGCGTGGGGGCGTTGGTGCAGTGGCTTGCTGGGCGCTTGCCCCGCCCAAGGCGCCCCCTGCCCCGGCTTGCACTCGCCAATCTCCACCGCCCCGGCGCGCAGACGGGTCGGCTGGTCGTCGCACTTGGGCTTGGGCTATCGCTGTTCACGATGCTCGCGGTGATTGAAACCAACCTGTCAGGCCAAATGACAAGCAACATCCCCAAAAAAGCGCCAAGCTTCTTCGCGCTTGATATTCCGCAGGGTGAGGTTGATCGTTTTCGCGCGATTGCCAATTATGCCGCGCCGGGATCGGATATTATCACAGTCCCCTCACTGCGCGGCGCTGTCGTGGCCGTAAAAGGGCAGCGCGTTTCCGACATGAAGGAGATTCCGCCCGACGCTTGGATATTGCGCGGAGATCGCGGACTGACCTATGCTGACGATATGCCCAAGGGCAATACGCTGGTGTCGGGCAAATGGTGGCCCAAGGATTACACCGGGCCGTCACTCGTTTCGGTCGATATTCGCGCTGGTGAGGCACTTGGCTTGAAACTTGGCGATGAATTGGTTGTTTCAGTGCTCGGCGTTGAAGTGCCCGCAAAAATCACCAATTTCCGCGAGATTGATTGGGACTCGATGGGGCTAAATTTCGCGCTCATTTTTTCGCCCAACGCGCTTGTAGACGCTCCGCACAGCTTTCTGGCCACCATCTCGGTGCCTGATACGGCGGGCTCTGCGCGCGAGGCACAGCTTAACCGCGATGTTGCGCGGGCATTTCCCTCCGTCTCGCTTGTCCGTGTTAAGGAGGTGATTGCTTCAGTTTCAACCCTGCTTGGCCAGCTTTCAGCGGCGGTGCGCGCCGCTGGATCGGTCGCGATCTTCGCCGGGATTGCAGTGCTGATCGGCGCGATTGCGGCGGCACAGCAGTCGCGAATTTATGATGCTGTGTTGCTTAAACTGCTTGGCGCGACGCGTTCCCAAATCCTCGGTGGGCAGCTTATTGAATATGCCGCGCTTGCACTCATCGTCGCGGGGATTGCGCTCGCGGTTGGCGCGGGCGGCGGCTGGTATATTGCCACACAGTTGCTCACGCTCGAATGGGCACCTGATTGGGGCGTTGTATTGGCGACGCTTGGGATCGGGACTCTGATCACGCTCGGGCTTGGCCTTGCTGGATCAATCCCTGCGCTCGCAGCCCGTCCGGCACGCGCACTTCGCGAGCTTTAGGCAAAGCTATACGCCCCGCCTTTTTCGAGTGCCGCCGCATAGCCGGGGCGCGAACGCACTTTGGCAAGCCATGCGGCGAGTTTGGGCGCAGCCTCAGCCAAGTTGGCACGGACGTTCGCCGCTTCGACTGGGAAACTCATGATAATATCAGCCGCGCTGATTTCCGGGCCAAGAAAGCCACCCTTTTCAACAACCACCGATTCCTGATATTTGAGGTGGAGCGCGATTTGCGCATCAACAAAGCCAAATGCCGGGCCCGTTTGATCGGGGATCATCCCCATGATCAGCTTCATCACAAGCGGCGGCATCGCTGAACCTTCAGCATAATGCATCCAATAGCGGTGCGTTTCATAGTCGGCATGTTCGCGCGCCGGATGGAGGCGATGCGCGGTATCAAAGCGATCAAGCAAGGCTTCAAAAATTGCCCCGGTTTCGGCGACGACCACGCCGTCAATCGTAATAATCGGGGATTTGCCAAGCGGATGGATCGCCAGCAGTTCTGGCGGGGCAAGTCGCGTCATTGGATTGCGTTCATAACGCTTGATTTCGTATGCAACACCCAGTTCTTCAAGCAGCCAAAGCACCCGCTGTGACCGCGAATCCTGCAAATGATGGACGATGATAGTCATGGTTCAGGCTCCTAGTTGTATCGCGACAGCGCGACTGGCAATTTCACGGATAAGCTTAGCCGCCAAGATCGCGGTGACGCCACCAATATCGCGTGATGGATTAAGCTCAACGATGTCAGCGCCGATGATCGGGGCATTGATACCGCGCAACACCGCCAATACTTCGCGCACCCTTAGCCCGCCAGGCTCAGGATGTGACACACCCGGCGCTTCGGACGGGTCAATTCCGTCCAAATCAAGTGAGATATAAACAGGACCGGATAGCGACGGAACAGCCTTAACAGAAAAATCAGCCATCGGAATAATTTCCACGCCAAAGCGCTGCGCTTGTTCTCGGCAATGCTGCGTGAGGGTGCGGATACCGATTTGGACAAGGCGACTGGCATGGCCCGCCTCCATGATCCGGGCAAATGGCGAAGCGTGCGAACGCGGATTGCCCGCGAAATCATCATAGAGATCGGGATGGGCATCGAAATGAAGGATCGTGACGGGGCCGTGGTGCGCGTGGATCGCGGCAAGGACGGGAACGCTTACCGCATGATCACCGCCCAGCAATACCGGGATTGCACCCTGTTTAAGGCTGGCAGCAACCGCATCTTGAATGAGACGGTCATCACTTGCTATGTTCTCAGTCAAGTTGAGGTCGCTTAAGTCATTAAGGGTAAAATCACGACCAACCTCCATGCCGTTTTCACAACCAAGATTTCCGCGATCGCTCCATAAGGCTTCACGAATAGCCTGTGGCCCATGCGCTGCGCCGCGTTCAAACGAACTATTGATGTCTGTTGGCAAACCGATGAGCTGAAAAAGCGGAAGCATGGCGCTGTTGATTGCGGGATTGACCGCAAATGTCACGCGCAAAAAGGCCCGTCGGGAAGACGGGCCTTTGGTTGCTTGAGGCTGTACGCGATTATACCTTGAATGGTGAACTGCGCGGCGGCGATGCAAGCACCCCGCCGCGCACCCAAATCAAAGATCGTCGTCCGCCTCTGGTCCTGTCATCATCACTTCGGCAACCTCTTCGGTCTTGCCGCGAATAAGTGCTTCAATCTTGAGCGCAACCTCTGGGTTTTCGCTCAAATAAGTTTTGGAATTCTCGCGCCCTTGGCCAAGACGGATCGAGTCATAGCTAAACCATGCACCCGATTTTTCAACAATCCCGGCCTTGACGCCGAGATCGAGAATTTCGCCCGTCTTTGAAATGCCTTGACCATACATAATATCAAATTCGACCTGCTTGAAAGGCGGGGCAACCTTATTCTTGACGACCTTCACGCGCGTCGTGTTGCCAACAATATCTTCGCGGTCTTTGATTTGGCCGGTACGGCGAATGTCGAGCCGTACTGAGGCATAGAATTTAAGCGCGTTGCCACCCGTGGTTGTTTCAGGTGAGCCGTACATAACGCCAATTTTCATGCGGATCTGATTGATGAAAATGACGGTGCATTTTGAACGGCTGATCGAACCCGTAATTTTACGCAGCGCTTGGCTCATCAAACGCGCCTGCAAACCGACGTGACTATCGCCCATTTCGCCTTCAATTTCGGCGCGGGGAACGAGTGCAGCCACCGAGTCGATGACAAGCACATCAACCGCGTTTGAACGCACCAGCGTATCGCAGATCTCAAGCGCCTGCTCACCGGTATCAGGCTGCGAGACGATCAAATTATCAATATCTACGCCCAATTTCTTGGCATAGCCTGGATCAAGCGCATGCTCAGCATCGATGAATGCCGCCGTCCCGCCTGCTTTCTGCGCCTCAGCAATCGCGTGGAGCGCGAGCGTGGTTTTACCAGAGCTTTCAGGCCCAAAAATCTCAATCACGCGGCCCTTAGGTAAGCCACCAATACCGAGCGCAATATCAAGCCCGAGCGATCCAGTCGACACCGCCTCAATCTCAATCGCTTCGCGGCTTCCAAGCTTCATCGCCGAACCTTTGCCAAAGGCACGATCAATTTGGGCGAGTGCGGCTTCTAATGCTTTTTCTCTGTCGCTATTTGCCATTTTCTTCTCAGAATCGATAAGTTTCAATTGTGCGGCCATGGCGCGTCCCTTCTTAGCTGACAAGCGAATATCGCGGTGTGTGATTTGCTTGTATGCAATTTGTTCTTAAAGAACAAGGGCGGAACGAAAAATAATTTAGCGCTCGGTTATGATATCGCGCACGGCCTCGGCAAGCTGTTGAACTGAAAAGGGTTTTGGCAGGAACGCAATGTTGTCGAGATCAATCATTTTGCGCAATTGTTCCTCGGCATAGCCCGACATGAACAAGATTGGCATCGCTGGAAAATCCACACGCGCTTGTCGCACCATCGTTGGCCCGTCCATCACGGGCATCACCACGTCAGACACGATCAAATCGATATCCGTGCGGCCCGCCAATATCTCAAGCGCGGCTTCGCCGTTCGCGGCGGTCAGCACGGTGTAACCATTTCGCGTCAGCGCACGTTCGGCAACCGCGCGCACCATGTCTTCATCTTCGACGAGCAGAATATTGCCGCTGCCCCACGTTTCGGTTGGCTTTGGTTTTGATTTGGGCGGCGCTGGCGCAGCGCCAGCTTCGCTTTGGTGGACTGGCAAGTAAATGACAAAGCTGGTTCCGGCGCCCGGCGTTGAGTCGGCAAAAATGAAACCGCCCGATTGCTTGACGATCCCGTAAACCGTTGAAAGGCCGAGCCCTGTGCCTTTGCCAACATCTTTGGTGGTGAAAAACGGTTCAAAAATCTTGGGAAGAAGCTCGGGCGCGATACCGGTGCCGGTGTCTGATATGCTGAGCGCGGTATAATCAGTGATCGGCAGGATATCACTGCCAAGCTTGCGCACTTCGGCGGTTGATACCGCATAGGTTTGGATCGTCACCGTGCCCCCGCGCGGCATCGCATCACGCGCATTCACCACGAGGTTGACAATCACCTGCTCAAGCTGCCCCGGATCGGCACGCACTGCGCCAAGGCTGCGGCCATGCTTTACGGTAAGCGTCACCATCTCGCCGAGTAGCCGCTGAAGCAAGTTGGAAATCTCAGCGACAATATCAGGAAGCTGAAGAATTTGCGGGCGCAGCGTCTGCTGACGTGAGAAGGCGAGCAATTGCCGTGTCAGGCTGGCCGCGCGGTTTGAATTATTCTTGATCTGCTGAATATCATCGTAATCGCTGTCGCCGGGTGTGTGCCGCATCAGCATCAGGTCACAGTGGCCGATTATTCCGGTCAGGATGTTATTGAAATCATGCGCAACCCCGCCCGCGAGTTGACCGACTGCTTGCATTTTCGTGGCCTGCGCCACTTGTTTTTTGAGCTTTGATTCCTCGCTGCCGTCCTTAATCGAAAGCAGCACGGCCGCTTCGCCGAGCCCGCGTGCGCCAGCAATAGTGAGCGCAACCGGCTCATCGGGCTGATCACGCAGCCGCACGGCGATGTCGCCCGTCATCGCCTGCCCAGTGGCGAACCGGCGCACCGAATCAGCAACGGCAGCCTTATCCTCACGCACCACCAGATCGCCGGGGTAAATTGGCTTTGATCCCGAAGGCAGGTTCACCGCGCGGCAAAATGCATCGTTCAAATAGAGGAACCGCCCATCGCGATCCGCCAGCGCAAGACCGAGCGGAAGGACACCGAGTAAGCTTTGAATATGACCAATGCCGATATCGCCAGTGCCGCCCACCCGGCGACCATCGTCATCAAGCAGGATAATTAGCGTTGGCGTCTCAGGGTTATCAGGCTCGACGGGGATTTGCAGCAACCGCAGCGGAGTGCCGTTACGGCCTTCATTTACAAAATGTACCGCGCCATCTGCGCCCGTCTCAAGCAGAGCAACAAAATCGCGCCCCGCAATCTGAGCCTCAATCCGGCCAGCCGCACGCACAATAAAGCCCGGCGTCGCGGTCTTGATCCGCCCATCGGCGCTTACCAACACCACCATCATGCCGGCCTCACCAACGCGCGCGCCTCCGGGCCCGTCAATCAAGCGGCGCGCCTCAGTTACAAGATCGAAATTCTGTGCCGCGCGAAATCGCCAAATAAGATGATCCTCTGATCGGCCGCTACGGAGAATTTCGGCGTTGAATGTCAAAAGATCGCGGCGCAACTGAACGGCACTGCTGCGCCCGTCCCGCCAAGCAACGCGGCCTGCAGCCATCAACGCCGCTTCGTCAGCAGTCGACAGCCCAAGCGCAGGCGGCGCAAGCGGCCCGCCAAACCAACTGTCATGAAGCGCATTGGCACAGACCAAGCGCCCGATCCGATCGGTTACAGCCACAGCAACTTCATCATTGTCCGCCGCTTCGCGTACCAATGACCAGTCAAATTCAAGCTGTGATGCGGTGCGCGCGGGGAATAAACGGCTTCCTGCGAAAATCAGCGCACCAATCGCCAGCACGCTCGCCATGAAGCCTGCTGCAAGAACAGCATCGCCCGCGACCCAAAGCAGCAAGAGTGCCGATAATATTGCGACCGTCGCAACAATCAGCAGCAGCCCCCGCTCCCCTGTTGCGGGCGCAAGCCTCGCAAAATTGCGCGTGTCACCGCTCTGCATTTCAGTGCGCACGCCCGTGACGGCGGCGCCACTTTCCGGCGATCCAAAAGCGCCAGACAACCACGGAGAGCGCATACCCCAGCACCGCCGAAATCACCGCGATCAGTGACAGTCCAGCAAGCATCGCTGGCGCGGCCTCAGAAAACAGCCATGTCGTCCAAGCCTTCAAACTTGCGCCTTCGCGGATCAGCCGGTCAAACGTCGCGACATCGGCGTGAAGGCCAAGCGCCCAATTTCCCGCCGCAGTTGAGGCGATGAGAATGAACGGGGTTGTTGCGGGATTGGACAGAAATGTCATCGCCGCACCGATTGGAATATTCGCCCGAAAGGGCAATGCGAGTAATGCAACCCCGACGATCTGTATGCCGGGGATCAGCAAAAATATTCCAACCAGCAACCCAAGCGCAACCCCGCGCGGCACCGACCTGCGGGTGAACCGCCACAGCTCCCGGTTACCGATGCGGTGGGCAAACGGGCGCAGCCAGCGACTTTTGATCACATCCTCGCGCTTTGGGCTGTTACGGTGAAGCCAGCCCCAAAATCCGGTGGCATTGCGGTCAACCATTGTTGCGGAGCACCCTCGCCTGATCACGCTTCCAATCGCGCTCTTTGATCGTCGCGCGCTTGTCATGGATCTTCTTGCCCTTGGCGAGCGCAAGCTCGACTTTGGCGCGGCCACGCCCATTGAAATAGACTGACAGCGGGATCAACGTCATCCCCTCACGCGAAACGCCGACGCGCAATTTATTGATCTCACGTTCATGAAGGAGAAGCTTGCGCGGACGCTTTGGCTCATGATTAAAACGGTTGCCATGGCTGAATTCAGGAATATTGGCGTTAACCAACCAAACCTGATTGTCCCTCAGTTCAGCATAACTTTCGGCAATTGAACCTTCGCCAAAGCGCAGTGATTTAACCTCAGTTCCGGTAAGCGCGATGCCCGCCTCAAAAAATTCATCGAGAAAATATTCATAGCGCGCCTGCCGATTCGCGGCGACAACCTTCACCTTATTAAATTCTTCAGGACGCGGACGAGCCATTAAATGAGGCCTGCAATAATCAGGGCTTCGTCAACGGCTTTACGCGACGCAGCAGAGCACGGCGTAAGCGGCAACCGCATGTCCTCAGTAATATCCGCAAACACACGGGTGAGCGCATATTTAATCGGCCCCGGCGAGGCATCGGTGAACAGCGCCGTGTGCAGCGGAAACAGCCTATCGTTGAGCGTTTGTGCGCGCGCCAAGTCTCCCATCGCAAACGCCTGCTGAAATTCAGCGCAGAGTTTTGGCGCGACATTGGCCGTCACTGAGATGCACCCCACCCCGCCAAGCGCGTTGAACGCCAGCGCCATATCATCATTGCCCGAAAGCTGACAAAAATTAGCGCCACACCCAAGTCGATGCGCAGTCACACGCGCAATTATCCCACTGGCGTCCTTGATCCCAACAATCGTCGGAATTTTCGATAGCCGTGCAAGCGTTTCGGGTTGAATATCGGTCACCGTGCGCGCGGGCACATTATAGACGATAATCGGCAGGTCACTTTGTGCGGCAAGATGCACATAGTGCGCATAAATGCCATCCTGATTAGGACGGTTGTAATACGGCGCCACGACAAGCGCCGCTGCTGCACCCGCAGACTTGGAAAATTCCATATGACGTACGGCGGTTGCCGTATCATTTGATCCGCATCCAGCGATCACAGGCACCCGCCCCGCCGCTTGCTCAATGCAGATTTCAATGACGCGGTAATGCTCCTCATAACTCAGCGTCGCGCTCTCTCCAGTTGTGCCGCACGGCACAAGCGCAGACGATCCTTCTGCGATCTGCCAGTCAACCAGACGGCGGAATGCCGCTTCGTCAATCAACCCGTCGCGAAAAGGAGTCACTAGAGCCGGAATCGAGCCGGAAAACATGGATGCAGTCCTTCACCTTTGCACTTGAATACGGCATAAGCATCAAATGTTGAAAATCACTTTGTTAGACGCGCCAAATAGGGTCGCGACCCCGTCCCTGTCCAGCGCTGCATTTCGCTTTATTATTCCAACCATCCTTGCAAGTGCGGCGCTCGCCGCAACGCCTGCCTGTGCGCAACCCGTACCAGGGTCGAATTCGCTGATAACCACCGCATCACCACGTTCACCGGGCACATTGATGAGCGGCCTTTTTGAATGGAAAAACCTCCAGCAGTCGGACAGCCTTCCCTTCACATCCTATGCGAATTTTCTGACGAGCTATTCGGGATGGCCCGGAGAACTGACCTTTCGAAAAAATGCCGAGCGCGCGGTGCGCAGCGGCGTTGAAGTGCCCGATCAAGTAATTGCTTACTTCCGGCGACTGCCCCCGCTGACCTCAACGGGGCACTTACGCTTTGCCGAGGCGCTCTCAGCGCGCGGACTACGTGATGAGGCACGTAGTGCTGCACGCAGTGCGTGGATCGGTGGAGCGCTCGCTCCAGAGGATGAAAATCTAGTTCTTGGCAGTTTTGCCGATGCAATTCAGCCCGGCGATCATGACCTGCGGATGGATCGCCTGCTATGGGATCGCGCGACCAGCAATGCGGCACGGCAACTGCTACTTGTGAGTCCAACGCGGCGCGCGGTATTTGAAGCTCGGCTGGCAATGCTGAGCAAGGCACCCGACGCAGCGATAAAGGCGCAAGCTGTTTTTGAGCTTGCCAAAAATGATCCCGGCTTCCTGATTGACCGTAACTGGTGGCAGCGCAACACGGGTCAGCTTCCACAGGCGCGCAACCTGCTTGCAGCGCCGCGTCAGCTTGTGGCACCCCCGCTTGATCCTGAAAAATGGCTTGGCGCGCTCACGCTCACCGCGCGCGGCGCGAATAATGATGCTCAGTGGTCAACGGTTTACAACATCGCCCGGCAATTGAACGATGCTTATCCCGCAGGCACGGACGTTCGCGAACGGCCATTTGCCGAACGTGATGATTACACTACGCTTGCATGGATGGGCGGAAATGCTGCACTCAACAAGCTTGGCCGGCCCGCCGATGCCATTGCCCTTTTTGACCTTTATGCTGGCGCAGCCAAATCCGCTCAGACGCAAGCAAAAGGTTATTATTGGGCCGGTCGTGCGGCTGAAACCGCTGGCCAGCGCGATGCTGCGACGCGTTACTATGAACGGGCTGGCCAACATTTTGATCAGTTCCATGGCCAACTCGCCCTCGAACGACTTGGTCGTCCGATCACAGTCCCTGTCTCGCAGCGGACGGTTGAGGTCTCCGGTGCCGCGCGCAGTGCGTTTGAGGATAATTCGCTCATCAAGGCGGTAAAGCTGCTTGGGCAACAAGGCCAATGGGCCGACCAGACAAAATTTGTCCGAACCATTGCGGCCTCTGCCAATACTGATCTTGACGCAGTCCTCATCTCGGAATTGGCCAGCAAAATCAACCGGCCCGATCTCAGCGTGATGGTTGGCCGCAACGCGCGGCTTTCAGGGCTTGGCGATTATCTCCGCACCGCCTTCCCACAGGTTCCGGTGCCAAATGAAGTATCACCAAGCTGGACGATGATCCACGCGATCAGCCGACAGGAAAGCCAGTTTGACCGTCAGATTGTCAGCCGCGCCGGTGCTCGCGGGCTAATGCAATTGATGCCCGGCACCGCGCGCGAAACTGCGCCTTCCGCAGGCGTCAGCTATGATCCAGCCAGCCTTAATGATCCAATTTACAACATTCGCCTTGGTTCAACCTATTTTAGCCAGATGATGGACAAATATGGCGGGTCTTATGTGCTGGCGGTTGCGGCCTATAATGCTGGCCCCGGCAATGTGAATAAATGGCTTCGCAGTATTGGCGATCCGCGTACTCCTGGCACCGATGTGCTTGACTGGATCGAACGGATTCCGCTTTCGGAAACCCGCAACTATGTCCACCGCGTCCTCGAAAATGCTGTCGTCTATGATCTGATCAACCCAAAAGGCGCCAATATCCGCAGCCGTGCGCCACTTTCGGCCTATCTGGGAAAATCGCAACCGGGGTGAACGACAGGCCTAACTACATTACGCCTGCTGGCCTAGCAGCGTTGCGCGCGCGCTATGCCCAATTGCAAAGCATTGAGCGGCCCAAAATTGTCGAAACCGTTAGCTGGGCAGCGGGCAATGGCGATCGTTCTGAAAACGGCGATTATATCTACGGCAAGCGGCGTTTGCGCGAAATTGATCGAGAGCTTGGCTGGCTTTCAAAACGGATGAAGGCCGCGCGCGTCGTTGACCCATCCGAACAGCCTGATAAAAGTCGCGTTTGGTTTGGGGCCACCGTTACCATCGCTGACGAAAATGATCAGCAACGCACGCTTACTCTGGTTGGTGATGATGAGGCCGACGCCACGAATGGGCGGATCGGGTGGAATGCCCCTATTGCGCGCGCGGTACGCGGGGCAGCCATCGGTGATCTGCGGCGGGTAACGCTTCCCAGCGGCGAAACCGAGTATGAAGTGATCGCGATCCGATACTAATCGCCCGTGCCTGTCTGCTCGACAATTGGCGCGCCAAGAGCCGATTCAGCAAGCGCAACAATTTCTGGGTCAGCAGGCAGCGGTTTCATCGAAACGCCTTTTTCTAAGGCATCCGCAATCGCGGTGAGAGCCGCCATCCGTGCGGCTTTCTTATTATTGCCGTCAACCACAATCCACGGTGCCCAACGCGTATCAGTGCGCTCAAACATATCGTCATAGGCTTTTAGATAATCATCACGCCGCGCGCGGTTGCGGTAATCATCCTTACCTGTTTTCCAGCGCTTCCAAGGGTTTTCAAGCCGCTCACGAAAACGTTCGTCCTGCTCTTCCTGAGTGATATGGAGGAACAGCTTGATTAACGTGACGCCATTATCGCGTTGTTGCGCCTCAAATTCGTTGATTTCATCATAGCCGCGCGTCCAGTCAGACTCGGTGCAATAGCCTTCCACTCGCTCCACCAACACGCGGCCATACCAAGTGCGGTCAAAAATATTGATCTCACCGCGCCCCGGCAGCCGTTTCCAAAAGCGCCAGAGAAAATGACGGACGCGCTCTTCCTCGCTTGGCGCTGCAATTGGCCAGACTTGAAACCAGCGTGGATCCCAACCCGATGTTAGGCGGCTGATCGCGCCGCCCTTCCCGCTCGCATCCCATCCCTCAAACGCAATAATCGCTGATTTGCCGTGGATGATGTAAGCTGTTTGAATCTGCGACAGCCGCTCCTGAAGCGCCAGCAAGTCAGCATCATAATCGCCAGCATATTTCGCGCCCGATTCAAAATTATTGAGTTTGATTGTCATCAATCACGTCCTGACCCTAGCTTGGAAAACAGTCGACACCGTAACTGCGAAGATGTTTATCACCGGTTATCAACATAGCATTTTCTGCTTTTGCCTGCGCAACAATCAGATGATCGAACGGATCGTTATGCCCTGGAACCTTCGCAAGGCCTTCGAGCACCGCAAGATGACGCGGCTGCACGTGCAAGACACCAAAACCTTCTGACGTGGCCTCTGCCATCAGCAGCGAGCCAAACTCATTGAGTTTGCCGATCCGCGATTTGATTGATAGTTCCCAGAATGAGGCAATGCTCACCATCGGCTCTGAGCGCGGATCGGCAATTACCATGCGCGTTCGCGCACCCAGTTTTGGGTTATCGCGCAGCCACCACAGCAGAATATGCGTATCGAGCAGCAGTTTCACGGCAGCGCGTCGAACCCGTCGTCTACAGAATCGTTCTGCAATTTTTCGAAGAAGGCTTGCATCTCATGCGGCCATTCGTCGATATAATCGACCATGCCCGACACAGCTTTGAGCGATCCCGGCTGCCGTGGTTTGCCGTCCTTGGTATAAACCAAGTTGCCATTAATCAGATAGGGTGGCGCGCCACCTGCCAATGGTTTGGCAAGCGGTTCATATGCAAAACTCATAAGCATTTCACGCACTCCTGATACCGGCGGTTCAACAACCAGCCCTTGCAAATAATCCTTCACTAACGCCGATAATGACGTGCCCAATTCAGCCGCACGAATGCGCGCCGCACGGTGCGTTTCATCGTCAAGCGCAATAGTGACGTTCTTCATATTTTCACAGTATCACAGTTACACATATTTACAAGCACTATTTCGGCTGTTCGACACTCCGAATATTCAGTTCGCGCAACTGCTTGAGCGAAACGGGCGACGGCGCGCCCATCATCAAATCCTCGGCTTTCTGGTTCATCGGGAAGGTGATGACCTCACGGATATTGGGTTCGTCGGCAAGCAACATCACGATCCGGTCAATCCCCGGCGCAGAACCGCCGTGGGGTGGCGCACCGAATTTGAACGCATTGATCATGCCAGAGAAATTCTCATCAACCTGTTCCTGGGTGTAGCCTGCGATCTCAAAAGCTTTGTACATGATTTCGGGACGATGGTTCCGGATTGCACCCGATGAAAGCTCAACTCCGTTGCAGACGATATCATATTGATAGGCCAGAATATCGAGCGGGTTCATCGTCTCAAGCGCGTGCAATTCACCCTGCGGCATTGAGAATGGATTGTGGCTGAAATCAATTTTCTTAGCGTCTTCATCATATTCAAACATCGGAAAATCGACAACCCAGCAGAATTTGAAGCAATTCTCCTCAATCAGCCCAAGCGTTTGGCCAACGCGGTTGCGTGCCGCTCCGGCAAGTTTTGCTGCTTGCAATTCCTTACCTGCGGCGAAGAACAATCCATCATCAGGGCCAAGGCCGAGCGCGTCATAGATCGCCTTCATCCCCTCTTCGCCGTGGTTCTTAGCGATAGGGCCGCCAAACTCGCCGCCCTTACGCGTAACATAGCCAAGACCCGCATGGCCTTCGCCGCGAGCCCAATCGTTCATTTCATCAAAATATTTGCGGCTTTTTTCAGCGGTATTAGGCGCTGCAATAACGCGGACAACACCGCCGTCACCAACGATGCGTTCAAACAAGCCGAACCCTGAAGTGCGGAAATGCTCAGTGACATCATGGACAAGCAGCGGATTGCGCAGATCAGGCTTGTCCGAGCCGTATTTGAGCATCGACTCACGGTAAGGAATACGCGGGAACGGGGCTGGCGTGACCGCTTTACCCTTTGCAAATTCTTCAAACACGCCGTGAAGCACAGGCTCAATCGCTGCGAACACATCATCCTGCGTTACGAAGCTCATCTCGAAATCGAGCTGATAAAATTCACCCGGCGAACGGTCAGCACGCGCATCCTCATCGCGAAAGCACGGCGCAATCTGGAAATAACGGTCGAAGCCCGCCACCATCAGCAATTGTTTGAACATCTGCGGCGCTTGGGGCAGCGCGTAAAATTTGCCCGGATGCACCCGGCTCGGTACGAGATAATCGCGCGCGCCTTCTGGGCTGCTCGCGGTCAAGATCGGTGTTTGAAACTCAGTAAAACCTTGATCAATCATCCGCCGCCGCACGCTTGAAATCACGTTTGAACGCAGCACAATATTGTTATGCAGGCGCTCACGCCGAAGATCGAGATAGCGATATTTTAGGCGAATTTCTTCGGGATATTCAGCCTCTCCAAAAACTGGCAGCGGCAATTCCTGCGCAGCAGATTGCACGGTCACCACTTTGGCATGGATTTCAATTTCTCCGGTTTTCAAATTCGGATTCACCGTCGCCGCGTCACGGGCAACAACCACGCCCTCAACCGTAACCACCGATTCTGCGCGCGCATTATCCAGCGTGTTGAACACATCGGAGCCAGACGCCGCAACAATCTGGGTCAGCCCAAAATGATCGCGCAGGTCAACGAACAACACGTTGCTATGTTCACGCTTGCGGTGGATCCAGCCCGAAAGGCGAATGGTCTCACCCACATGGCTTGAGCGGAGTTCGGCACAGTTGTGCGAGCGATAGATGTGCATATTTGTCATGGGCTGCCTAACACAGTGGAAGCGCCTATTTGTCAAGCGGCGCGGGCGCGCTATGGAGAGTGAATGCAGATTCACCCGCTCATCGATAGTTCCGAACCACTCGCCGAATTATGCGCCCGCCTCGCCAAGTCGCCGTTTATTACGGTCGATACCGAATTCATGCGCGAAAACACCTTTTGGCCCGAACTGTGCCTCATCCAAATCGCCGACGCGCATGAAGCCGCCGCGATTGATCCGATGGCACCCGGCATCGATCTAAAGCCATTGCTTGATTTGATGACTGACAATGAAGATGTCCTAAAAATCTTCCACGCGGGCAGCCAAGACATTGAAATCATTTACAATCTGACGGGCAAAACTCCGCATCCGCTGTTTGACACCCAGATTGCGGCGATGGCGCTTGGTCAGGGTGAGCAGGTAGGCTATTCCAACCTCGTTGATAGCTGGCTTGGCATCACGCTTGATAAGGGTGCGCGTTTCACAGATTGGGCGCGGCGACCACTTGATAAGCGCCAAATTGATTATGCGATTGGTGATGTCACACACCTCTCGACGATCTTCCCCAAAATGCTCGACAAGCTACGCAGGCTCAATCGCGGCGGCTGGCTTGATCAGGAGATGGAGCGGCTCGCCGATCCAGCAAATTATGCCGCTGATCCAGCACTTGCCTGGAAACGAGTGAAGGTGGTTGGCCGCAAGCCCGAATTGCTTGGGCGGTTAAAGGCGCTCGCGGCGTGGCGTGAAAGTGAGGCGAAATCCAAAAACCTTCCGCGCGGACGTATCGTCAAAGATGAGACGCTGGCCGATATCGCTGCGCACCCACCCAAAGGACAAGCCGACCTTGCCAAGGTGCGCGGGCTTTCACCAACATGGGCGACAAATGATATAGGCGGGCGGATGATGGCGGCGCTTGCGGCTGCCACGCCAATGCCTGCCGATGAAATGCCAATGCGCGATGATCGCAAACCTGGCCTTGGCAAAGAAGGCGCGTTAGTGGCGGATTTACTGCGGCTGCTGCTCAAAATCCGCGCCCGCGAAATCAATGTCGCGGCGCGACTGCTCGCGCGTTCTGACGAACTTGAGCTGCTCGCGGCGGGTCAACGCACCGGCCTCGCGATACTCGAAGATTGGCGTTTCGAACAGTTCGGCCGTGACGCCCTCGAACTTGTTGAAGGCAAACTCGGCTTCGCCGTGCGCGACGGAAAAATGGTGATGTCTCGGATTGAGGGAGCGGAGTAGGGCAATCAAACGACAGCCGTCATTGCGAGCGAAGCGAAGCAATCCAGTTCCAATTTCGGGAGTCTGGATTGCCGCGTCGCTTTGCTCCTCGCAATGACAATCCGACTTAAAGTCATTAGCCTCTAAGCCAGAGGACGCTCCAAAACATCAGCTTTGAATTTCGTTGCGTCAAATGGCTGAGGCTCGCCACTGTCTTCGCCTTCAATCAGTGCCGCCCGGATCACCTCATACCCTGCATGACGCTCTTGCTCGCGGCGAATGAGCGCACGAATATATTCGCTGTCATTTGTATAGCCGCCGCGCCCGATCTGAGCCTTAACCCAATGATCCTGAGGGGCCGTAAGCGTGATAGTTTTCCGAACTGTTCCAGTCGACATCAATCCACTCGCACCAATCATCATAAGATTGGTGCGTTTTAGCGTACAGCAGTTGCGATTTCAAGCGTAGCTTGCGCCCTACCCTGCCACCTTATGCAGCTCATTAAACGGAATATTCTTGTCCGACTGTTTAACGCTGGGAAGGCCGAGTTCTATCGATTTTTACTGACTAACGAGGCAGCAATACGAAATCGATCTGTACACGAGCTTTGGTAACAACATCGCCAACCGGAGCATTATTGTAGGAGCTTCCTACCCCTTGTAACAATGCTACATAATCTTCATTCACGAGTTCAGGTAGATTTTGATTGCTTAATTTCGCGATCCTCGCAATCCGGTAGTTTATAGCAGAAGCATAAGTTTCAGCATCAGCGTGCGCTCTTGCGATGGCATCGGCTACCGCTGATCGCCGCGCTTCACTGTTATTTTTTAGCTCCATAATTGGCCTGCCGGTAATCGCCTGATTTTGTGAATCTAGAGCCTCGTACACCTTTTGGAGACTCACTAAGTCAGCGACCCTAATTCTCAGCAATGATTGAGCCGTCCGGATTTCGGCATTTTTAGGATTTACGTTGGGGTTTGGCTCAGCCAAATAGGCTTCATTACCGATAAATCCGATCAAAGTGGGCCGTGGTAACGGTGCGGAAATTGAATTGCGATCAATACCCCGATCAACGAGCGCTTTCAAAAGCCGGTCAATTATAGCCTGATTGGCCGTTCTTGCGATTGCAGCCGTTTCGCCGGTCGCAAATATTGGCACAATGACCGTTATGCTATCTGCTTGATTAGTAGATTCGCCTTGAGCAAAAATTTCAAGCAAAACCTCACCGCTAGCCAACGATTTTACGACAGGCTGCTGAGACCAAACCGGCTGCTGAAAAGCTATGCCAACAAGTAGCAAAGACAACAAAAGTTGCTTAGAGTTCATACTCTTGCTCCGCCCTACCCCGCCACCTTGTGCAACTCATTAAACGGAATATTCTTGTCAGGTCGCTTGTCGCCGGGAAGCCCAAGCACGCGTTCTGCAATGATATTCCGCAAAATCTCGTCAGTGCCGCCAGCAATCCGCAGGCCTGCTGAATAAAGATAGGTTTGCTGTAACTTGGCGAGATGCGGCAGCGCGTTTTGATCGCCTTGGATAAGTCCCGCGCCTTCGGCCATATCGGCGGCGAAGCTGCCCATATCCTGCATCATTTTGGCGACAACAACCTTTGAAATGCTCGACTCCGGCCCCGGCGTCCGTCCTGATGACAGCGCCGAAATCGTCCGCATTCTTGTCAAAGCAATCCCGCGATCCTGAATATACACGTCGGCAATTTTCTGGCGGACGTGGCTTTGCTCAAGCGCATTGCCTTCCTCAGTGTCAATCGCCTTGGCCAGCTCGATCATTTCCTTGACGCCAGGCGCAGTTGCTGGCTTCCCGCCCACCGCGACACGCTCGTGCATTAATGTCGTCAGCGAGACTTTCCAGCCGTCACCAACTTCGCCGAGGCGGTGACTGTCCTTGACGCGAACATCGGTGAAAAACACTTCGTTAAATTCCGAACTCCCCGCCATTTGCTTGATCGGGCGTATTTCGATGCCGGGGTCTTTCATGTTCACAATAAACATTGTCAGTCCCTTGTGCTTTGGCGCGGATGGATCAGTACGCGTCACGACGATCCCGAAATCGCTATGCTGCGCGCCGCTTGTCCAGACTTTCTGGCCGTTGATCACCCAATCATCGCCGTCGCGTTCCGCCTTGGTGCGGATG
>JAYTPB010000186.1:0-2653 GCA_043747445.1 Sphingomonadales bacterium
TGGCACGCTCTTTTTTGACCGGGTCTATGCGCTGTGGCTGCCGATGATGTTTATATTCCCGATGGTTGCCGTCATGGCGGCGCGCGATGAGCGGGTGCGGGCGCGGCTGCTTGGCTGCTGGATTATCTCATGGGTGCTGATCGCTGTCCTTGGCGCGTGGGTATTCGGTTCGGCGGGCCCCTGCTATTATATCCAACTGGTCGGGCCAGATGTCGGCTTTGCAGAGCTGAACGCGCGGTTGGCAGCCCTTGGTGAGGCGGCACAAAAAGAGGGGCAAGTCCTCGCTGCGCTTGATTTTCAGGCGATGCTGCTCGCCGAACACCGGACGACTGACCTTTTGCCCGCTGGCGGCATTTCAGCCATGCCCTCAATGCATGTTGCAATGGCGACGCTGTTTGCGTTTGGCGGCTATCAGATTGCCCGCCCGCTTGGCCATGTCATGGCGGTTTATGCGGTGCTGATCTGGGTTGGCTCGATCCATCTTGGTTGGCACTATGCCTCGGACGGGATTGCGGGCGCGGCGATGATGGCCGTGCTCTGGCATGTTTCGGGCAAGTTGATGAACCCCCTTTCACACGCGGCACTCTCCCGCTAACAGGGCCGCCAACGCGCACAGGGATCGACCGCCTCATGAAACTTTTGACCGGCAATGCCAATCAGCCGCTTGCCAAGGCCATCGCCGACTATCTCGAACTGCCGCTAACGCAGGCGAGCGTCCGCCGCTTTGCCGATGAAGAAGTGTTCGTCGAAATCCACGAAAATGTGCGCGGCGAAGATGTGTTCGTGATCCAGTCAACTGGCTTTCCGGCCAATGACAATCTGATGGAATTGCTGATCATGATTGATGCGCTGCGCCGCGCCTCGGCCAAGCGGATTACCGCCGTCGTCCCTTATTTCGGTTACGCCCGCCAAGACCGGAAGCCGGGGCCGCGCACGCCGATTTCGGCCAAGCTCGTGGCCAATATCATTACCACCGCCGGGGCAGACCGGGTGCTGTCAATTGATCTCCACGCCGGGCAGATTCAGGGCTTCTTCGATATCCCGACCGACAATCTCTACGGTGCGCCGGTGATGAGCGCGGATATTCAGGCGCGCTTTGGTGACAGAAACATCATGGTCGTTTCGCCTGACGTTGGCGGCGTCGTCCGCGCACGCGCGCTTGCGAAGCGCCTCAACAACGCCCCGCTCGCCATCGTTGATAAACGGCGTGAAAAAGCGGGCGAATCCGAAGTGATGAACATCATCGGCGATGTTGAGGGGCGCTTTTGCATCATCGTTGATGATATCGTCGATTCGGCAGGAACACTCTGCAATGCAGCGGCGGCGCTCAAAGCTGCGGGTGCGGCAAGCGTAGTTGCTTACATTACCCACGGCGTACTGACCGGCGGTGCCGTCGCGCGGGTTGAGGGGTCTGAACTGACAGAACTGGTCGTGACCGATTCGATCCAGCCGCCAGAATCGGTGGCCGACGCCAAGAAAATCCGCTTGTTGAGCGTCGCACCGCTGCTTGCCGAAGCGATTACGCGGATTGCCGATGAAAGCTCGGTCTCATCGCTGTGGGATTGATGAACGAAGGCGACATTACCCTCATTCACCGCCTCGCCGAGGCGGCAGGGGCTGCGATCCGGCCTTATTTCCGGGCCGAGTTCGGGCTTGAGAGCAAATCGGACGCGACCCCGGTAACGCTCGCTGACCGCGCCGCTGAGGCCGCAATTCGCGTGATCCTTGAAAGCGAGCGCCCCGGTGACGGCATTATTGGCGAAGAATATGGCACCGTGCGTGAGGCTACCTCGCGCCAGTGGGTGATTGATCCGATTGATGGGACGACGAGCTTTGTTGCGGGTCGCCCGATCTTTGGCACGCTGATCGCGCTGATGGAGGATGGCTGGCCGGTGCTTGGGCTGATTGACCAGCCGATCCTTAAAGAACGCTGGGTTGGCGCGGTGGGGCAGCCGACGACATTCAACGGTGCGCCGGTAAAAACGCGTAGTTGCCCAGACCTCGCCCAAGCCATCCTCTCAACCACAAGCCCCAATTGCTTTTCCGCACATGAGGGCGAACATTTCATGGCGCTTGCCGCCAAAACCGCGCACCGGCGGCTGATCTGGGGCGGGGACTGCTATAATTACGCGCTGCTCGCCAGCGGTCATATTGATATCGTCGTTGAGGCTGGCCTTATAATCCATGATTTTGCCGCACTCATTCCAGTCGTCGAAGGCGCAGGCGGGATGATGTGCGATTGGGCGGGTGAACCGCTCAACGCGCAAAGTGCTGGCCATGTCATCGCGCTGGGCGATCCCGCGCGGTTAGAAGGTGTGCTTGAAGGTTTGGCCTGCAATAACTGACGCGCTTGCTTTTATGGGCGAATGCCCCTAGCGCGCACACTTCCGAAATAGACGGGCTGGCTAAAAGGGCTGCCATGTTCGTCTGAAACGGACTTCCAAAGGAGACCAAAATGCCCAAACTGAAGACCAAAAGCGGTGTGAAGAAACGCTTCACAATGACAGCGACTGGCAAATTGAAGCACGGCGTCGCTGGTAAGCGTCACCGTCTCATCAGCCATAATAGCAAGTATATCCGCCAGAACCGTGGCTCCACGGTGCTTTCCGATGCTGATACGCCAACGGTAAAACGTTGGGCGCCTTACGGCTTG
>JAYTPB010000187.1:0-1632 GCA_043747445.1 Sphingomonadales bacterium
GATCATCAAGCCCGCCAAACAAACGGCCAAGCCACGGCGGCACTGCCGTACCACACAGTTTTGATATGCGCAGAACGCTGGCGAAGTTGGTCACTGGCATGATGCCCGGTGTAATTTCCGCCGAAATCCCCGCCGCTGCCACCGCATCGCGGAAGCGGAAGAAGGTTTCGGGTTCAAAGAAGAATTGCGAAATCGCGCGGCTCGCGCCCGCATCAAGTTTGCGCTTCAAATTATCGAGATCAGACTGGGCTGACGCAGCCTCTGGGTGCACCTCAGGATAAGCACTCACCGAAATTTCAAACGGGTGGAGCTTGCGCAGTCCCTCAACCAGCTCAGCAGCGCCTGCATAGCCATCAGGGTGCGGGGTGAAGGTGCCGCCCGCCGTTGGTGGATCACCGCGTAGTGCCACAATATGCCGCACGCCAGCCTCCCAATAAGCACCCGCGACATCGGCAATTTCGCCCTTGCTCGCCTCAACGCAGGTCAAATGCGCGGCGGCGGGAATCGCGGTTTCCTTGGCAATCCGCGCAACCGTATTATGCGTCCGTTCGCGCGTTGAACCGCCTGCGCCATAAGTCACTGAAACAAAGCGCGGGGCGAACGGCTCAAGCGTTTGCATTGTTGTCCAAAGCTGCTCTTCCATTTTCTCGGATTTGGGCGGGAAAAATTCAAAGCTCACGTCAACATCGCCCGCGAGGTCAGCGAACAGCGGGGAGGACAGCGCACGGCGCGCCTCATCAAACTGGGACAGCGTCAGTGGAGGTGGTGGAGGCGTCATGCAGAAACTACTTTCAAATTGGGGAGCACGGCGGCGGCGGCAGGCTTTGCCCCGCACCAGATTTTGACGGTCAGCGTATGCCCCGCAAGGCTCTCAACAGCGGAATAATCCAGCCCCGCGGCGGCGCACCAGCCGCTGATTTGATCATCGGAAAAACCGAGCCGGGCATGGGCATCGCGGTCGCGCAATTCCTCAAGATCATGGCTGGCGAAATCAACAATCAGCACACGGCCACCCGGCGCAAGAATCCGCGCAAGTTCGGCAATCGCCGCCTCAGGCGCTGGGAGATAATGGAGAACCTGATGGAGGATGATCGTATCAGCGCTTGCACCCTCTAGCGGGAGCGCGCCGATATCGCCCTGACGCAGTTCAATCGCAGCGCCGTTGAGTTTGGCGCGCGCAAGCCGGAGCATTTCGGGGCTGCGGTCAATGCCCGTGGCGTGGGTTGCCCCGCCTGCGAACAGCGCGAGCATCCGCCCAGTGCCAGTGCCAACATCAACCAAACGCCCGATCGGCGCGTGACCAAGTGCGCGCGCGAGTGCCGCCTCAACCTGATCCTCCGCCACATGAAGCGAACGCATCGCATCCCAATGTTCGGCGTGGGCGGCAAAATAACGCTCGGCGGCAAGCGCACGGTCTTCGCGTACTGCGGCGAGGCGGGCCGCATCAGCAATCGTCCAATGATCGCCCTCATCCCACGCATCAATCGCGGCGAACAGCGGCGAGACGCGGAGAGCATCGCCCGGCACCAGAAAGACCCAGCTTCCCTCTTTGCGCCGCGCGGCAACGCCTGCATCGCAGAGGATTTTGACATGACGCGAAACACGCGGCTGGCTCTGGCCGAGCACTTGGGC
>JAYTPB010000188.1:0-18401 GCA_043747445.1 Sphingomonadales bacterium
CCAACCAGCACGATTGGTCGTTCGATTCTGGGGCTATGACGAATATTCTGCGCGATCATGACAGGGGGGGCTATACACACGGCTATGCAATCGGGCAAAAGGCGCGCAAATCTTGTTCTTAGTTGGAAATGTTGAATGCAAAAAATGATGCGATGGGCGATTTTGCCTGTCATCCTTATTGTCGCCGCTGTATATTTGTCGAGCCGCGTTTCTGAACAACCGCTCACGCGTATGGAAAAGGCTGTGTCGCTTGATGCGCTCGGGAAATAAGCCTTCGTTTGCCGCTCTACTCGCTGGTGCGGCGCTGCTTTGCGCGATCCCGGCGCTTAGTCAGGATAATCCGAAGTCATTGCTGCCGCCCGGTTTTGGCGAACCAGAGCCTGAGCCCAAGCCCGTCGACACCAAAACCCAAAAGCCAGTTGATTTGTTGCCCGATGTATCGCTGAAATCTCCCGGCGGCACTCCATCTTCTCCAATATCACCGCAATCAACCGTTGCTGGTGAGGTTCTGGTCGATCCTGATAAACCGTTGACTGATGAAGAAAAGGCAGCGTTGGCGGCGCTCGAACCGCCTGTGCTTCAGGATTTGCCACCAAGTGCGCGCCGCTCAACCGCCAATATCGGGATTATTGAGACTGAAGATGGCGGCATGGGAGCAGTCGCGTTTGGTCGCGCCGATGGTGATTATCTGTCGACACTGATGCGCAATTTGCGCGCTCCAATTGCGTCGCGGTGGGCTTCAATCCTGCTGCGCCGTGCACTCGTCAGCAAAGTGAATACACCTGCTGGCGTCACGGGGGCTGACTGGGCCGCAGAACGGGCGTGGCTGCTGATCAGGATGGGTGAGGCTGATGCGGCGCGGTTGCTGGTGCAAAGCGTTGATGTTGATCAGTTCACCCCCAAAATGTTTGAAGTAGCGATGCAGGCGTCGCTTGCGAATGCCGATCCTGCCGGGCTGTGCCCGCTGGTTGAGTCCGCGCTTGAAGTTAGTAAAGAGCCCGCTTGGCGCGCCGCTCGAGCGGTTTGTTCGGCACTTGCTGGCGAATCAGCGCAGGCAAGCGCGCAAATTGACGGCGTGCGCTCAAGAGGGCCGGGACGTGGGATTGACGGGCTCCTCGCCGAAAAAGTGGTCGGTGCCGGCGGCAATACACGTCGTGCCGTTGTGATTGAGTGGGATGATGTGACCACGCTTACCGCATGGCGCTACGGTTTGGCGACTGCAACTGGGCTTGCCATCCCTGATCGCTTGATGGCAACCACTGGCCCGCACGTGCGGGCATGGCAAGCGCGCGCGCCATTGCTGCCTGCGCCTGACCGAACAGCAAACGCTGAAATTGCGGCGTCGCTAGGTGTCCTGTCGAGTGCAGCGCTCGTTGATCATTACGGAGCGGTTGGTGACGCAACTGACCCGGCAGATAGTAATGGAAAACCGTTCACGATGCTACGTGCGGCTTATGCTGCTCAAGCTATGCCGCAGCGGCTGGACGCGATGCGGCAGCTTTGGGATGTCCAAACCCAATCTGAACCAACCCGCTATGCGCGGCTCATCCTCACAGCGCGAGCCGCTGGTCGTATGAAGCCAAGCGATGAGTGGGCGGACGATATTGACCGTTTGGTCGCATCAATGCTGTCTGCAGGGCTTGATGTTCAGGCATCACGCTGGGCCAGCCAAGTGAATAGCGCTAGCGGCGATCCGGCGATGCGGGCATGGGGTTTGTTGGCGGTTGGAAGCCCCTCAAAAGTGGTCGAATGGAGTCCGGGGCGAATCCGCAGCTATCAAAGCAATGCGGGTACCGAAAATGTGCGGCGCGGCGAATTTATGTTCGCCGCGATGGCGGGGCTGGGCCGCATTGAAGCGGGCGATATCGAGTCCATGGCTGAAGATCTTGCGATCCCGGTTGGCGCCCAAACGCGCTGGACACGCGCGCTGCAACGCGCTGTCGCTGCGAATGAACCCGCTACGGTGGCGCTGCTCTGTGCGGTTGGGCTGCAAAAGCAGAATTTCAAGGATATCCCCGCAATCCAGCTTTATCATGTTATTTCTGCGTTGCGCCGGATTGGCTATGCAAACGAAGCACGGATGATTGCGGTTGAGGCACTCACGAGGAGTTGAGCATTGGACACGCGTGCCGATAAGCTCCTGATCGACCGTTTCCTCGAAATGCTTGCAGCCGAAGCGGGTGCTTCGCGCAATACGCTGATGGCTTATGGAAGTGACCTTCATGCGGCTTCAACGCTGTTGGCAGGAGGGTTGGCGGGTGCAACTGCGGCTGATTTGGGCCAGCTCACATCCGCATGGTCAGACCTTGCCAAGTCAAGCCTCTCCCGTAAATCAGCCGCACTCAGGCGGTTTTTTGGATTTTTGGCCGACGAATCGCTGCGTGCTGATGATCCTTCACACGCACTTGCGAAGCCTGTAACAACTAGGCCGCTTCCTAAGATTTTAAGTCATGATGATATCGCTGCGCTATTCGGAGAAATTGACCGGCGGCTGACGCTGATCAACGATTGTCGGGCCACGCTTCGGCTCGCAGCGCTTGTAGAATTACTTTACGGGTCAGGACTACGCGCAACCGAGCTAGTATCGCTTGATCACCGCGCGATACGACCCGATCAGCCTTATGCGATTGTAAAAGGGAAGGGCGGTAAGGAACGGCTTGTGCCTGTCTCCGCGCGTGCGCGCACCTCTGTTTCAGTCTGGATGACTGTGCGTCCCACGGGTAGCTATTGGCTTTTCCCTTCGGGTAACGCGCATCTCAGCCGGGTGCGGTTGTTTCAAATGATCAAAACGCTTGCTGGTGATGCAGGCATTCCGCCACAGCGGGTTAGTCCGCATGTTCTGCGCCATGCCTTTGCCACACACCTGCTTGAAGGCGGCGCCGATTTGCGGGCACTGCAAACAATGCTTGGCCATGCCGATATCGCGACGACCGAGATTTACACGCATGTTGATAGCAAGCGCTTGGTTGATCTGGTCAACAAGGCGCACCCGCTCGTTGACCTTGCGGCGCGTCGGCCCTAACCCGCTGGCATGGCTGCTTATCTTGATTTTGAAAAACCGATTGCTGAGCTTCAGGCGCGTATCAGCGAACTGCGTGAAGCAGCGAGCGGCGGCACCGCGAATATAGACACAGAGCTGGCGAAGCTTGAGACCAAGGCGGATAGGCTACTCGCCGACACTTATGCTCGGCTGACTCCTTGGCAGAAAACCCAAGTCGCACGTCACCCTGAACGGCCGCACTTCAAGCATTATATTGCTCAACTTTTTGATGATTTCATGCCGCTTTCGGGGGATCGCGGCTTTGGTGATGATCAGGCGATCCAATGCGGATTTGGCCGAATTGCGGGACAGCGCGTCATGGTAATCGGCCATGAAAAGGGCGATGATACCGCGTCACGGCTCAAACATAATTTTGGAATGGGCAAACCCGAAGGCTATCGCAAAGCGATTCGCCTGATGCAGCTTGCTGACCGTTTTGGAATTGCCATTGTCACGCTTGTTGATACGTCGGGCGCATTTCCAGGAATCATTGCCGAAGAGCGTGGGCAGGCCGAAGCGATTGCCCGCTCAACGCAGGCAATGCTTGAGGTGGGCGTTCCGGTGATTGCTGCGGTCGTTGGTGAAGGCGGCTCGGGCGGGGCTGTGGCGTTGGCTGCGGCCAATCATGTGCTGATGTTTGAACATGCCGTTTATTCAGTTATCTCGCCCGAAGGCTGCGCTTCTATCTTGTGGCGCACGGGTGATAAAGCGGCCGAGGCTGCGGAGGCAATGCAAATCACGGCACAGCATTTGAAGCAACTTGGCGTTATTGATCGGATTATTGCCGAGCCGGTAGGCGGTGCGCAACGCGCGCCCGAAGTTGCGATCAAAACACTTGGCGACGCCATTGCCGAGTCGCTGCAAAGTCTTGGATCGCTTTCGCGTGAGGCGATTAAAGCGGATCGGCGTAGGAAGTTTCTCGCAATAGGCGCATTTTAGCGCTCGATTTTCCGTACTTGTCGAAAAATCTGATACGCAGTATCTTTCATCGTCACGCGTAGGGAGAGTTTACCCATGAAGAAAATATTTTTGGTCGGTGTTGCGATAATTGCGATTGGTGCAAAGGCACCCAAAGCATTGCCACCTGCCCAACCAATTACATCTGGTGATCGCACGACCGGCGCGAAGGCACACCCACAAATCCTTCAGGAGTTTGGCGGCGTTTACGAAAGCAAGCAAGCGGCCTATGTCACCAAGGTTGGGCGCCGCATTGCGCTGCAATCAGGGCTTTCAAATGCCGAGGGCGACTTTACGATCTCACTGCTAAATTCACCTGTTAATAACGCCTTCGCGATTCCAGGCGGCTATGTTTATGTCACACGACAGTTGCTTGCACTCATGAACAGCGAGGCCGAACTGGCGTCTGTGCTTGGCCACGAAGTTGGTCACGTAGCGGCGCGACATTCAAAGCAGCGTCAGAATCGTGCTCTAAAAGGTGGCATTTTCGGGGCTGCAGTCGGCATTTTGGGCAGCGTCCTAGCTGGCGATGCTGGCGCTAAGCTTGGTCAGCAGCTTGGTGGGACGCTGGCGCAGAGCTACGTCCTCGGTTTCTCGCGCGCACAGGAATTTCAGGCTGACGATCTTGGCGTGTCTTATCTGGCAAAGACGGGTTATGATCCATTTGCCGCTTCTTCGATGCTGGCGTCGCTTGCCTCACAAACGTCGCTTGATACGCGCGCGCAGGGGCAGAAAGAGCAGGCACTGCCAAGCTGGCAGCGGACACACCCTGATCCGGCGAGTCGCGTAACGCGCGCTGCGGATCGCGCAAGAACATTTCTTCCGGCTGGTAAGGAGCAAAATCGCGACACGTTCCTCGCAGCGATCGACGGGATGATTTACGGCGATGATCCTAAGCAGGGAATTGTCGATGGCCAGAATTTCAGCCATCCCGATCTCCGTTTGAGTTTTAATGCGCCTAGAGGGTATGCGATGTCGAATGGCACACAGGCCGTCACGGTTCGTGGAACTGGCGGTCAGGCCCAATTTTCAGGCGCGGCCTATAACGGTGATATGAATTCATACATTGACCAGGTTTTCAAAGCCGTTGGCGGTGCGAACAGTACAATAAATTACGGGAGCATCTCGCGCACTAATGTGAATGGTATTCCGGCGGCCACTGCATCTGCCACTGCCAACGGTCAATCTGGGCCAGTGGTTGTGACTGTTTTTGTCTATGAATTTGGGCCTAACACCGCCTATCATTTCCTGACGATCACACCCGGCAACGGCAATCCGTTCGCGTCAATGTTTGACAGCGTCCGTCGGCTGTCATCACAGGAGGCTGCCGCGATCAAACCACGTCGGATTAGTGTGGTGACTGTCAAGTCAAAGGATACTATCGCGAGTCTGGCAGAGCGCATGGCATATCGTGATTTGCAAGTTGAGCGATTTTTGACGCTTAATGCGCTGTCATCAAACGCAACGCTAACGCCCGGACAAAAGGTTAAGCTCGTCATTTATTGAACTTTTGCAGACAAAAAAAGGGTGGCAAAGCGCAAGCCTTGCCACCCTTTTTGCTACGCAAATTATATTAGCGGAGATTTGTGCTCACGTTGTTGAACGTGCTCGAAATCTTGCCACCAAGCTGACTCATCGCCGAAATTGCGGCAACAGCAATCAAAGCTGCAATCAGGCCATACTCAATAGCCGTCGCACCCTTGGAATTCTTGATCATCTTGCGGAAAAAAGTCATGTTAGGTCTCCATAGTTTAATGTTCGTCTACCCGGTTGTTTCAATTAATTGATCCAACCTATTCTGATTAGGATAGAAAAATTACTAAATTCCTAACAGATATTGATTTAATTATTGAAATATGGTTAACAAAATTAATTATAATAAAAGGCAATTAATCATTACAGATTAATTGCCTTTATATTTTATCGAAGATTATCGCTAACATTGTTAAACGTGCTTGAAATTTTACCGCCAAGCTGACTCATTGCCGAAATTGCGGCAACTGCGATCAATGCTGCAATTAAGCCGTACTCAATGGCAGTGGCGCCCTTAGAGTTTTTTATTAAATTTCGAAGAAGTTTCATTTTGATCTCCTATTTTTAAAAAAATATTGCACGACCATTTTTTTAAGTCAGAAATTTAATTATTACTTACTGCAGTAGCGATGCTATTCCACATATCGTTGGTTGATGCTGCCATTTGTGTCATGGCACCAACACAGGCGATCACCACGAGTGATACAATCAGTCCGTATTCAACAGCGGTTGCACCGCGTTTGTTCTGGATCAATCTTTGAAAAAATTTAACCATATAAAATTCGCACCACTGTTCCCTGAGTCCCGTCTCTGCGATATGCCAGCAGCAGTTAAGGAATTGATAATGTCTGACGGGTGCTTACCGAAACACGGTTTAATATGGGTTGTTGCGGCGGCGTTGATCAATCCAGATGGCAAAGTGCTTGTTCAAAAGCGAGCCGCAGACCGGTCGATGGCGGGAATGTGGGAGTTCCCCGGCGGGAAAATCGAACCTAATGAGCGCCCTGAAAATGCGCTGGTACGCGAATTATACGAAGAACTTGGTATATCATTGCAGCCTGAAGATCTTACGCCGCTCAGCTTTGCCAGCGCGCCGCTTGGTGAACAGCATTTACTCCTGCTGCTCTACATTTGTCGAAAATGGCACGGTGTGCCGGCCGCGCTGGACGCATCGGCGATACAATGGTCCTCGATTAACGCCTTGCAAGACCTCGAAATGCCTCCGGCTGACGTTCCTCTCGTTAAAGCGCTGCTGGCGCACGCTCTGCCGGTGCCCAACCCGTCATAAAGATCAGCGAGAATATCTCTTCAGTTTTAGGGTTGCCTGCTGCCACAAATTGCTCGGCCATTTGCGCAATTTGATCGCGTCGAAGTGGCTGCCGCTCAACCAGCGCATTCGTCATGGCATTGGCCCGTAAATCTCCGATTAGCTTGAAAAGGTCAGGATAGCGGGCAGTAATATTGTGGCTCTCAGCCACAGGCTGCGCAAATCCAGCACGTGTCAGCAAATCTCCCGCCCCGCGCACATCAATCTGGGGGTGATGACGGGCCACAACTCTATTTGGGTCGACCGTTCTCGCAATTATATTGCGCAACGTATCAAGCCCGCCAGCACCCGCCATTGCGCCTAAAAATAAGCCGCCGGCCACTAATATCCGTCGGATCAGAACAAGCGCGCCGGGCAGATCATTGACTGTATCAAGCCCACAAGGAACCAACACCAAATCAAAACTTGCATCAGCAAAGGGCAAGCGATCCTCATCGCACTGCACGCCGTTCGCGTTCGCTGCACCGCGAAAGCAG
The DNA here is from genome assembly GCA_043747445.1 of Sphingomonadales bacterium. Lineage (GTDB taxonomy): Bacteria > Pseudomonadota > Alphaproteobacteria > Sphingomonadales > Sphingomonadaceae > Aquisediminimonas. The sequence goes on from JAYTPB010000188.1 coordinate 7,334, forward strand.
GAATCGGCCATGAGCGTCAGTGATCCGCTAGGCGCAATCAACCGTCGCAAATCGCCTCCGTCATTTCCAATAATCAAGACACGATCAAATTGGCGCTGCATCAGGTCAAGCCGATCAACCAGTTCGTTAGTAATAAAGCGTGTCAGCCAGCGGCTATCATGATCGCTGATAAACGCGCGATCGCGAAAGCGCCGCCGCGTTGCGCGCGAAAAAATGTCGGGCTGTGTCATGCAAAGTCTTGTGCAGTTTCGCCGCCAGCGCGACAAGCGTCTTTATGAGGCACGTGAAGGCAATATTGCGATCAGTCATTCGGTTTTCATTGCCGCCAAGATGTGCAGGCTGTGGACAAATCGTTGCAGATGATGATCAGCTCTGTGTTTCTTGCTGGCAATCGCTTGAATTTCTGACGAATACAGGTTGCGAACGCTGCGGCTATCCCGTGACGCCAAGCGAGTTCATTTGCGCACCCTGTCTACTACGTCCACCCGAACATGACGGCGTGTTCGCAGCGGTTTCCTACGGCGATGTTGCACGAACCATTATCCTGCGTTTCAAACATGGCGGGCGAATTGGACTCGCAAAGTTCATAGCTGAGGCGATGCTGCGCAATGTGACAATGCCCGATGCTCTCATCATTCCAGTGCCGTTGCACCGTTGGCGAATTTGGACGCGCGGGTTCAATCAATCAGCCCTAGTTGCAAGCAGGCTTTCCGCATTATCGGGTAACCCGCTGCTGCTTGATGGCATTACACGGTCAACGCGCACGCCGCTGTTGCGTGGGCTTAGTGCACAGCAACGGGCGAAGGCGGTGCGCGGCGTCTTTGCAATTGACGCGGCAGCGCGAGCGAGTTTTGCGGGGCGTTCAGTTTACTTAATCGATGATGTTTATACCAGTGGTGCAACGACCAACGCCTGCGCGAAACTTCTCAAAAAAGTCGGCGCGACTCGCGTTATCGTTCTATGTTGGGCACGGGTAGTGCGTGAGAACATAGATCAGGATTGACATAGTGGCATACCGCTCTCATTTTCGGGACGCGATCAGGAGGCAGATCATGGCAAAAATAGAAATTTATACCAAGGCATTCTGTCCCTACTGTGCGCGCGCGAAGTCATTGTTGACGTCTAAGCGAGCCGCGTTTGAAGAGTTTGACATTATGATGGATGCGGAACTCCGCAACACGATGATCGCACGCGCGAGCGGCGGAACGACCGTGCCGCAAATCTTCATAGACGGTAAACATATCGGCGGTTCTGATGACCTTGCGGCGCTTGATGCGCGTGGCGGGCTTGATCCTTTGCTTCACGCATGAAAATTTCGGTCTGCCAGACCAATAGCGGGCTTGATCCGGCCGAGAATGCAACAGCTCTGGTTTCGATGGTTGAAACATCTGCTAAGGCTGGTGCAGCAATGGTGTTTACACCTGAAATGTCAGGCCTGCTTGATCGTGATAGGGCGCGCGCAGCAGGAAGCATCGAGCGTGAGACCGACGACAAAGTGCTTAAAGCGCTGCAAAAGGCGGCTTCGGAATATCGCGTTTGGATCGCGCTAGGCAGCCTCGCTTTGGCTGGAGAGCGTGAAGATGGGCGGCTGGTTAATCGCAGTTTTGTAATTGATGACAGCGGCACGGTTCGCGCCCGCTACGACAAGCTTCATCTGTTTGACGTCGATTTAGCAACTGGCGAAAGCTGGCGCGAGTCGGCGCGCTACGCACCCGGTGAAGCGGCGGTTGTGGTTGATACGCCACTTGCCACGCTTGGCTTATCCATTTGCTACGATCTTCGCTTTCCCGCGCTTTATGGCGCACTCAGCGACGCAGGGGCGCAATTACTTACTGTTCCCGCCGCTTTTACTGTGCCTACCGGCGAGGCGCATTGGCACATCTTGCTCCGTGCGCGCGCGATTGAGAATGCGGCGTATGTTGTTGCTGCTGCGCAAAGCGGACACCATCAGGATGGGCGGAGCACTTTTGGGCATTCGCTTGTCGTTGATCCTTGGGGCAAAGTGCTGCTTGATATGGGTGAAGGGCAGGGCGTTGGCTTTGCTGAAATCGATCTTGAAGTCGTGCAAAAGGCACGCAAGCAAATTCCGGTGCTTGAACACCGCCGCTCCATTCCCCACGTTACGCATATATTATGATCGTATTTGACCTTCTTTGCGCGCCATCGGGGCATGTTTTTGAGGCTTGGTTTGCAAGCTCAGATGCTTTTGAAACGCAAAAGGCAGGGGAACTCATTCACTGCCCGATATGTGGAAGCGGTGACATTGGCAAAGCTTTGATGACACCGAATATTCCGGCCAAATCAAATCGCCGCGCCGTAACAGTGGCCAAAGATGAAACGCCTGATGCTAAAACCATGCTTGCCACGCTTGCTAAGGCTCAAGCTGCAGTGCTCGAAAATTCAAGCTGGGTTGGCCGCGATTTCGCCACTCAGGCACGCGCCATGGATGCAGGCGAAATTGATAAGGCCAGTATTCACGGCGAGGCGAGCCATAGCGAAGTCAAATCATTGATCGAAGATGGGATTGAAATTGCGCCACTGCCGCTGCCCGTCATTCCGCCCAATCAATCCAATTGACCCGCGCAGGCGGTAACGCCTAAACACCAAAATACGCACCCGTAGCTCAGCAGGATAGAGCATCAGATTCCTAATCTGGGGGCCACTGGTTCGAATCCAGTCGGGTGCACCAATTTGCCGATGCAAATATTATCAGATGGTAGTTGGTTTTTTTGGAATAAAATAGGATTTGGTGGGCCCGGAGGGATTCGAACCCCCGACCAAGCCGTTATGAGCGGCCGGCTCTACCACTGAGCTACAGGCCCACACCCGTTGCCAGACATCGTTAGCGGAGAGCTGCTAGGTTTTGCAAGTCATGCTAATGCCGAGCGGGTCGACTGCGCCGCTGCCAGTATCTCATCTACCGACGCGGGCAGAATTTTCCGCGCGGCAAGGAAGGTCAAAACCTTATCCCACCAGCCATAAAAATTGGTGAGATCAGCCGAGTTGCGGACGTAAGGCGTGTGGCCCGGCGTGAGCGACGGTGAGTGGAATGAAAAGCTAAGAAATTGTTGCCCGTCCGATAGCATCGTATCAATCGCGCGTTTGACATCATCAACGGGCATATCTTCAGGCGTCAGGGCAACACGCGACAACATCCCTGCGCGGGCAAGCCCAGCGATCCGCCGCCCATTTGATTGGCCGTCACCATAGAGCAAGCGGCCATAGCGGCGAAGCTGCCCAGTATAGGATACACCGAGTGGCAGTTCGAGCAAATTTCCGCTCGGCCCCGCCCAGTAAGGCCGCGCATTATGCCGCAAGAAATTCGGGCCACCTTCGTTGCTATAATCGAAGTGAGGTCTGACAGATACGTCTACTTGATACCCGGCTTCCTCAAGAAGGGCGGCAGAGTTCGGGCCAACGCCGTAGCGTCCGGCACGGTAAATCGTTGGGCGAACACCAATGGCTTCTGTGATTCGCTGGGTGAGTGCGGTAAGCTTGGCGCGCTCAAGCTCGATTGGGAGATTGCCCGCAAAGCTATTTATCGGAATTATTTCTTCGTCATAAGGCGGGTTGACCCACGCATGAAGCTGCGTTCCTACCCTGCAATTACCCGCGCCAAGCATAGTAGACAAAATTTCAGCAGATTGTGGATTATCCGCCACTGGATAATCAATCAGATAGGTCGGGCAGATGCTGTGCGCATCCATAAGCCTTTGAAATTCAGGTAGATACCGGATCGCACTGGTTGCGGTGGCTTCGCGCGATCGCGGTTGTGTCCAGTCAAACTCTTCTTCTGTATCAATGAACACCGCAAAACGTTTACCGAAATCAACGGGGAATTTTACGCGATCAGCAGCTCGCGCCGGGTGATCGAGCCGACCCTCATTGCGTCGACGCCGATTGATTTTCCCCGGTTCTGTGGACACCCGATCTAGCCGCTTTCTATTGTTTTTTTCTCGCTATCGTGGGCTTGCGGCAGGATCAAGGCGAACTTGCGTGCTTCAATCGTAAAATGTCCGCCAACGGCTTGCGCCATTTGCCGGATGAGGCGCATTGCAAAGTTGAGGCCTAACGCTGGAGGATTGGTACAGTGTGCCTCTTGATCTGCCGATAGCGCAATCAAGTTCACGCTCATATCAAAATTTATCAGGCGCGGTCGCGCAATTGCTATAATGATTTGGCTGGCATGATGCGTCACTTCGATAGCCAGTGTTTCGCCTGTTTCAGCGATGCCAATTGTGGTGGTAATCAGACGCTCAATCAGGCGCACCCCGCTCTGGCGGTCAACCGCGCAAAAGGGCAAGTTGGCGCAGGTTGAGAGCGTGAGCTTTATATCATGCTGGCTCATCTGCGGATCAAGCCGGTGCATCGCGGCTTCGACCATCTCGACAACGTTAGTCGCGTCGTTGGAGGCACCAGCGCCGCTATCCATTTCAAGTCGTGCAGTCAGATCAATATCATCAACAATATTGACCAGCTGTCCTGAGTCTTCAACCACTTTGTGCGCCTGATGGCGGTAGACCTGTGATACGGGTCCCAGCAATTGGCCATCGATCATTTCGGCGAAGCCGCGAATCGCATTGAGCGGAGAGCGCAGTTCATGGACAAGCTGGCGGATTGAGTCTGCGCTCATATCTCTCCCGAACGGAGCGGTGGAATTGATTCGTTCGCCCAGCTCTGCACGGCGGGCGATGCCGCGATATCCGCAGAATCGCCCGTCATCTGTATCAAAGCTTGGATCAGCCGAAATAAGCCAATCACCCGAAGCCGCGCCGTTACCAGCTACACGCAGTCTGGCATCGCGGAATGGAGAGCGTTTGCGGAAAGCGCCAGCGGCATGACCATCAACGCCGAACGCGCGCGGTTCAGAAATTTCGGCAAATGATATCCCGATGAGTGGCCCACGAGGCGCGCCTTGCACCCAACAGATGATGCCGGCACGGTCGGTCTCAAACCTGAACGAGAGTGCCTGTGTGTCCTGCGGTTGATCAGCGACAGTGCGCGTCGCAACATCCGCCTCCCGATCGTTTTTGAAGGCTTCGATACGCGCAACCAGATCGCGAATTTGCGTGGGTGATGCGCTGTCGCTCTCAACTTCAGCCGTGATATTTGATGAAGGAAGAGCCGTGTCGCCAGCCCCATAAGCATAGAGCATCCGCGTCACATACTCAGACAGGTCGCGTCGTTCACGCAGCAGTGCACGTGAGGCAGGAGGTAAGCGCGGAATTAGTTTAGCCCAGTCAGCCTCAGCCAAGGTGGCATTTATAAGCACCGCCGCTGCAACCAGCGCGCTATCTTGCCCAAAAATCAATATAGTTTCGACGTCACTGATGCGACCGGTGAGCGATTCGGCAACAAACTTGCGGCGATTGAGCGGCACTTCCGCCCGAAGCTTATTTTCCAAAGCGCGCGCACTGGCCTCTTGATCGGTATGAAACGAGCCGTCATTTTTTTGCGCCAGCACTGATACCAATTGGCTCCACACCGCCGTCTTCGCGCGCTCGCTGTCAGTGGTCAGCTTCAATATTGTGGCAAGGCGATCATCAAAGCGCACGGCATATCTTTGTTAGGAGCAGGATAACTGTCATATTCGATAGCGCGCATTTGGGGGCACCGATACCCCGCCTGTGCCGTGCGTCACAAAGTGGCACAATAATATTTGCGCGTAACAATGTTATCGCGTTAAGTGGCAATAGATTAGGAACATGTCGTGATGACGCAAATTTCGTATGATGCCATTGACCGTCGCATACTCGCAGAATTGCAGAGTGACGGTCGTATGACGAATGTGGAGCTGGCCACCAAAGTGGGGCTGACAGCGCCCCCATGCCTGCGCCGTGTGCGCACGCTGGAGGATGCCGGGATCATTGAGGGCTATCACGCAGCGCTCAGTGCCAATCAATTGGGTTACACGATTACTGTCTTTGCAATGGTCAGCCTTAAGAGCCAAGCTGAGGCTGATCTACGCGCGTTTGAGGATCATGTCGCCACGCTAGACCTTGTGCGCGAATGCCATATGCTCAACGGCGAAATTGATTTTATTCTCAAAATTGTCGCGCGCGATCTTCAGGAGTTTCAACTATTCCTGACAACGCATTTGACGCCAGCGCCCAATGTCGCCGGCGTCAAAACATCGCTGACTATACGAACGTCAAAGCATATGCCCGGCGTTCCTGTGCCTGCTATTTAGCAGGCGCAGGTTGACCTTTAGTATCAAGCCAAAGCACCCAATATTTGGCGATGTCAGCGCGCGGGCCGGTTACGGCTGCAAATGCCTGTTTCGCTTCGGCTGATTGACCCTGACGGGCAAGCGCAATGCCGAGCCGGGTATTGACCGCATCATTGTCAACCTGGCCCTTTTGCAGTGCAAGTTTGTAAAGCGGTGCTGCCTTACTGTCCTGCCCATAGCCAAGATACGCGTCGGCTGTCCCGGCGGCAATTTTTCCAGCAGCATCGGTGCTTGCGCGTTTTTCAGACGCGGCAAGTGACGAGAGATCACCAGCAACTTTTGCGGAAGCGGCCGCGAGCAATTCATTGAGCGGACGCGATGTTTTGCCGATGGTACCGCTTGCCATGCCTTCCTCAATCACAGACTTAGCTTCACCGGGAAGTCCGCGTTCGGCGGCAAGGGCGGCATATTCAAAATAATCACGCTCACCAGCCAGCGCCTTGGCCGAACGAATCAGGCGCATCACATCAAGTGCGGGTTGACCCTCAAGCTTGGCACCGTCCTTGTAAATCAGCAGCGCATCACGCCAATTTTGCGCGGTTGGGTAAGCACTGACGCGCTCACGTGACCATTTTGCAATCTCGACAGGCAGTTTGGATTTTACAGCAATCGAAAGTGCGCGCTGATACCAGTCGGCCGGGGCGACTTGGCCAAGCGCTTTCTTTGCGGCAACCGCGCGATCAGCATAACCAAGTCCTTCGGGGAATTTATTTGCACGAAAGCTTGATTCGGCCATCAAAATGAAGGTGTCCGGCTCTTTATTGCCGAGGCGCACAGCCTCGGTCAGCCGCGCGAGCGCGTCTGGGAAGTCTTGAGCATTATAGGCATATTGGCCCGCTGCCGCATTCAACTGTGCTGAATTTGAGTTCAGTGTTGACTTGCTGTCGATCATGATAAGCACAGCTTTGCGCAATTCTGCGCTGTTATTGGTCGCCTTCCCAAATTCATAACGACGCGCGCCTGTGATGAACTGTTCATCGGGCAGCTTAAACTGGGCGGCAATCGCATCAAACCGAGCGGCCATACCTTCAAACTTGCCAGCCTTAATATCGGCCTCAAGCGGCCCCGCAACCGCGCGAAACTCTTTGCTGAGTTCAACTTTTGGGGCTTCAGCCGCCTTTGGAGCCTTCTCCTTTTTAGCAGCCAGCGCAGGCGCAATGCTGAGCGTACCAGCGGCACCGAGTGCCAGAGCCGCGCCGAGCGACAAAAATGACAGCGTCTTCATATCAATCATCCTCATTATCTCGGGTGAAACGGCACCCTGAACCTTGTTCCTGTTAACTTTAGCACAGCGATGGCGCAAGCCAAAGCAGGAGCAACGCGCCTTTGCATGGTTTCAGCTTAATAGCAGTTGAATTCGGCGCATAAGCCGTCATGACGCCGTGATGACCAAACGATCAATCATAATCGGCGCAACCGGGGGCATCGGCAGCGCCTTTGCAAGGGCGCTTTCTGCTCAGCACGGCGCGGGCTCAGTGATTGGCCTTTCGCGGGCATCTGGCGATATTGATTTGACCAATGAGGCAAGCATCGCCGCCGCCGCCGCGCGCTGTGCCCAAGGCTCGCCCCCCGATATCGTCATTGTCGCAACCGGCATGTTACACGGCGCATTGGGTGGCCCAGAAAAAAGCTTACGTGAGCTTGACGCAAACCGACTGGCGGATGCCTTTGCGATCAATGTAATTGGCCCGGCGCTGGTCGCAAAGCATTTTCTGCCACTATTCGCGCGCGACAAACGCTGTGTGTTCGCTGCACTTTCGGCGCGCGTCGGCAGCATTTCTGATAACCGAATTGGCGGCTGGTATGGCTACCGCGCTGCAAAAGCAGCACTTAATATGACGATCCGCAATCTCGCGATTGAATTGGGGCGAACCCACAAACAGGCACTTTGTGTTGGGCTGCATCCCGGCACGGTAGATACTGCGCTGAGTGAGCCCTTCCAGAAAAACGTTGCGCCTGAACGACTGTTCACGCCCGATTATGCCGCGACACGGATGCTGTCGGTGCTAGATCAGCTCACGCCTGCGGATAGCGGCAAGTGCTTTGCTTGGGACGGTGCCGAGATCCAGCCGTGACACCCTTTTTTCTGGCGTTTTTGGCAGGGCTGTTCTAAAGAATTAAGCCACGAAATCAGCCAGAAAGTATCATTTTGAGCACCGACGAGCCAATTCTCGCCGATCCTTCGGACATTAGCCCAATCAACATCGTTGACGAGATGAAGACGAGTTATCTCGACTACGCCATGTCGGTCATCGTCAGCCGCGCACTGCCTGATGTGCGTGATGGGTTAAAGCCAGTTCACCGCCGGATTCTCTACGCCTGTCAGGAGGCGGGATACGTTGCTGGCAAGCCTTACCGTAAGTGCAGTCGCATCGTTGGCGACGTGATGGGTAAATATCATCCGCACGGTGATAGCGCGATTTACATGGCGCTCGCGCGGTTGGCGCAGGACTGGTCGATGCGCGTTATGCTCATCGATGGGCAGGGCAATTTCGGATCAATGGATCCCGATATGCCTGCCGCCATGCGTTATACTGAGGCGCGGCTGGCCAAGATTTCAAACGCGTTGCTTGATGATCTCGACAAGGATACCGTTGATTTCACGCCAAACTATGATGCCAGCGAAAGCGAGCCGCAAGTGCTGCCTGCGCGCTTCCCCAATCTGCTCGTCAACGGGGCAGGGGGCATTGCGGTCGGCATGGCGACCAACATTCCGCCGCATAATCTGGGCGAGGTCATCAATGCCTGCCTTGCTTATATGGAAAATGGCGCGATTACGATTGATGAACTGATTGAGATTGTTCCCGGCCCAGATTTTCCAACCGGCGGACTGATCCTTGGCCAATACGGTGCCAAATCGGCTTATCATACTGGCAAAGGCTCAATCATTATGCGCTCAAAGCATGTGATTGAGGAAGGACGCGGAGATCGTCGCTCAATTGTTTTGACCGAAGTGCCATATCAAACGGGCAAAAATAACCTCGTCGAAAAAATCGCTGAAGCCGCCAAAGATAAGCGGATTGAAGGCGTTAGCGACATTCGCGACGAATCGAACCGGCTTGGCGTGCGGATCGTGATTGATCTCAAGCGCGATGCCACGCCCGAGGTTGTTCTGAACCAGCTCTGGCGTCACACGCCTGCGCAAAGTTCCTTCCCGGCGAATATGCTTGCGATCCGGGGTGGCCGCCCTGAAACGCTCAATCTGCGCGATATTATCGAAGCTTTCGTCAGGTTCCGTGAAGAGGTCATCACGCGGCGTTCAAAATTTGAACTCGCCAAGGCGCGAGACCGGGCACATATTTTGCTTGGACTTGTTATCGCGGTTACCAATCTTGATCAGGTTGTTGCGATCATTCGCGGTTCGGCAAGCCCTGCTGACGCGCGTGAAAAGCTTGGCGCGCGTGATTGGCCCATCGCTGAAATCGCGCCTTACATTGCGTTGGTTGAAGCGGTTGAGAATTATGATGAAGTCAAGGGAGAGACTTACCGCCTGACTGATATTCAAATCCGCGCAATCCTTGAATTGCGCCTCAACCGCCTGACCGGGCTTGGCCGTGAGGAAATCGGTGGCGAGCTTAAAGTATTGGCGGCGAGCATCACTGAGTTGCTCGAAATTCTTGCCAATCGCGTTCGTCTGTATGAGATTATGGGTGATGAGTTGGTCGCCGTTCGCGATGAATTTGCGACGCCGCGCCGCTCGCTCATTGCCCCTGCGACCGACGGGATCGATGATGAAGACCTGATCGAACGTGAAGAGATGGTCGTCACCGTAACGCTCGACGGCTATATCAAGCGGACAACGCTCGATACATTCCGCTCGCAAAAGCGTGGCGGCAAGGGCCGTGCGGGCATGAATACCAAGGATGAAGATGTCGTCACTGAATTGTTCGTGACGAGTACGCATACCCCCGTGCTGTTCTTCTCAACCCATGGCAAGGTTTACCGGATGAAGGTGTGGCGCTTGCCCGAAGGCGGGCCGAATACGCGCGGTCGCCCGATGATCAACCTGTTGCCCCTGGCGAAGGACGAAGTGATCTCAACCGTATTGCCGTTGCCTGAGGATGAGGCCGAGTGGGGTGCGCTCCACGTCATGTTCGCTACGGCCAAAGGATCGGTGCGGCGCAATAGCATGGATGCCTTCACCAACGTCCCGTCAAACGGCAAGATCGCGATGAAGTTTGAGGGCGAAGATGCCGACGACAAGCTGATCGGCGTCGAACTACTGTCCGCCGACGACGATGTCTTGCTGGCAAGCCGCAACGGCAAGGCCATCCGTTTCGCCGCCGACGACATCCGCGAATTCCAGAGCCGCAATTCAACCGGCGTGCGCGCGATGAAGCTTGCGAAAGGCGACGAGGTTATCTCGCTCTCAATCCTCCACCGCGTCGGCACCACCCCCGAAGAACGCGAGGATTATCTCCGCTTCGCCCCGTGGAAGCCGGAAAAAGAAGGCGACCCCTCGCTGTCGCCCGAGCGCATCGCTGAATTGGCCGAGGCCGAACAGTTCATCCTCACAGTCTGCGCCAACGGCTATGGCAAGCTGTCGTCAGCATACGGATATCGCCGCACAGGTCGCGGTGGTCAGGGCATCACTAACATCGACAATATCGACCGCAACGGCCCGGTAGTCGCGAGCTTCCCCGCCACCAAGGGCGACCAGTTGATGCTGGTGACTGACCAGGCCAAGCTGATCCGGATGCCTCTGGATAGTTTACGCGTGCTAGGACGTGGAACGGCTGGCGTGCGGTTGTTCAATGTCGGCGATGACGAGCATGTCGTTGGTGCTGCGAAGATTGATGAGAGTGATGAGGATGGGGACGACACCAGCGCGCCTGATGC
>JAYTPB010000189.1:0-31524 GCA_043747445.1 Sphingomonadales bacterium
GTATTCGATCGCGGAGGCTTTCTGTTTCACGGGCGCGTTAAGGCGCTTGCTGACGGGGCCCGCGAAGGCGGATTGGAGTTTTAATCGATGGCTGACGAAACCGAAATTCAGGCAGCCGCACCAGCAGCTGCTCCCGAAGGCGAAGCACCACGCGGCCCACGCGGCCCACGCGGTGGACGTGGTGGCGGCCCCGGCGGCGGCAATCGCAGCGGCGGTGGCCGTGATGGCAACCGTGGTCGTCGCGATGACAAGCGCGGTGGCCCTGGTACCGAAGATGGTGGCGAAGAGCTGATCGAAAAGCTCGTCCACATTAACCGCGTCTCGAAAACGGTGAAGGGTGGTAAGCGTTTTGGCTTTGCCGCACTCGTCGTGGTTGGCGATGGCAAAGGCCGTGCAGGCTTTGGTCACGGCAAGGCGCGCGAAGTGCCTGAGGCGATCCAGAAAGCAACGGCTGCTGCCAAAAAGGCAATGGTTCGCGTTCCGCTTCGTGAAGGCCGCACGCTGCACCATGATGGCACCGGCCATTTCGGTGCGGGCCTCGTCCATCTGCGTTCGGCTCCGCAAGGAACCGGTATCATCGCGGGTGGCCCGATGCGCGCCGTGTTTGAAAGCCTCGGCGTTGCTGATGTTGTGACCAAATCAACCGGCACATCAAATCCGTACAACATGATCCGGGCGACCTTTGAGGCGCTTGGTGAACAGACCAGCCCGAAATCAGTGGCGCAGCGTCGCGGCAAGAAAATTGCCGATCTGCTGGGTCGTGGTGGCGCAAGTTCAGCCGAGGCCGAAGCCGATGCTGCTGCGGTTGTGGAGTAAACGACATGGCCAAGATTAAAATCAAGCAAACCGGATCACCAATCCGTCGCACCAAGGATCAGCGCGGGACGCTGATCGGGCTTGGCCTCAACAAAATGCACAAAGTGCGTGAACTTGAGGACAGCCCCGAAGTGCGCGGCATGATCCGTGCCGTGCGCCACATGGTGCAGGTGATCGACTAACCTTAATATTTAGCGCGAACAAAGCGAAAGCGAGTGCAAGACATGAAACTGAATGAAATCCGCGATAATGATGGTGCCCGTAAATCACGTATGCGCGTGGGCCGGGGTATCGGTTCGGGCAAAGGCAAGACTTCGGGTCGTGGCCAAAAGGGCCAGACGTCACGCTCAGGTGTGTCGATCAACGGCTTTGAAGGTGGCCAGATGCCGCTCCACATGCGTCTGCCAAAGCGCGGCTTTAACAATATTTTCGGCAAGGATTATTCCGAGGTCAATCTCGGTACGATTCAAAAGCTGGTTGATGGTGGCAAGCTTGATAGCAAGGCTGTGATTGATCATGCTGTGCTCAAAGCTGCGGGCGTTGCACGCGGCGGCAAAGACGGTGTTCGTTTGCTCGGTAAAGGCACATTTTCGGCCAAGCTGAAGTTTTTGGTGGCGGGCGTTTCGGCAGGAGCCAAGGCAGCGGTTGAAGCCGCTGGCGGTTCGGTTGAAGTGATCGAAGTGGTTGCAGCGGCTGACAAGGCGAAGGCCAAGCACCGCACGGTCAACAAGATTAAAGCCTAACGCTTCGTATGATCGCGGTTAGGATGGCACAGCCTTTCAATATCGCAATCATTCATTATATAGAGGCGGCGAGGGGCTAACAGCCGTTTCGCCGCCTTTCTCTTTTGGGGTCTGATTTTCGCAATGGCATCATCCGCTGATCAAATGTCTGCAAGCCTTAGCCTGTCGAATTTTTCGCAGGCGACTGACCTCAAAAAACGCATCTGGTTTACGCTTGGCGCGCTAATTATCTTTCGCTTGCTGAGCCATGTGCCGCTCCCCGGTATCGATCCGATTGCGCTTCAAGCGCAGTTTGAGACCACCAAAGGCGGCGTCCTTGATTTCTTCAACATGTTTTCTGGCGGCGCGCTTGAGCGGATGAGCTTGATTGCGCTGGGCGTAATGCCCTATATTACCGCGTCGATCGTCATTCAGCTTGCGACATCGCTTAATCCAACGCTCGCCGCTCTTAAAAAAGAGGGCGAGAGCGGACGCAAAAAACTCAATCAATATACGCGCTATGGCACGGTATTCCTGACGATTATTCAGGGTTATTTCATCGCAGTCGGGCTTGAAGGTTGGGGCGCACAAACCGGAACGTCAGCGGTAGTTGAACCTGGAATTCTCTTCCGCGTTGCCTGCGTTATCGCGCTCGTTGGCGGCACCCTCTTCCTGATGTGGCTTGGTGAGCAGATCACTAGTCGGGGTATCGGTAACGGTATCTCGCTGATCGTTATGGCAGGGATCGTCTCGCAGTTGCCAGCCGCACTCGTCAATGTGTTTGAAGGCGGACGTTCGGGCACAATGTCACCGCTGTTGATTCTTGGTATTCTTATTCTCGTGCTCGGTCTGATCGCATTCATTTGCTTTATGGAACGGGCGCAGCGCCGAGTGCTGATCCAATATCCCAAGCGCCAATCCGCGCGCGGGATGGTGCAATCGGATAAGAGCTTCCTGCCTTTGAAGATCAACACCGCCAACGTCATTCCGCCAATCTTTGCGTCGTCGCTGCTGCTAATGCCGCTGACGCTGACGCAGTTTGCCGGTCAGGGTGCCACGGGAGAGAGCTTCTGGGGCGACGTCGTGCTTGGTATTACGACCAATCTCCAGCACGGATCGCCCTTGTTTATGGCGCTTTACGCGGCGGGGATCATTTTCTTCTGTTTTTTCTATACAGCGGTTGTGTTCAACCCTGAAGAAACGGCGGATAACCTCAAGCGTTATGGCGGTTTTATTCCCGGCATCCGTCCGGGTAAGAACACTGCGGATTATCTCGATTATGTGCTGACGCGGATCACCGTACTTGGTGCGGCCTATCTAACCTTCATCTGTCTCGTGCCCGAATATCTTGTGTCTGCGCTTGGTATTCCATTCTATCTTGGTGGCACCAGCTTGCTCATCGTGGTCAACGTTACGATTGATACGGTGACCCAGATTCAGAGCCATTTGCTGGCGCACCAATACGGTGATCTGATCAAGAAATCTAAGCTGAAGGGTGGCATCACACGCCGCTAACCTGCACATAAAAACCTTGGGGAAGGGCGCGCATGAATATCATATTGTTGGGGCCACCGGGTGCTGGCAAGGGCACGCAGGCTGCGCGCTTGGTCGATGAATATGCGATGGTGCAACTCTCGACGGGCGATATGCTGCGCGCAGCGGTGAAGGCGGGAACGCCAACCGGGCTTCAGGCCAAAGCGATCATGGATAGCGGCGGGCTGGTTTCGGATGAAGTCGTCTCGGGCCTGATCGGTGAAGCGCTTGATGCACTTGCCCCCGAAACAGGAGTGATATTTGACGGTTACCCGCGCACGGCGGCACAGGCGCTTTCGCTTGATGAGATACTTAAATTGCGTAGCCGTACGCTGGATCATGTCATTGAGCTGGTGGTTGATGAAGATGCGCTGGTTGAGCGGATCACTGGACGATATACCTGTGCGAAATGCAACGAAGGCTATCACGATAAATTCAAGCAGCCTGCCGTGGCCGGGACTTGCGATAATTGCGGATCAACTGAATTTAAGCGCCGCGCCGATGATAATGAAGAATCTGTGCGGACACGCATGACCGAGTATCGCGGCAAAACCGCGCCGATCCTGCCAATCTACGAAGCGCGCGGGCTTGTCCGTAAAGTAGACGGCATGGCTGATATTGCCGAGGTGACTGATACGATAGAGGCGCTGATGGGGCAGCGCGCTGTGACCTAATGCTATAAGGCTTGATCATCCCCGCAAAAGGCACGAGTACATCTCCAGATATGCGTTTTCTCGGGAATGATGAACCTGCGCTAAGCTGCTTTGGCCACTTTAATTTTCTTACACCTTATGCGGGTTGATCAGATATTTCTCGCCCGTCGCGCGCTTGTTGTACCGTGCCAGCACATCAAGATCGAGCGCCTCTATGAGTGAAATCGTGTCCGTATAATGGCTGGCGAAAGTCGTTTTGAGTTCTGCCACCACACGTTCACGCAGGCGTTGCGCATCGTCGCGCCCGATTTTCTGGAGGAAGGGGAACAGCAGCCAGCCACCCACACCCCAGATCATCCCGAAACTGCGGTTGATTTCAGTCGGTGCCATATCAAGCCCGCCGTAGATATAAACTTGCTTGTGCGTGGCTGACCCATAGCGGCTGTAAACCGTCGCGCTTTGGTTGATCGCGGCCTCCATGCAGGTAAGGATTTGCCCCGCGAGCTTGCCGCCGCCAATTGCGTCGAAAGCAATCGTTGCGCCAGTTCCGGCAAGCGCCTTAGTAAGATCAGCCATGAATGTCGGCGCTGAGCTGTCGCACACATAGGTGGCACCAATGCCGCGCAGCAGTTCGGCCTGTGCCGGGCTGCGGACGATATTGACCAGCGCGATGCCGTCCTTGAGGCAAATCTTGTTGAGCATCTGGCCAAGGTTTGAAGCCGCCGCAGTATGAACGAGTGCACTGTGCCCTTCACGCCGCATCGTTTCGGTCATGCCAAGTGCGGTCAGCGGATTGACGAAGCACGACGCGCCCTCTGCTGCGCTTGTGCCTTCGGGCAGGACGAGAACATCGGCGGCGCGCAATGTGCGGTACTGGCTGTACATTGCTCCGCCAACGGCCGCGACAACCCTGCCCATCAGTGCCTGTGCCGCGTCCGAACTGCCTGCCGCGATTACCGTGCCAGCGCCTTCATTGCCGACGGCCATCGACTCGTCGGCCCGCCCGGCCATTGCGCGCATCAAGCGTTCGGGAATGGTTGCGGTGACTGTGGCGCTCGCACCGCTGCCCGAGGATTGCGCGGTGGACATATCGGCCGCCCCGACTAGCAAGCCCAGATCCGAAGGGTTGATTGGCGCTGCCTCAACCCGGACTATGATTTCATCGGGGCCGGGTGCTGGCGTTTCAGCAGTGGCGAGTGACAGTTCTAGCGTGCCACTCGTCTTTACGAGTGACCGCAGTTGCAGCCCGCTAAATGTCGCTGTACTCATTATTCGTCTCCTCTGGTTTCTCGGCTTCGCAATTGGCTTGCCAAGCAATCTCTTAGAATATCGCCCGTTTGGCCCCCGGATAAGCCAGCAGCACATCGCTGCCTACTTCAAGATTGATAGTCGCTTGCCCCTCAATCATCCAGCATTCGCCTGCCTCAATCGGTTGTTCATCAATCCGTCCGCCGCCCGTGACAGGAATGATCCATGCAGGAGTGGGAAGCGATAAGATATGCCCGTGATTCTCAAGCAGTCGCTCAATCACAAACTTGCCGCCTTCAACCAAGATTTCCCTGTTAGGCGTACCTTGGGTCGGTGCGAGAGAATCAACAAAAGGCACCGGGTTGGAAACCGCAATCCCAGCGTCAAGATGGAGTTCGCGCGGGCGGCCATAATCATAGAGGCGGTAGGTGAGGTCAACATTCTGCTGCACTTCAATCAGTGTCAGCCCTGCGCCGATCGCATGGACGGTGCCGGCGGGCGAATAAATAACGTCTCCCGCCTTCACGTCGCGCCAATCCATCAGCGTTTCTATGCTGCCATCAAGTGCGGCGGCGCGCAGTTCAGCCCGCGACACCGGATAGCGTGTGCCAAGCGCAATCGTCGCGCCGGGTTCGGCGGCGAGGATCAGCCAAGCCTCATCCTTGCCTTGGCGGTAGCCCGCCGCGCGCGCATCATCGTCACCCGGATGCACCTGAATCGACAGCCGTTCCGACGTGAAGAGATATTTGACGAGCAATTCGGGCTCGGGCGCACCTTTGGCCACCTGATACCAAATTTCGCCGACGGGCTCGCCGTGACGCGGCACATCCTCAAAACCGGGCCAAAGCGTGTGGCGGCCCCACGGCTTGTTCACGCTGATCGTTGAGAGCTTGGTCGCGGGCATATTGCGTCCCTATTCCCGATTTGGGCCCGATTTGGGGAAAGTGGTGGGCGCTGACGGGCTCGAACCGCCGACCCTCTCGGTGTAAACGAGATGCTCTACCAACTGAGCTAAGCGCCCCTTTTCGGGAAATGGCGGCTTACTAGGATTTTTGGCTGCGTCAATGGCTGTTGTGTGTTTGCGCTGCTTCATTGATAATCCGATGATAATGAGGGAGTCGGGTACATATGTTAAACTATGATGTCTTCTGGTCGTTCCGTTCGCCCTATTCTTATCTGCTGACCAAGCGGCTGGTGGCGCTTGAACGTGATTTTGATGTGCAGTGCAACGTCCGCATTGTTTACCCAATCGCAGTGCGAACACCCGAATTTTTCGGTAAGAATGACCCGCTGTGGTT
Organism: Sphingomonadales bacterium; assembly: GCA_043747445.1. GTDB lineage: Bacteria > Pseudomonadota > Alphaproteobacteria > Sphingomonadales > Sphingomonadaceae > Aquisediminimonas. The sequence continues at coordinate 6,271 of JAYTPB010000189.1, forward strand.
GCAATATCTGATCCGCGACGTGTTCCGCAGTGCCGAGTTTCTCGGGCTTCCGCTCAAATGGCCCAAGCCTGATCCGGTGGTGATGGATTTTGCGACGCGCACCTACCCGCGTGAACAGCCCTATATCTACCGCCTTTCGCACCTTGGTCAGCTTGCCGCCGAACAGGGCAAGGGCTTGGCGTTCATTGATGAGGTGAGCAGCTTACTCTGGGGCGGGGGCGTCACAGGCTGGAACGAGGGCGATCATCTAGCCCAAGCAGTGGCGCGCGGGGGGCTTGATTTCGCCGAAATGGACGCCGCCGCCCTTGCCGAGGCCGAACGCCTCGACGCTGCAATCACCGCCAACCAAGTCGCCCAGCGCGAAGGCGGGCATTACGGCGTCCCGCTCATGGTTTTGGATGGAGAACCATTTTTTGGCCAAGACCGTTTCGACCAAATGGTCTGGCGGATGAAGGCCAAGGGATTGCAGGCGCGATGAATAGAAGTGCCCGCGACGCGCTTACGCGTTTCAAGGCGTAAACAGCGTCGCGAGAAGCGGGTTGGTGAACAGCTTTCCGGCATTACCGCATCTGGCGGATGCGATGCCCCAGATTGATTAGAATTCGCCCGCCACGCCAACCCGCGCGGCTGTATCCTTGCCGCCAGCATGTGATGCCCCGGCGGTCAGTGCAAAGGGCGATCTCGTGTTGAAGCGGTGTGCGATTGAGGCGCTGAAGCCAGTTTCGCCGCGATAGGTGGCGACGTTTGCGCTATAGCTTGTTTTGCCCGGTGCTGAGGGAAACGGCGCAGGTGCAAGTGCCACCGCCGCTGCGATTCCGCGCTGCGCCTGTCTGCGGTTAAGCGAGACGAGATCAAACAATGTCTTCTGGCCAGTTTGTAATGACGTGATCTGATCATCAATCAACGCTTGCCCCGATTGCAATTCAGCCAAGGCAAGCGACTGCTGGCCAAACGCGGCGCCAGATCCACCCTGTGGCTGGCGGCCAATCGTGCCATTATTATCAACTGTCAGAATGAACTCAGTTCCGGTTTGTGCTGCATCACTCGCGCTGATGTCACCAATGGCGATTGATGATCCTGCCCCGCCGAGACGCACCTGATTGCTTGCCGTCGTCACTGCGCCAAAGCCGAGCGCAGTTGCACCGCCCTGAGTCGCAGTGGCACCAAGACCAATCGCTGTGGCATTGAGCCCCGCACGCGTCCGCGCACCAAGCGCAGTGCCCCCCGTTGTCGTAACCACGGCTTCACCGCCGATGGCTGTGCCGTTGTTCCCGCCCGAACTCGACAGCGCACCAATCGCAACGGCCTGACTGCCAGCGGCGAATGAAGCGCGCCCAAATGCTACGGTGAAATCGCCCGCTGCGCGCGCAAACACGCCGTTTGCGATGCCTTGAAACCCGGCGGCAACACTATCAGTGCCAGTGGCTGAGGAAGCAAAGCCAGTGGCGGTGGCGTTGGTGCCAATCGCTGAGGATAATCCCCCCGATGCGGTTGTCCTGAAACCAAGTGCGGTGGCGCTATCCCCTGTGGCGGTGGCTTGAAAACCCAATGCAGCGGCATTATTGGCGCGTGCGGATGAACCAGTGCCAACGGCGACGCTGTTGTTCGCCGAGGCCAATGCGTCAGTGCCAAAGGCAATTGAATCCTGCCCGTTAGCTTTGGCACCCATCGCATCCGTGTCAGCACCATCAGTTCCGATGGCGATGCTGCGCATCCCATCCCCAAACGCACTTCCACCAACCGCGATTGCGTTGGTTCCTGTGAAAGCGGAGGCACCGACAGAAACGCCCGAATTGGTGAGGCTGTTTTGACCAATTGACACACCGTTGCCAAAGGAATTGGCGTTTGCGCCTACTGCTATACTGCCGCTACCATTTGAACCTGAGTCTAGGCCGATCGCGATTGATCCCGGGCCAACCGAAAAAGCACCGCGTTTGTCAGTATTTGCGTCGCCATCCCCGCCAATGGCGATGGTGCCATTGCCTTGCGCGAATGCCCCCGAGCCGAGCGCGATGGCCGCGCCGCCAGTTGCTTCAGTTCGCGAGAAAAAGTTGCCAGGCTCTGCGATGCCACCGATGGCGACATTACCCCCAGGACCGACCGAGCTGACCGTCGTCGCCAGAGAGCCAATCGCGACATCGGACTGATTAATTGCTAATGCGTTAGCACCGAGTGCAGTGGAATTGTCTCCAGTCGCTGTGGCGCTGCGTCCAACGGCAGTCGAAAAGTCTCTGTTGGCAGTTGCCTGAAAGCCTAGGGCGGTGGTCGCAGCCGCAGTCGCCCTGCTATTGGCACCGATTGCTGTAGAGACATCACCGGTCGCTGTGGCACCAGCACCGAATGCGGCAGTAAAAACTGCGCTGGCTATCGCATCAGCACCGAATGCCGATGCACCAGTCCCGCTTGCGCGCGCACCGAAAAAATCTGCATCTGATCCGTCACTACCAATAGCGGTGGCGTGCGCTGCTGTTGCTTCAGCTGATGTGCCGATTGCAATCGAATGCCCGCCGTTTGCAGTCGTGAATGTCTGGGTATTGGGATCATTCGATGCTGGCGAACCGATCGCAATGTCGCCGCGTGTCGAGCCATCAAACTGTCCTGATTGCGCGACCGCGCCGATAGCAATCCCACCCGGAGAGCGCACCGCAGCCGAAACTCCCAGCGCAACGCTGTCACCTGAAATTGCTCTGGAAAATGATCCTACCGCCGTCCCGGTTCGGCCCTCAGCTATAGCGGCGTATCCGTAGGCCGATGCAAATTCTGCTCTGGCAGATGATGCGTTCCCAACAGCGGTTGTGGCGGCTGCAGTTGACGTGGTTCGGCCACCAATTGCAACGCTCAACTCCCCGGTAGCCGATGTTGCAAAACCGATTGCAAGTGCCATGTCTCCATTGACAACAGGCAACATTGACCCGCCGGGATTACCGCCAATTGCAACATATTGGGCAGAATTCAGAGCTGTCCGCGCAACAGAATCCACCGCTGTCAATTGCGTTAAATTAACTGCATCATTTGCTTGCGTACCTGCCTGCACACCAACAATTTGCCGCGAACCAACCGCGACTGTACTCTCCCGATCAGCGACTGTAAGTGCCCCAATTGCCACGCTATTCCCAGCAGTAGCGAATGCTTGGGTTCCAAGAGACGTCGAGAAAAACCCTGTCGCCTGTGCATTATAACCAATTGATGTTGAAGAGTCGCCCGACGCCCTTGCAATACTGCCAACAGCCGTTGCTCGAACGGACGTCGCTTGCGCGTTTTGGCCAAAAGCGTTGGTGTCATCTTGGTTGGCAAGACTCGCGGCACCCACTGCAATTGATCGTTGTCCGGTCGCTTGGGCGTTAATACCAAATGCGCTGCTGTTCGATCCCGCAGTTGCAATCACGCCAATTGCGGTTGCGCTATCTCCTGTTGCGCGAGCACCGCTACCGAAAGCGCTCGTGTTGATCATGTTTGAGACTGCGCCACTCCCGACCGCCGTTGCATTGACAGCGGATGCCAGCGAGTCGTTCCCAATTGCGATGCTATTTCCCCCTGAAGCATCCGCGCCAGCCGTGCCGCCGTCTGAACCGTCTGCGCCGATTGCGATGGCATTGATCCCGGTTGCTTGCGCCGTAGCACCAACCGCTGTTGCGGCTTGCGCCGACGCATTGGCATTTTGACCAACGGCGGTTGCATTGGTGTTGGCGGCAACGCCAGTAGTCGAGTTGCTTCCGCATTCAGTGGAACCCACGCCCAAGCCATTATTGCACGGCGCTGTGGGATCAGCCCAAACCGGACTGGCAACGCTTAACGCTACCGCGCTTACCGATGCCGCAAATTTTCCGCCAAATGCCGGGTTAAATTTATAGATGTTACGCACGTTGCTTCTCCCACTAAGAATCGCTGGATGTCGGAGGCTAGCTGATTTCTGCAGCGTGAGGCAATGTAAATAGAATGACAGTCTGTTCTAATCTGGCACCACGGAAATCGCTTTCCTATTCAAATTCGTTCCTATATTGTTCCTTGCATGGCAAAGCCCCGCCGCAAATCTGATATTCGCGCTACTGCGCTTGCCGAGGTGGCGGCGCTGCGTGAGGCGGCGCGGGTGCGGGCGGCATTTTTACAGCCGCAGCCGGTTTCATGGCATGATGTATTTTTGCAGGCGGTGCGCGGTGGCCAGAGCGTTACGGCGGCGACACGCGCGGCGGGGATCACAAAGTCAGGCGCTTATTTTGCGCGGGCACATACGCCTGGCTTCGCGCAGTGCTGGCAAGCGGCGTCGATACAGGCACAGGCGGCGCGGTGGGCATCTCGGGGTCAAAAATCACATTTCGACTCAACGATGAATAACAATGGTTCAACGTGAAAACGGAAAATCAAGACGGTGTGAACTTGGTCAAGTGTAACTGGACTATTTTTAGCAATTTCCGCTTTGGCTTGGCGCAAACTTGCTCCCTTCCATGCTGCCGTCTAAAGCGCATTCCATGAAACACGCCCTCACCACCACCCGCGCCGCCAACTTCTCTGCTTGGTATCAAGAACTTATTGCCGAAGCCGATTTGGCCGAAGAATCGGGGGTGCGCGGCTGCATGGTGATCAAGCCTTGGGGCTACGGCATTTGGGAACGTATCCAGAAATTGATGGATGCAGAGATCAAGCTCGCAGGCGTTGAAAATTGCTATTTCCCGCTCTTCATTCCGCTGTCTTTCTTTGAAAAAGAGGCTGATCATGTGGACGGCTTTGCCAAAGAAATGGCGGTCGTCACACATCACCGCCTGATCGCGGATGGTAACGGTAAGCTTGTCGTTGATCCTTCGGCCAAACTTGAAGAACCGCTCGTCGTGCGCCCGACATCGGAGACGGTGATTGGCGCGGGGATGAGCCGCTGGGTGCAGTCTTGGCGCGATCTGCCGCTGATGGTCAACCAATGGGCGAACGTCGTCCGCTGGGAAATGCGGACGCGGATGTTTTTGCGGACGAGCGAATTTCTCTGGCAAGAGGGGCACACCGCGCACGCCGATAAGGCCGATGCGATGACCGAAACGCTGCGCGCGCTTGAGATGTACCGCGCCTTTGCCGAAGGGCCGCTGGCGATGCCGGTAGTGGCGGGTGAAAAGCCCGAGAATGAGCGCTTTCCGGGTGCCGACGCGACGTACAGCATTGAAGCGATGATGCAGGACGGCAAGGCGCTTCAGGCGGGAACGTCGCACTATCTCGGCACGACTTTTGCCGAGGCGGCGGGCATCAAATATCAGGATAAGGACGGCGGCATTGCGCTTGCCCACACGACAAGCTGGGGCGTTTCGACGCGGCTGATCGGCGGCGTAATCATGACGCACGGCGATGATGACGGCCTGCGCTGCCCTCCCCAAATCGCGCCGCAGCAAATTGTGATCATTCCGATGCTGCGCGATGATGATGGCGACGCGGCGGTGCTTGACTATTGCCGGACGCTCGCGGGCGAACTGCGCGGGCTAAGCGCGTTTGGCGAGCCTGTGCGCGTGCTGCTTGATATCAAGGCCACCAAGGCACAGACCAAGCGGTGGAGCTGGGTCAAAAAGGGTGCGCCCGTGATCGTTGAAATCGGCCCGCGTGATGTGGCGGACGGCAAGGCGGCTGTAATCCGGCGCGACAAGCTTTATCAAGACAGCGGCAAACTCGCGACCGGCTTCACCCCGCGTGGGGAGTTTGTGGCGCAGGCGGCGGCATTGCTCGAAGATATTCAGGCGGGGCTGTACACTGAGGCCAAGTTGAGGCTCGACGCCAATATCGCCCGTGACGTGACTGACCTCGCGGCACATTTCAAAGGCGATGACGCGAAATTCGTTGGCTGGGTCGAATTGCAATGGGCACGGCCAACGGGGGCTGCGCTTGAGAAGATCGTTGAACAGTTGAAGGCGTTAAAGCTGACGATGCGCAACGCGCCGCTGGATGCGGCGGCGGCAGATGGGATGTGTTTCTTCACTGGCGAGAAAGCAGTCGAGCGGGTGCTGGTTGGGCGGACGTATTAGGGAACTCTACTCCCTCTCCCCTTCAGGGGAGAGGGCCGGGGAGAGGGGGAGTTAGTTGTGCGAAACCAAACCTCTCTTGCGTATGCGAAACGCCTCCGCACCGAGCAAACTCCGGTCGAGGCAAAGCTCTGGGCTGCTTTGCGTGGCAAGCGTTTTGCCGGATTGAAGTTCCGCCGTCAAACCGTAGTCGGGCCATATATTGTTGATTTCATGTGTCGCGCCGCAATGCTGGCAATTGAGATTGATGGTGATAGTCATGGTGTGACCGTTGAGGCAGATGCGCAGCGTACAGCGTTTATTGAAACGTTCGGCTGGCGTGTCATCCGTTTTACGAATGCAGATGTGATCGGCAATCTGGATGGTGTTCTTGAACGGATTGCTGAATTCGTTTCGGACTTCCCCTCTCCCTAGCCCTCTCCCCTGAAGGGGAGAGGGGACTGGTTGTACTGTTGCTTCCGATACCTATATTATTGAAAACCATCCTAATTCAAAAAGGCCATCCAATGACCACCCCATCATCTTGCATCATAGCTGGCGGCTGTTTCTGGTGTGTTGAGGCGGTGTTTCAGAGCTTGACCGGGGTGATCGCGGTGGAGAGCGGCTATATCGGTGGCAGCGTCGTCAACCCGACGTATAAGCAAGTGTGCAGCGGCAACACCGGCCATGCTGAGGCGATCCGGGTGACTTATGATCCTGCACTCATCAGCTACGCCGACATCCTCGATATTCATTTCGCCACGCATGATGCGACGCAGCTTAATCGACAAGGCAATGATGTCGGCACGCAGTATCGCTCGGCTTTGTTTGTTGAGGATGCCGCCCAAGAGGCCGAGGCGCGCGCCGGGATTGCACGAGCGCAGGCCGATCAGTCAAAACCGATTGTAACGACGATTGAGCCAATGGCGGTCTGGTACACAGCCGAAGATTATCATCAGCGCTATTGGGACGGTGAGGGGCAATCGAACGGCTATTGCCTCGCGGTGATTCCGCCCAAGCTTGCGAAACTGCGGAAGGGTTTTGCCGAGCGGTTGAAGGGTTAGGCTGCGGCGCGCGCAAGCCGATCATTGATTGCCAATCCCAAGCCGTCGAGTGGCACTGGCGCAACCGCGATCTTTGCGCGGGGTGATGCGTCCGCCTGATGGAGCAAGTCGAAAAGGTTGGCAGCGGCTTCGATTAGGTTGCCGCTTGGCGATAGGGTGGCATCGCCCACCACTCCGCCAAAGCCAATCAGCCATTCGTCGGGTTCTGCCGCGACCGCGTTGAGCCGCAGCGGTTTTGCGGGCGCATAGTGGCTGGCGAGTTGGCCGGGGGCTTCGATGTCGCCGCCGCTTTCAAGCGACAGGCCAAGGTCAATCGGGCCGGGGCGGAGCAGGCGGAGCGCGCCGTTCCCACCAACCGCAACGATCGTTGATTCGAGGCCGACCGCACAGGCGCCTGCGTCGATAATCAACGGGATGCGACCATTTAGGCTCGACGCGACATGGCTCGCGCGGGTCGGGCTGATGCTGCCGCTGGCATTGGCGCTTGGTGCTGCAAGCGGGCGACCGCACGCTTTGAGCAGCGCCTGCATTGCCGGGTGGGCGGGTACACGGATTGCGATGGTTGTTAGGCCTGCTGTGACGAGGCTTGCAATCCCGCTGTCGGCGCGCAGTGGCAGAACGAGCGTCAGCGGCCCCGGCCAATGTGCCTTAGCCAATGCCCGCGCCGCCTCACCAAAAACCGCGATCGCTTCAGCCGCTTCAAGGTCTGGCACGTGGACGATCAGCGGATTGAAACTCGGGCGGCCTTTGGCAGCGTAGATCGCGGCAACTGACGCGCCGTTTGTGGCATCACCCGCCAGCCCGTAAACCGTTTCGGTTGGCACCGCGACGACTCCGCCCGACTTGATCAGCACCGCCGCGTCGGCAATCGCTTGCGCGCCGTAGGGGCAAATGCGGGTGTTAAAACTGGGTTTTGCGCTTGGCATGGTCGCCGCTATAGCGGTGCTGAATTGATCCTGCCAACCCGAGTATCACGCATGACTTACACCCCCCCGATTGCCGAACAACGCTTCGTTCTTGAAACCGTGACGCGGATTGATGAACTCGCCGCGACGGAGCGCTTCGCCGCTGCCTCGCCCGATATGGTTGATGCGATCCTTGAGGGTGCGGGGAGTTTCGCGCACGGCGAATGGGGGCCACTCAATTGGGTCGGTGATCAGCACGGTGCGCAGTGGAAAGACGGCGCGGTAACGATGCCGCCGGGCTTTCGTGAGGCTTACAAGGCTTATGTCGAGGGCGGTTGGGGATCGCTTGACGGGCCCGAAACGTTCGGCGGGCAGGGCTTGCCGTTCGCTCTCGCCACGGTCGTTCTTGAGGATCTGGGCACCGCGAATATGGCGTTCACACTTTGCCCGATGCTGACGGTGGGCGCGATTGAGGCGATTGCGCAGCATGGGAGCGATGAACAGCGCGACTATTATCTGCCAAAGCTTGTGACCGGCGAATGGACGGGGACGATGAACCTGACTGAGCCGCAAGCGGGGTCTGATGTCGGCGCGCTCCGCACCACCGCGACGCCGCAGGGCGACGGGAGCTTCCTGATCAAGGGCACGAAGATTTACATCACCTTTGGCGAGCATGATCTCTCGGAAAATATCATCCACCTCGTTCTCGCGCGCACGCCGGGCGCGCCTGCGGGCACGAAGGGTATCTCGCTGTTTCTGGTGCCCAAAATCCGCCCCGATGGCAGCCGCAACGACGTGCGCTGTGTCTCAATTGAGCATAAGCTCGGCATTCACGCCTCGCCGACCTGCGTGCTTGCGTTCGGCGACCATGACGCGTGCACGGGGCATCTCATCGGCCCCGAAATGGCCGGAATACGCGCGATGTTTACGATGATGAACAATGCGCGGTTGAATGTCGGTCTTCAAGGCGTGGAAATCGGCGAGCGCGCGACGCAGACCGCGATTGCGTATGCCGCACAGCGTATCCAGTCGGCGCGCGCTGGCGGTGAGACGGCGGCTCCCGTCGCGATCATTGAACATCCCGATGTCCGCCGGACGCTGATGCGGATGAAGGCGCTGACCCAAGCCGCGCGGGCGCTGCTCTATTATGCGGCGGGTCAGGTTGACCGCGCGCATTTGGGTATCGAGGGTGCGAAGGTGCGGCTCGATATCCTCACGCCACTTGCCAAATCTTACGGATCAGATGTTGGGTGTGAGATCGCGAGCCTCGGCGTGCAAGTCCACGGCGGCATGGGCTTTGTTGAAGAAACTGGCGCGGCACAGCATTACCGCGATATCCGCATTGCCCCGATTTATGAGGGCACCAACGGCATTCAGGCGGCCGATCTCGTCGGACGCAAACTGACCGGAGACGGCGGCGCGGGGCTTGCCGCGCTCATCGCTGATATGCGCGCTGAAGCGGCGGACAGCGCGCTGATCGCGCTAATCAATGCAGTTGAAGGTGCGGCTGCGCATATGCTTACGGCAAGCATCGATGATCGGCTTGCGGGGAGCACGCCGTTCCTGACGATGGTATCGGTTGCCGTCTGCGGCTGGTTGCTTGAGCGGCAAATGCGGATCGCGGCGGCGCATGACAGTGCATTCCACAAGGCCAAAATTGCCGCCGCTGGCTATTATCTGGCGCATATCGTGCCCGAAGCGCTTGGGCTTGCGGCTTCAGCGCGGGCCGGGGCGGCAGGGCTTTATGCGCTCAGCGCAGAGGAAATGGCGGCCTGATCAGGTTGATAGGAACCAGCGCTCACTGCCCTCGATCCCGATTGCGGTCAGTGTGCCCGTCGCGAATGCGCCTGTGTCAATCCCGATGCGATTGCTTTGCTCATCAACGCCGTCGGTGATGGTGTGGCCGTGGATCACCATGTGGCTAAACTCGCCCTTATGTTCGGTAAACTCGCGGCGAATCCAGCGCAGGTCGCTCGTTTCCTGCTCATCGATTGAGAGGCCGGGGCGGATGCCCGCGTGGACGAACAGATAGTCGCCCGCCTCGATCCAATCATCAAAGCTTTTGAGGAAATCAATATGCGCGACTGGCACATAATTTGGAATGAGTGCCGCCAATTCGCTTAGATCAACCGCATCATAGTCAGCTTCGCTCATCCCGTAGCTGAGCATGGTCTCGCGCCCACCCACACGGTGGAACAGGCTGGTCGCGCGTTTATCGCCCTCGTACACGCGGATTAGTAATTCTTCGTGATTGCCAGTCAGAACGCGGACATTGCCGCTCACCTCGCGCAGTTGGATCAATCGTTCGACGACGCCGTGCGAGTCACTCCCCCGGTCAACCAGATCACCAAGAAAAATAATTTGCGTCTGCGCTGGCCCACGCACCGCGTCATCAGCGTCAATCCGTTCAAGCAAATCGTCAAGCAAATCGCGGCGACCATGAATATCGCCAACCGCATAAATCCGCTGCCCCGTAGGCGCATTCCACACGCGGGGAGGGGCTTCTTTGGTGATACCGAACAAACGTTTGAAAACCATGCTGCGCCTATAAGGCTAGCGTGTGCGAATTGCCAATGTCAGGCGATTTCACGCGCAATGAGTGCCTCAGGATCGATCCCAAGCCGTTCAATATGCGCGCGCATACGCGGCCAGACTTTGGTGAGGAAGGTGTCGCGTTCCTGATCGCGGAGCCGCTCAATCGCGCCGTCCGCAACGAACATGCCAACCCCGCGCTTGACCGAAACATGGCCATCATCCTGTAGCGCCTGATACGCCTTGGCAACGGTGAGCGGATTTGCGCCGTGGCTCGCGGCAAAGGCGCGCACCGAGGGAAGCTGATCGCCCTCACGGTAGTCACCCTCAAGGATCGCGGCGGCAAGCATTGCACGCAACCGCAGATATACGGGAACTTCGCTGGACTCACTTGCTGTCATGGCAGTTTAATACACTAATACAGATGCGTTGTCAGCCCCTAATTTCAGGGGTTCCAATCGCTGACGACCGCACCAAATTCAGGGCGCGGCCGCTCTTCAAGCGCGCGCGCGGGGGTGCCGATGAACAGGAAACCCGCAATTCGTTCGGTTGGGGTGCCAAAGGCATTGCGCACGGTATCCGAATATGCGGGCCAGCCCGTCAACCAGCTTCCGACAAAGCCGAGGGCGTGCGTCGCAGTGAGCAAGTTCATGCACGCCGCTCCGACGCTAAGCTGTTGCTCCCAAAGCGGAATTTTGCTTTCGCTGACAGGTGATGAAAGCGCGACGATCAGCGTTGGGGCTTGGTGAGCAAACTGCTCCATCGCCTCGATTTCAAGTCGCCCAGCCTCTGGTTTTTCGGCCCGGTAGGCACGCACCAAAAGTTCTGAAAGCGCACCGCGTTGATCCGCGCCGACCACCACAAACCGCCACGGCGCAAGCTTCCCGTGATCGGGCACACGAATGGCCGCGCGCAATATCTGATCAAGCTGAGCGGCATCGGGGCCGGGGGCAATCATATCACGCGGCTTTCCCGAACGGCGCGTGTGGAGAAGGGCGATTGGGGTGGAGATGTCGTTGAACATGAATGCGCCGTATCGCCTTTTCTAAGCCACGGTCAATCTCAAGCCCTTCGTTAATGGGAGGCTTGGAGAAGAGATCGTTGTTTCAGTTTGAGTGTTGGTTTTCGATGAGGTTTTCGGGCGCGTGGCTTCGCCTGCCTCATGCACAAATGCTGTCCGCTGTTCCACGATCTGACTTTTGACACTTTTGACGCGAAATTGGGTTTTTGGTGATTCTGTTCATCTTTTTGTAACTCGGTTTAATCTGATTGTAGCAGTCAATTTGTAGGAACATAAATAGTACAAAATGTCAAGGACTATTTCGCTGCCGCCACTTCGATCATGTCGGTTTTCGATAAGTTTGCGGACGAGCAGTCGCACCATCCAGCTTTCAATACCGGACACTCAAAACATCGTCGCCCCGTGCTCGACACGGGGCTTGGCTACCTTTGCTGTGTTAACCGAAAATGCTTTGCCCATTCTGGCTAGCGGAAAAGCCAAGCCCCGCATCAAGTGCGGGGCGACGATAATAAGTGGCAGGATTCGACAAGTTTTTGGCCGTTCAGAGGCAAACCCTGTCGCCTCAGAAGCTGCCATAACCCGACCGCCGTTACACGCTGCAAATAGGGTGAAGACCGCGAATTTTTCGGTCGTACGACATCCAATAATAGGGACTGGAGACCTGCCGTTCACGAATCTTGATCGTCTGACATTCTGATAGGGAGTGTTGGGAAAAGCCGACATGCTCTTTGCCTGTCAGTTCTCCCCAAAATAGTTGGCATCGTTTACGTGCTGCATCAAATAGTCATGAGCTTGATTTGCCCACTTCACGGCGTCGTCAAATTTTGACAGCGGAATGAACTCGACTGCCAGATTTCTAGGGGGGCCTTCGCGTTCAAAAGGCAGAAAGATCACGAAGCTTGGGTTTGACTTGCGGACGCCAACGCATTTCGAGTGGGCAATCCGACGGCGTAAGAGTGCGTTATCGGGATATTCGTCTGCAATCCGGCAGACCATTGATGCAACATCTTCTTTCCCCTGTTCTCTCAGCACCATTGATGCACGTCTTAGTTTGTCTGCTATCTCCTTTCGGCCAAACTTGTCTGCCCCTTCATCGGGGTTCAGACCAGAAGTTAACGCTACAAAAAAGCCTGTAACCATTTCTAAGTTGGCCCAAGCGAGAATGACGTCCAACAGCACCTCTCGGACTTCATGGGGCAGTTTGCGCTTAATGTCCGCTTCAATGTCCGCTGATAGGTCACCGAGAAGTTCAAATTGATTGATCATTGGAAAATCAGACTTTCTTACCCCGGTTAGGCCGACTATCGCAGCAGCCTTGTTTGATGCAAGCAGATAGAAACTTGTCGGATCGCCCCGTTGGCTTTGCTAGTCTGGTTCGATTATCTGGAATCCAAGTCGCGCCTGTCCACTCTCTCCAACATTCCATCCATTATAAAAAACGGCTTTCCTACACGGCGGCTTTTTGCTTCATTTGGTTGATGAGTCCAACGATCATTTTGCTTGCGATTTCTTCTGCTATCCCGCTGCGATGGGTGGTGTGAAAAATATACCGATTCAGTGCCAACTTCCTGAGAAATCCGCTATTTTTTGTAACTACCGGGCACAAAACGGAGGCCTCCTAACGCTTCGTTAACCCTGTTTGCACAGGGCATTGCAGCTTTGCTTTGTCACAAGGGGGCATGTTTGCAAAATTCATCATTGGAACCATCGCAGTCGGCGTGGCTGTTGGGCTCATGGTTCCTGCGCCGTCCACTTCCCCGTCTGTTCAGCCTGTGGTTGCAGTCGCTAAACCCGTAACCGCGCCGGAGCCTGCGATAGACAAGGTGATCGAACGATCCGACGACGGCCATTTTTATGTCGATGCTGAGGTGAATGGTCAGCTTGTTCGCTTCCTTGTTGATACGGGTGCATCAAGCGTTGTGCTGACGATGGCTGATGCCAAGCATGTTGGGCTGCCGTTTTCGCCGGGTCAGTTCCGCGTCATTGCACGCGGTGCATCAGGCGATGTCAGCGGGCAGATACTGAAAATCGGTCGCGTCGCGATTGGCGGAAAAGAAGCATTTGATGTTGAAGGTGCCGTCGTTGCTGACGGGCTTGATGTCTCGCTGCTTGGCCAGTCATTTCTGTCGCGGATTGGGACGCTCGTGATCGATGGGGATAAGATGGTGCTGCGTTAAAGCAGCGCCAATATCTGCTGCGCAAGCTCGGCGCGGCAAATCAGGATATCGGGCAAATACGTATCCTCATTATTATACCGCATCGGTGACCCATCAAGACGTGAGACATGCAGCCCCGCTGCCTGCGCAACCGCAACAGGGGCGCAATTATCCCATTCATATTGCCCGCCCGAATGGAGATAGATATCGGCCTGACCGCGCACGACCGCCATTGCCTTGGCCCCGGCTGATCCCATTGGCAGCAGCTCAGCCCCAAGTGTTTTGGCGACCGCAAGTGCTTCTGCGGCAGGGCGTGTCCGGCTGACCACCATTTTTAGCAGCGTGTTTGCGGGCGCGATTGGCGGCGGCGCACCTGAGGATAGCGTCACATCAAGTCCGGGCAGCGCAACCGCGCCCACCGTCGCGATGCCATTAATCGCAAGTGCAACATGCACCGCCCAATCGCTGCGCCCCTCGCTATATTCGCGCGTGCCATCAAGTGGATCGATAATCCAGACACGTTTGGCAGAGAGCCGCTGCGCATTGTCAGTTTCCTCTTCGGAAAGCAGCGCATCATCGGGGCGAAGTTCGCGCAGTGCCTTCATAAGGAAGTTGTTGGCGATGGCATCGCCCTGATCACCAAGCGCTTTGCCGCTAAATTCTTCTGAGCGTTGCAGCGCCAGCAAAAGTGCACCCGCTTCGCTTGCTAACCGCGCAGCAAGCTTAACGTCTGACTCTTCGACGATCACGACCAACTAACCTCCGCGCCTCCGCGCCTCCGCGTGAATAAAGGAAGGATTGGTTCGCGCGGAGGCGCGGAGGCGCAGAGAAAAGGACTCATCCGATCAATGCCTCGATAATCATGTCAGCAGCTTCGTCAGGCGTCATCGCGGTCGTGTCAATGCGGATTTCGGGGGCTTCGGGGGCTTCATAAGGACTATCAATCCCGGTAAAATTCTTGAGGCTTCCAGCGCGCGCCTTTTTATACAGCCCCTTCACATCGCGCGCTTCGGCTTCGGCGAGCGGCGTATCTATATGCACCTCAATAAATTCTCCGGGCGCTAGCATCTCGCGCACCATTTGCCGTTCGGCGCGGAATGGCGAAATGAAGGCAGTGATCACGATAAGCCCTGCATCGGCCATCAGCCGCGCCACCTCACCAACGCGGCGGATATTTTCGATCCGGTCAGCATCAGTAAAGCCCAAATCCTTGTTAAGCCCGTGGCGGACATTATCACCGTCAAGCAGGAAGGTATGGCGGTTCATCCGGTGGAGCTTTTTCTCAACCAGATTGGCAATCGTCGATTTGCCAGCACCCGAAAGTCCCGTGAACCACAGCACGGCGGCTTTTTGGTTCTTCAGGCCAGCGTGCATATCACGACTGATATCAACCGCTTGCAAGTGAACATTTTGCGCGCGGCGCAGACAGAAATTAAGCATCCCGGCCGCAACCGTCGCGTTGCTGATCTTGTCGATCAGGATGAAGCCACCGAGCGTCTTATTCTCGGCATAGGCCTCAAAAATGATCGGCTTGTCTGTCGCAATTTCAGCGACACCGATGGCATTTAATTCAAGTGTCTTTGCCGCGCGCTGCTCTAACGTATTGACGTTGACCTCATATTTGGGCGCTTGCACAATCGCTGATGCGGTCTGCGTCGCGGTTTTGATCCAATAGCTGCGTCCAGCAATCATTGGTTCATCGGCCATCCAGACGATGTTTGCCTCAAAACGGTCGGCAACTTGGGGCGGCGCGTCGGCCGCAGCAATCACGCAGCCGCGCGAACAATCCACCTCATCGGCGAGGCACAGCGTGACCGATTGGCCAGCGACTGCCCGCTCCAAATCGCCGTCCATCGTCACGATCCGCGAAACAGTCGAGGTTTTGCCCGAGGGCAGTATGCGAACAGAGTCGCCGACGCTGACGCTGCCGCTCGCGATTAGCCCCGAAAAGCCTCGAAAATCAAGATTTGGCCGATTGACCCATTGCACGGGCAGGCGGAACGGTTTTTCCTGATCACGCTCAGCGTCAACGGACACGCTCTCAAGCTGATCAATCAGCGACGCGCCTTTGTACCACGGCGTGTTGTCTGACTTGGTGGTGATATTATCGCCCTTGAACCCCGATATCGGGATCGCCTGAAAGGTTGTAATCCCAATCTCATTGGCGAAGGCACGGTAAGTCAGAGCAATACGGTCAAAAATCGCCTTATCATAACCAACCAGATCCATCTTGTTGACCGCAAGGATGATATTCCGAATGCCAAGCAGATGCGCGAGATAGCTATGCCGCCGCGTTTGCGTCAGCACGCCTTTCCGCGCGTCAACGAGGATGATAGCAAGATCAGCGGTCGAGGCGCCCGTCACCATGTTGCGGGTATATTGCTCATGCCCCGGCGTATCCGCGACGATGAACTTGCGCTTTTCAGTCGCAAAAAAGCGGTAGGCAACGTCGATGGTAATCCCTTGCTCACGCTCGGCAGCAAGACCGTCAACGAGCAGAGCGAAGTCAATTTCCGCCCCTTGTGTACCGATGCGTTTGCTATCGGCCTCAAGCGCGGTCAACTGATCCTCAAAGATCATCTTGCTGTCATACAGCAGCCGCCCGATCAGCGTCGATTTGCCATCATCGACTGATCCGCAGGTGATAAAGCGCAGCAGCGATTTATGCTGATGCTGATCAAGATAAGCATCAATATCAGTCGCGATCAGGGCGTCGGTTTTATAGATGGAGTCAGACATAAGCGCCTTCCCTCCGCGCCTCCGCGCCTCCGCGTGAATAAAAAGAAGGAGGGTTCGCGCGAAGAGGCGGAGACGCGGAGAAGAGGAGGTTTTTCATTAGAAATACCCCTCCGCCTTCTTTTTCTCCATGCTCGCCGCCTGATCATGGTCGATGACGCGGCCCTGGCGTTCGGAGGTTGTGGTGAGCAGCATTTCCTGGATGACTTCGGAAAGCGTTGCCGCCTCACTCTCGACCGCGCCTGTTAACGGATAGCAACCAAGCGTGCGAAACCGGATTGAGCGCGTTGTCAGATCAACCGGGCGGCCAAGCACGCGTTCAAGCCGCTCAACATCATCGGCCATGAAAATCTGGCCCTCATGTTCGTAAGTTGGCCGGGGTGCACTGAAATAGAGCGGAACAATCTCGATATTGTTCAATTGGATATATTGCCAGATATCAAGCTCAGTCCAGTTCGAGATTGGGAAGATGCGGATGCTCTCGCCCTTAGACTTGCGGGCATTGTAGAGGTTCCAAAGCTCAGGCCGCTGGTTTTTTGGATCCCAGCGGTGATTGGCGCTGCGAAAACTGAAGACACGTTCCTTGGCGCGGCTCTTTTCCTCGTCACGCCGCGCGCCGCCAAAGGCTGCGTCAAACCCGTAATGATCAAGCGCCTGCTTCAGCCCCTCGGTTTTCCACATATCGGTGTGAAGCGCGCCATGATCAAATGGGTTGATACCGCGCGCAATGGCCTCAGGGTTTTGATAAACAAGCAATTCCACGCCTGCATCTTTTGCCGCCTTCTCACGCAAGTCATACATCGCTTTGAATTTCCAAGTCGTATCGACATGGAGCAGCGGGAACGGCGGGGGGCTCGGGTAGAATGCCTTACGCGCCAAGTGGAGCATCACCGCGCTATCCTTGCCGACGCTGTAAAGCATGACCGGCTTTTCAGCTTCGGCTACCACTTCACGCATGATGTGGATGCTTTCGGCCTCAAGCCGCTCAAGATGCGTCAGACTTTGGGTCATGCTGTTGCTTCTTAT
The DNA here is from genome assembly GCA_043747445.1 of Sphingomonadales bacterium. Lineage (GTDB taxonomy): Bacteria > Pseudomonadota > Alphaproteobacteria > Sphingomonadales > Sphingomonadaceae > Aquisediminimonas. Next base: position 23,680 of record JAYTPB010000189.1, read on the forward strand.
GGCGCGATGGTGCGCTTGCAACAAAGATATTCTGATGGGGGCAAAAGTGCGGTGCCTAGCCAAGCATTTCCTTGAGTGGAACTGAGGCATCGGCAAGCCGCGCTGCATCAATCTGCGCGCCCGCAACCACGAGCGCCTTGCCCTGCACATAATCCTTGATCGCATTCACACAGTCGAGCGCAATCACGCGGCCTTGTTTGAGATACACCACCGAGAAACTGCGCGTTGCTGGATCACCGCGCGTTACGGCCTGATCAAATCCAGTTGAGAGGCCAACCGTCTGGAGCTTCAAATCATATTGGTTTGACCAGAACCACGGCACTGCATGATAGGGCAGCGGATCACCCATGATCGTGCGCGCGACAGTATTAGCCTGATCATTGGCGTTTTGCACTGACTCAAGGCGGATAGTAGCACCATCTGCAAAACGGTTGGCGTGCGCGGCGCAATCGCCAATTGCAAAGACATCGGGCAGGCTGGTGCGGCACTGTGCGTCAACGCGGACGCCGTTTTCGCACTCTGCTCCGGCAGCGGCGAGCGGGGAGACGGCGGGGATAATTCCGATCCCAACGATCACGAGATCAGCGGGAAGGACTTCGCCGCTGTCAAGCCGAACGCCAGTGACGCAGCTCTCGCCCTCAAGCGCTGCTACGCACACGCCGAGGCGGACATCAACGCCGTGTGCGCGGTGTTCGGCCTCGTAAAATCGTGACAGGTCTTCACCTGCGACGCGCGCCAGAACACGCGGGAGCGCTTCGAGCAGCGTCACTTTTTTATCAAACTTTCGCAGCACAGCGGCGGCCTCAAGCCCGATATAACCGCCGCCAATGACGACAATATTCTCTGCCGTTTCCGAAGCCGCTTTCATCACGTCGGCATCGGCGCGGGTGCGGACGCCCTGAACGCCGGGCAGATTGCCGCCGGGGATAGGCAGCATTCGCGCCGCACCCCCGGTTGCCCAGATCAGGTGGGTATAGCCGAATGTCTCGCCCGCTTCGGTTGTGACCGAATGTGCGACTGGATCAACCGAGGCCACGCGCTTGCTGAGCAGCATCGCAACTTCGCGCTCTTCCCAGAATTTGGCGGGACGGATCAGGATGCGTTCAAATTCCTTGTCACCCGCAAAATAATCCTTTGAAAGCGGGGGGCGCTCATAGGGGATTTCGCCTTCATCGCCGATGACCGCGATTGTCCCCTCAAATTTTAATTGGCGCAGCATGATCGCCGCCTGCGCGCCGCCGTGGCCAGCGCCAACGATGATAACGTCATAGTTCATGGGCTAAGCGCTTAAATTGCGCGCGGCAGAACTGCAATGCCTTTGCCGTGCGGGATCAGGTCAAACGGCATATCAAACGCGGCCTCAAGCGTCGGCGCATCGAAGATCGTGCCAATCACGCGTCCGCCTTTTAGGATCAGGACATCATCGGCAATCTCTGCCGCCGCACTCAGTTCATGAACAACAACGATCACACCCTTGCCCTCATCATGTGCGGCTGACTTGAGGCGGAGCATCACGTCGCGTTGATGGCGCGGATCAAGATTGGCGAGCGGTTCGTCAGCAAAAATCCAATCGCTTTCCCCGGCCAGCACTCGCGCGAGCATCACGCGTGCGCGCTCCCCGCCTGAAAGCGTGTTGATCAGGCGGTCGGCAAAGTGCAGCGTATCAGTTACGGTCAGCGCATTCGTCACGGCTGCATCTTTTGCCGTCCCACGCCACGGCAGGCGGCCAAGCGCGACCAGTTCGCGCGCGCTGATATTCCAATGCGGCGCGCCTGATTGCGGCAGATAGGCCAACCGCCTGGCGCGTTCGTTGGTAGAAAGGGTAGACGCACTCACGCCGTCTATACTGATCACCCCGCCGGACAGCGGCTGAAGCCCAAGCACGGTACGCAGCAATGTCGTCTTGCCCGCACCGTTTGGGCCGATCAACGCAGTGACGCGTCCGCGCTGTAGGTGTCCACTAATTCCACTTAATATTGGCGTGCCGCCAATCTTAACGCTGATATTTTCGAGGATGATTGTCACAGCGCGCGGCCCCGCACTCGCAGCATCATCCACAGGAAGAACGGCGCGCCGATTAGCGCCATTGCAATGCCGAGCCGCACTTCGCCGACGCCCGGCGTCAACCGGACGAGCGCATCGGCGGTCAGCGTCAAGATCGCGCCGCCAAGCGCTGACGGGATGAGAAGCGCAGAGGGCCGCTCACCCACCACCCCGCGCAGGAGGTGCGGCACGATCAGCCCGACAAAGCCGATTACGCCCGAAACCGCAACGCTCGCGCCAACGCATAAGCCGACGCCGAGGATCACCGCCAAGCGCAGTCGCGAAAGATCAACCCCGAGTGTTATCGCACCGTCCTCACCCAGCGTCAGGGCATCAAGCCCGCGTCCGGTCGTCGCCAATATCAGACAGCCGACGCCCATGAAGGGCAGGGCAATAGCGACATCAGCCATACTCCGATCAGTCAGCGCCCCCATCAGCCAGTTGATGATCTCGCTTGTCGCAAAAGGGTTTGGGGCGATGCTGATCACGAAGGATGTAAGCGCGCCGCTAAGCGTTGCCAGCACGACGCCACCAAGGATGAAACCAAGTGGCCCGCCGCTGCGCCCCGCAATCGCGATCAGCGCGAGCAAACCCAGTCCAGCCCCCGCCATCGCAAAGCCAAACAAGGTGATCGGCGAAAGCGCAAAGCCGAAAAAAATCGCCAGCACCGCGCCAAGCGCAGCGCTTGCCGAAATGCCGACGACTGCCGGATCAGCGAGTGGATTCCGCAGATAGCCCTGAAGAACGGCGCCAGAAAGCCCGAGCACCGCGCCGATACTCGTGCCGAGGATCGCGCGCGGAAGGCGCAGTTCCGCCATGATCCAACCGTCGGCGCTGTTCGCAAACCAATCGGCAGGGGCGATCCAAACTTTGCCGGCAGCGAGCGACAGCAGGAACGCGAGGATAGTGAAGAGGATGAGGAGGGCGCGAATCATGATTTGAACACGCGCATCACGTCAATGATCGTTGGCCCACCGCAGAACAGCAGCTTGTCCGGAAACGACACAATCCGCGTTTTGCCGCCAAGCCGCGCGATCATACGCTTACGCATCGCAAATGTGCGGGCCTCATCGCCGTCGGCATTGCTGGCCATGAAAATAACCGCAGGCGGTTTACGGATCACCGTTTCAAGCGGGAGCTGTTCCCACTGTTTAAGACCGTAAGTCTCGCTGGCGTTTGAGAAACCCGCACGGGCAAGCAGTTCGTCTTGGAGCGTACCCTTGCCAGCAACGAACCCGCCGCCCTGCCAAATGAGCGCGGAGATTTTGAAAGAATGGCTGTCGCTCCTGATCAGACTGTTTTCAATCCGCCTGACCAGCGCTTCACCCGCCGCCTCACGCCCAATTGCTTGGGACAGTTGGCGCACCTGCAAGAGGCTCTCTCGTACCGTCGCAGGTACGCCAAAGGTGATTATTTTGACCCCGGTTTTGGTGAGCGCGTCGTTGGTTCCAATACTCGCCAGATTTCCGGTAAGCAAAAGGCGCGGGCGTGCCGCAATAATTTCTTCAGCAGTAATGCCAACCGCTGGATGCTTCAGCGCCCACGCCAACGGTGCCGAGGCGCTGTTGGCTTTGTGTGAAAAAGCGCTGACTGCCGCGATTTGCCCCGGCGCGGCAATTTCAGCAAGCACCGCGTCGATACACGGGTTCGCCGAAACGATCCCACCGGGGGCAATGGCTGGCCCGCTTGAACAGCCGCTGAGCAGCAGTGCAAGGAACCAGCCAATCCGCATCAGAATTTCACCCGCGCCCCGACATAGGCATTGCGGCCAAGGCTGTTGAAGCCAGTGGCGGTCTGATAATTTTCATCGCCGAGGTTTTCGACACGACCAAACAGTTCGATCCGGTCATTCACACTATACGCCGCGCGCAGGCCGACGAGTGCATAGCCATCAAGCCGCCGGGTGTTGGCGAGGTTGTCAAACGCATCGCCGGTGAGCGTAATCGTGGTGCCAATGCTGAGGCCAATTGGCGTTTTCCAATCTGCCGACAGGTTGACATTTTCCTGCGGTCGCCGGGCGAGTTGATTACCAAAGCTGCCCGGTGATCGGCTGGTCGCATCAACAAAGCTGAAGTTTGCCGCCACGTTGAGGTTGGAGGTCGGGCGGAGTGCCAAACCAAACTCAGCGCCTTCGCCGCGTGCCTTGGCGATATTTTCTGACTGGAAAGTCATGAACGAGAATGTAATCAGGTCACGGCTGTTGCGGCGAAAATAGGTCGCAGTCGCAAGGATTTTGCCATCAAGCAGCGATTGCTCAACCCCAACATCAAAGCTCTTCGCGGTTTCGGGCTTGAGCGCAACGTTGCCAAATGGCAGCAACGCCTCGGTCAGCGTCGGCGCGCGGAAACCCTCTGCATAAGTCCCCCGGATCAGCGTTTTGCCATTATTGGGGGTGTAGGCAAAGTTGGCGCCAAAAGTCGTCTGCCCGCCGTAATCGCTATAATCATCATAGCGTGCGCCGCCGGTCAGCGTCAGGCCCGTGAAAGGCTTCACGATCAATTGGCCAAAGCCGCTGGTGACGGTCGTTTTGGCGGGGTCAGGAACCGTGCCGGGGCCGTTTGCGGGGAAGAAAGTGCTGGCAAAGCTGCGTTCATGCTCAACGCCGAACACCAGCTTGGCCGCATCTACCACATCAAACGCACCGTGATATTCGAAGCGGTCAAGCGTAGCTTTGATCGCATTGACGTTGAAATTGACAGGACGCACAACGTCAGAACCGATCCGGCTAATGTCTGTGCGGGTATAGGACAGGCGGTTGGTAAAGCGACCATCAAGCAGCTTTGCATTGAGACCCACATAGCCCAAAAACTGCTCATTCTCTGTTTCGGGAAGCGCGTTGGGGGAAAGCGGGAAGGTGCTGTCAAACTGCACTTCACCGCGATTATAATAACCTCTGAAATCAAGCGATAGATCATCAGTGAAGGCAATTTTGAGTTTGCCGTTGGCGGATGCGTTGCGATAACCATCACGTTCAGTCCCACCGACGAGGGCCGAAATTCCGGTCGTGCGGTATAGCCCGCCGCCAATACTGCCCGAGACTATGCCAGTACGACCCGAGACATTGGCCTGAACATTGGCGGTATCTTGATAGCCATATTCGGCGCGCGCGTTGACCGCGAAGCGTTCGGTTGGCTCTAGCGTCTGAATGTTGATCACGCCGCCGATTGCTTGGCTGCCCCAGATCACTGAATTCGGCCCGCGCAGAACCTCAACCCGACCGATATTGCCGGTGAGGAGCGCGCCGAAATCAAACGCCGCATTCGGGCTGGACGGATCATTGATCCGCACCCCGTCAATCAGGACGAGCGTTTGCGAACTATCGCCACCGCGTATAAAAACGCTCGACTGCGCACCAACCCCGCCGTTGCGCGCGATATTGACGCTGGGCACCGTGCGCAGGATATCTGTGATGACCGAGGTTTGCTGGGTTTCAAGTGTTTTCAGATCGATGACGGTAATCGCCTGACCAACTTCATCGCGCGGCTGGGCAATGCCGTTGGCGGTGACGACTATAGTATCATCATCTGCTGCAAACGCAGTCGCTGGCAACAGCACAAGTGCCGCCGCTGCATATTTCAAAATTGTCACTGGATTCTCCTTTGTGTGACGTTCAACCAAATGCCGTCACGCGAGGAAAACTCCCCCGTTCGCGCCAGTCTTCCCGCTGGCACAAAGGATCAGCTGTAACGGGCAGGTCTCCTGGCTTCCGGGTCAACGCGCCTCCCTACCTTCCCAGGCTAAAATAAATTTAGCCCAGTGGTATGCGAGTGAGGAACTCTCCGGTTACAGTTGCGGGAACAGCGCCGGGTTTTCACCGACTTCCCTTTTCATCACCGTTGCCGGTGAACCTGTTACGCAGCCGCCCCTATGGCGTTGAGCGGGAATAATCAAGTTTGATGGCTTGACGTGAACGTAAGGGCGTTCCAACAGTTCTGGCAAATAGCATACAGGAGATCAAAAATGCCCGGAGCACTGGATGGCGTCACGATCATCGAATTGGCGGGCATTGGCCCTGCGCCCTTTTGTGGGATGATGCTCGCTGATCACGGGGCGCGGGTGGTCCGGGTTGACCGTGCGGGTGCGCATGATCCTAAGGGGCGCGATGTCCTGAGCCGCAACCGCGAACGGATTGAGGCTGATCTCAAATCGCCCGAGGGTATCGCCAAAGTCCGTGAACTTATCCGCACGGCGGACGGCATTATCGAGGGGTTTCGCCCCGGTGTGATGGAGCGGCTTGGGCTCGGGCCCGATGTATTGCTTGCGGATAATCCAAAGCTCGTGTTTGGACGGATGACGGGATGGGGGCAGACGGGTACGCTGTCACACGCGGCGGGGCACGATATCAATTATATCTCGATCAGCGGCAACCTTCACGGTTATGGCCGCCCGAACGAGAAGCCAACCCCGCCGACCAATGCGATTGGCGATTTTGCTGGTGGCGGGATGATGTTGGCTTTTGGGATGGTCGCAGGGATTTTGAGCGCGCGCACGACGGGCAAGGGTCAGGTGATCGACTGCGCGATGACCGATGGTGCCGCCGTCATCCACGCGATGCAATGGGGCTTTCGCGGGGCGGGAATGTGGGAAGATGCGCGCGGGGTGAATATGCTTGATACCGCCGCACACTTCTATGACACATATGAATGCGGTGACGGGTTGTATATCTCGATCGGATCGATTGAACCGCAATTCTATGCGCTGCTTCGTGACAAGCTTGGGCTTACTGATGATCCAGCGTTCGATGCGCAGATGGATAAGGCGCAGTGGCCAGTGTTGAAAGCGCGCCTCAGCGAAATCTTCAAATCGCAACCGCGCGACCATTGGTGTACGCTTATGGAAGGCACTGACATTTGTTTCGCACCGATCCTTTCAATGGCCGATGCTTTAACGCATCCTCACAATGTTGCGCGCGGCACCTTTGTCAATGTTGACGGGATCGATCAGCCTGGGCCAGCCCCGCGCTTTATGGGGACGCCAGCCGCAGTTCCGGTGGGGAGAAAATGAAATGGAACTTGACCGACGCGCAGCCCTTACGGCGGGATTGGGGCTTGCAGCGACTGGCCTAATGGCGGGTTGTAGTGACGCAGAGTCAGCGCGCGGCCAGGCAATTGATCCGATTGCTAAACGTGGATTTGAAATGCCGCTCGAATCTGAGCCGCATGAGCGCACTCTGATGCAGTGGCCGGTCAGCCTGTCGGTCTATGATCCGCCTTCGATTGCCAAAGTTCAGGCGAGCATCGCACTAATTGCCAATACGATTGCCAAATATGAGCCCGTCGCGATGATGGTTGATGATCGCAGTGCCCCTGCCGCACGCACGCAGCTTGGGCGCGGGGTTGAGATATGGAATATCCCAACTGATGATCTCTGGTGCCGCGATTCCGGGCCTACCTTTGTCCGCGATAAAACTGGCGCGCTTGCTATCGCCCATATTCAATTCAACGGCTGGGGTAAGAAGCAGCCACGCCGTAATGACGCACGCATAACGGAGCGCGTGGCACAGCGGCTCGGGCTGCCGCTACTCAAAACCGGGCTTATCGGTGAGCAAGGCGGGGTTGAGCATGACGGCGCGGGGACGCTCCTCGCGCACGCAAGCTGCTGGGCGAATACCAACCGCAACCGCGTGTCTGAAGCAGAGATTGGGAAGCGGTTGCTGTCAGCGCTTGGCGGGAAAAAGATGATCTGGGCACCCGGCGTCAAGGGTAAGGATATCACCGACTATCATATTGATGCGCTCGCCCGGTTTGTGTCGCCGGGCAAGGTGCTGATCCAGCTTGGCGCGACGATTGATCCTGACGATCC
>JAYTPB010000190.1:0-6139 GCA_043747445.1 Sphingomonadales bacterium
TGGGCGGGCTTCACGCTCCACGCGGCGGGCAAGCGCTGCTTCATCAATTGTGACAGCGGCTTTGCGGAAGGCTGGTGGGCCGAGCGGCTGATGGCGAAGCACGCACAGATAGATTGCGCGCTCCTCCCCATCGGCGCTTATGCCCCGCGCTGGTTCATGGCCGACGCGCATATGAACCCAGAAGAAGCCGTGCGCGTGCACCAGATGCTCGGGCACCCGCCCACGCTTGGCTATCATTGGGGCACATTTCAACTGACCGACGAGGCGATTGACGAGCCGCCCGCGCGGCTGTCGGCGTCGCTCACCCGCGAGGGGCTAGACCCGACACGCTTCCGCACGCTTGACCCGGGTGAAGGCTGGCTGATCTAAGAGGCCGCTCGGTCGCGCGCACCTGCGTTTTGGATCGCTTCGATCTTGCGGAGGATGCTGCCCTGCACTTCGGCGAGCGTGCGCCGCCTGCGGTAGCGCCCGCTGAGCTTGGCATCGCCGCGCACGGTGTGGCGGTGGAGACGGAGCAGTTGCAGCGCCTGCTCGGGCGTCACGCGCGGCATCGGGCCGTCATGCACCACCTCGGGCGGATCGAATGTGTTGCACGCGCTTTCGACGAGCGCCAGTTCAAGCCGGACATATCCCGTCTCCAGCGCCTCCTCCCAGCGATCAGCAAAGCTCTGCCATTTGCGCCGACGGACATAGGCCGATGCCGCACTTTTGCCGACCTCCGCGCACGACGCCTTGACGTTGCATGTCGCCGCCAGCGTCTGGAGAAACAGCGCTTCGCTTTGCGGTGACCATTGCCGGACATGCGCGCGCGCCACCTGAACCTTGCGCCCGTTGGTACCGCGAATGACGAGCATCTCACCGTCAATCGCGCGCCATTTGCGCGGCGGTATCATCAGCGCCTCCCCCGCCAGCCGCGCTCGTGCGCCAGCAACACACGCCTCCATCTGCGCACGAAATTCGGGATCAGACGCGCGGTGGAGCGAAACCCAACTCCGCGAAACCTTCGCCCGTTCAGCCGAAATCGTCTGGTTCCCCGTGTCAGCCAGCGCCGTAAAGAACGCCGCCCGCCGGCGCGCCGATGTTTTGGCAGACATAAATGAAGCTCCTCCCGATTCGTTTGCGAGGACAGAAGGATTAGGCAGGAATGATGGTTGTAGGACAGCGGTTTTTTACGCCCGTTTAGGGTTGTCACATTGAATCAAACATGCGATGTTTTGCAATCGTTCCGCTCAGCCTATCGTCACTCTGTAAAAATCTGGAGCTTGAATGTTGTTTGAACAATTAGGCCTAACAGTTGAAGATGTGGCAGGTTATGACGCACTTACTGCCGAACAAAAAACCGCGTTTGCAGAAACAGGAAAACTACCAATTGGGGCAATGCAGGCGTTGCTGCTGGAAAAGCAATTGGGCAATGTTTTACAAATAGAGTCTGCTCAGAAGATGAAGCGTGGAGCGTCACTTAACGCGTTATCTTTCTTTTCTGGCGCGATGGGATTGGATTTAGGCCTTGAGAAGGCAGGGTTTAAGCTGCTGCTCGCGTGTGAAAACGACAAGGCTTGTAAAAAAACTATCGCCCTCAATCGGCCAGATGTGCCCCTCATAGATGATGTGAATTCTTATTCGGCTGATGATATCAGACGTTTTGCCGGATTGTCGGCGCATGATGAGATTGATGTTATCGTTGGTGGGCCGCCGTGTCAGGCGTTTTCAACAGCAGGCGCACGGCGCGGTTTTCATGATGCGCGGGGGAACGTGTTCCTCAAATACATTGATCTTATTACCGAGTTGCAACCACGTTACGCCGTAATTGAAAATGTGCGCGGTTTGCTATCTGCACCGCTTTCACATCGGCCTCATGCGCAGCGCGATGCGGACTGGTCTCCTTCAATGGGCGAAAAGCCTGGCGGAGCCTTGCTTTACATACTCGATACGCTGCGTCGGAACGGGTACGGCGTAAGTTTTAATCTATATAATTCTGCTAATTACGGCGTCCCACAAGTGCGCGAGCGGGTTGTTCTGATTTGTCACCGTGATGGCGAGAAAGTCCCCCATCTCAAGCCGACTCATGATCAGCAAGGACGCTTTGGTTTGCCGAAATGGCATACCCTGCGTGATGCATTGGATGGTTTGAGCGAATGCTCCCATGCAGAGTTTCCCGAGGCACGGCTGCGTTTTTATCGAATGCTCAAAGAAGGACAATATTGGAAACATCTGCCCGAGGCGTTGCAGAAGGAGGCGATGGGCAAATCCTATTATTCAGGAGGCGGCAAAACGGGATTTCTGCGCAGGCTTGCGTGGGATAAACCAAGTTGTACGCTCGTGACATCCCCTACTATGCCAGCAACAGACATTGGCCACCCTGAAGCAGACCGCCCACTTTCCGTTCAAGAATATAAGCGCATCCAGCAATTTCCCGATGATTGGCAAGTGTGCGGATCGCTGACGGATCAATATCGCCAGATTGGGAATGCGGTTCCTGTTGGCTTGGGTGAGGCTGTGGGGCGGGCAATTTTGAACCATGCGAACGGCGTGCCGCAGCAGGCACCAATCGGTTTTCCGTTTTCGCGTTACAAGGGCACTGATGAAATCAGTTGGGAACGGATGATAAGAGGGGAGCCTCTCACACCTAGCACTAAAACGCATGACCAATCGGCCGAACAGATGCAGATGGCACTGTTTGCTTAAGCTATTGTTCCGCTTTCAGTTCCTCTATATGATTTCGCACGAAAGCTTGAAATCCTTCCTCTGATAAATTGGCCCGTATCTGCTCATCAGGGAATTTTTGCCAGTTGGTGTTGCCTGTTTTAGGATTGGTTCTGTGCCATTTTTGAATCGGCGTGCCGTTGCGAATGGCGCCTGAGGACGAATTCTCCGAATTGTCGCGATTCTTGATTTGCAACATAGTCCAAATGTCAGCGTCTGGTAGCGGTGGTTTTATAAAATCGATTGATTTCACGATAGACCCTGCGCACCATATCCAGCCAGTGGGTTCAAGTATCTGAGCCAGATAGCGCTCCAAAAGTTCACCAACCAAATTCTCAGCCGCCATCGCAAGCTGATGCTCTTTTCTGGCGTCTTCAAGATTCTGCTCCAGCACATTATACCAATGCTGGAGAATGAAAGAGACCAAAGGGTCGGGAACGGTTTGCGGTTCTCCGGGGCGTTTGCGTTGACGCGCCTTATGATAGGATTGAACAAGAGATTTTATGTGCTCAACCCCACCAGTGGGCTGTTTCCCGCGCTTTTTTGGTAAAGACTCTGGACTGTGACTGTAGAATTGAATGATATGCATGAACGGATTGATCAATTCAGGGTTGAGATTGAGAAGCTCCTGCTCTGCAATAGCGGCTGCACCCTGTATTAAAGCCATTCATCATTCCCCCGACATTCTAATGATATTTCCAGACTGCATACATTAATGCGTCAGCACGGCAAACATAGCGCAATATTCTCTAGGGTCAGGCCGTCTGACACCTATACCGAGGCTATTGATCACAAAAAAAGGGCCACCTTGCGGCAGCCCCCTCTTTGATTGTTGCTACGCGCGAAGCCTTAGTCGTCTGACTTCAGGAACGCGGGGACAAAGTTGGGATCACCGCCTTCGCGTCCGCCTTCGGCGCGTGGGGCACGATCACCACCGCCATCACGACGCGGGCCACGACCACCATCACGTCCGCCGCCACCGCCGCCGTCACGGCGGGGGCCACGGTCGCCGCGACCTTCGCCGTCACGACGCGGGCCACGGTCTGGACGATCACCACGTGGACGCTCTTCGCGTGGCGGGCGGGTGTCTTCGAGTTCGGCTCCGGTTTCCTGATCAACGACGCGCATCGACAGGCGGACTTTGCCGCGCGGATCGATTTCGAGAACCTTGACCTTAACTTCCTGACCTTCAGACAGAACGTCAGTCACCTTTTCGGTGCGTTCATTGCGAATTTCGGAGACATGGACGAGACCGTCCTTGCCGCCCATGAAGTTCACGAATGCGCCGAAATCAACCATGTTGACGACCTTGCCGTCATAGACCTTGCCGACTTCGGCTTCTTCGACGATGCCCGAAATCCACTTGCGTGCGGCTTCGATCTGGCTGAGGTCTGATGAGCTGATCTTGATCAAGCCTTCATCATCAATATCAACCTTGGCGCCCGTGGTCGCGACGATTTCACGGATGACCTTTCCGCCCGTGCCGATGATGTCACGGATCTTGGCCTTGTCGATCTGCATCGTTTCGATGCGCGGGGCGTGCGCCGAAAGTTCCTGACGCGTCTCACCGAGTGCCTTCGCCATTTCACCAAGGATATGCGCGCGGCCTTCCTTAGCTTGGGTCAGCGCAGCCTTCATGATTTCATCAGTGATGCCAGCAATTTTGATGTCCATCTGCATCGTGGTGATGCCTTCGGATGTGCCCGCAACCTTGAAATCCATGTCACCGAGATGATCTTCATCACCGAGGATATCGGACAGAACCGCAAAGTCCTTACCTTCAAGGATCAAGCCCATCGCGATGCCCGATACGGGCCGCGTGATTGGAACGCCTGCATCCATCATCGCGAGGCTGCCACCGCAAACCGACGCCATTGATGACGAGCCGTTGCTCTCAGTAATGTCGCTGGTCAGACGGATAGTGTAAGGGAAATCCTCCTTCTTGGGGAGAACGCCGTGGAGCGCGCGCCATGCGAGCTTACCGTGGCCAACTTCGCGGCGACCCGGCGCGCCGAAGCGGCCCACTTCACCAACCGAATATGGCGGGAAGTTATAGTGGAGCATGAAATGCTCATATTTCAGGCCAGTTAGCCCATCGATCATCTGCTCGGACTCTTTGGTGCCAAGTGTGCAGGTTGCGATGGTTTGGGTTTCGCCGCGTGTGAACAGGGCGGAACCATGCGCGCGCGGCAGGAAGTGCGTTTCGGCCACAATCGGACGGATTTGTGTGGTCGTGCGACCGTCGATGCGTGTGCCGTCCTTAAGGATTGCGCCGCGCACGATTTCGGCTTCAAGCTTTTTCATCAGCTTGTTTGCCGCCATCTGATCCTGCGGGCTTTCGCCTGCGAATGCGTCCTTGGCCTTGCTGCGGGCTTCGTTAAGCGCGTTTGAGCGATCCGACTTGTCGGTGATCTTGTAAGCAGCGGCAATATCCTTGCCGATGAGCTTTTTGAGCTTGTCTTTGGCTGCGCTGAGATCAGCTTGCTCGGCCATTGCCCAAGGCTCCTTGGCGGCTTGTTCGGCAAGCTTGATGATCGCCTTGATGACTTCGCGGCAGGCTTTGTGTGCGAACTGAACCGCGCCGAGCATGATTTCTTCCGAAAGCTCCTTGGCTTCGGATTCGACCATCATCACCGCGTCATAAGTAGCGGCGACAACCAGATCGAGTTCGCCTGCTGCAACCTGTTCGTCGGTTGGGTTGAGGATATACTCGCCGTTCAGATAGCCAACGCGGGCACAGCCGATTGGGCCCATGAAGGGCACACCCGAAAGCGTCATAGCAGCCGAAGCCGCAACCATCGCGAGCACATCAGGCTCATTCTCGCCGTCATAGCTCAGCACCTGCGCAATGCAGTTGATCTCGTTATAAAAACCCTCAGGAAACAGCGGCCGCAGTGGACGGTCAATCAGACGCGAAACCAACGTTTCCTTTTCAGTTGCACCGCGTTCACGCTTGAAAAAGCCGCCGGGGATGCGCCCGGATGAGAAATATTTCTCTTGATAGTTGACGGTGAGCGGGAAGAAATCCTGGCCCTCTTTCACTTTCTTTGCAGCGGTGACCGCGCAAAGCACGACAGTTTCACCAAGCGTCGCGATGACCGCGCCGTCGGCTTGACGGGCAACCTTGCCCGTTTCGAGGGTCAGCGTCGCGCCGCCCCACTCGATTGTTACAGTTTTCGTATTAAACATTTTATTTCCTTCAAACCAGCGGCCCTATGCCGTCTGGCTTCCTTCAATGTGCGGACGGTTCGTCCGCCGCGCCGGTCAATTGCCGAATTGCATTTGCCGGATAAACAAACGGCCCCCGTTTTTCGGAGGCCGTCTGGTGTTATTTACGAAGACCAAGCTTCGCAATGAGTGCCGCGTAACGCGCATTATCGATCTTCTTGAGATAATCGAGCAGCGAACGACGGTTGTTAACAAGCATCAAAAGGCC
>JAYTPB010000191.1:0-13714 GCA_043747445.1 Sphingomonadales bacterium
TTGCAGCACCCCGGCTCGCCCGGCCTGCGGTTGAAACTTTTGAAGCAAAGGTGACGCGTATTGAAAATCAGCGTGCGAAATTACAGTCACGCGTCTGGATGAACCCATCGCAGATCAGCAAACTGCCCCCGTTGATCCGCGTTACGATCAAAGATGAGGATATGGTCGCGGGTTTGGTGGTGGGTGACACTATTCGTTTGCGCGCGCGATTGGTGCCGCCGCCGGGTGCGCCCGTTCCGGGGGGGTATGATTTTTCGCGCACCGCTTGGTTCCTCGGGCTTGGTGCAAGCGGCAGCGCGATTGGGCCTGTGTTAAGGCTATCGCCGCCGCAGCCCGAGGGCAACGGGCTACGTACCAGGCTGTCAGTGCATGTCCGCAGCCAGATTGAGGGCAGTGCAGGGGGGATTGCAGCGGCGTTTGCATCGGGCGATCGCGGCGGCATCGCGCCCGAAGATGAAGAGGCAATGCGCGCCAGCGGGCTGACCCATTTGCTCTCGATCAGCGGGCTGCATATCACCGCCGTCGTTGCGGCAGTGCTGGTTATGACGCTTAGGTTGCTTGCGCTTAGTCCGTGGCTGGCGCTGCGTTGGCCGTTACCCTTGATTGCGGCGGGTGCTGGCGCGCTTGCCGGGATTGGCTATACTGCACTGACAGGTGCTGAGGTGCCGACGATCCGGTCATGCGTAGCAGCGGTGCTTGTCCTCATCGGCATAGCAATCGGGCGCGAGGCGATGACATTGCGGCTGGTTGCGACTGGGGCAATCATCATTTTGCTCCTCTGGCCCGAAGCCCTTATGGGGCCAAGCTTTCAGCTTAGCTTTGCCGCGATTACAGTGATTGTCGCGCTGCACGAAAGTCGCTCCGTCCGCGCGATGACAATGCGGCGTGATGAAGATTTTGGTCGGCGATTGGCACGCGGAATGCTCTCATTGCTGATAACGGGCATCGCGGTTGAACTGGCGCTAGCGCCGATTGCGCTGTTTCATTTTCACAAATCGGGGGTTTACGGCGCGCTGGCAAATATCATCGCCATTCCGCTGACGACGTTTGTGACGATGCCGCTTGAGGCGTTGGCGCTGCTGTTTGATCTCGTAGGGCTTGGTGCGCCGTTTTGGTGGCTGACAGGACTTTCGCTTGATGTGCTGCTTTGGCTGGCCCGCGTTGTGGCAGCCGCTCCAGGCGCGGTTGCCGTCGTTCCTGAAGTGCCGCTCGGCAGCATCACGCTTATCATTGGTGGTGGGCTGTGGCTGCTGCTCTGGAAAACCAAAGTGCGCTTGGCTGGGCTAATCCCCCTAGCGATAGGCGTTCTATTGGCGATGCTTGCCCCAGCGCCTGATATATTGATTACAGGCGATGGTCGCCACCTTGCGGTGCGTGGCAGCGACGGCACGATGCACTTGCTCCGTTCGCGGAGCGGCGATTATATCAGAGATGTTCTTGCCGAACGCTTTGGCACACTGGCCCCGCTAGAGGATATTGATGTCGCCAAAGGAGCCAAGTGCGGGCGCGATCTGTGTGTGATCACGGTCAGCGACGGGACGCGCGACTGGCAAGTTGCAGCGACGCGAAGTGATTATCTGTTGCCGTGGCAATCTTTCATCAAAACCTGCCAATCGGTCGATATAATCGTGAGTAGTCGCAAACTTCCCCGCGCGTGCACCGCGCGTTGGATTACGGCGGATCGGCTGTTCCTGCAAAAAACGGGTGGTCTCGCGATTACGCTGGAATCGCAAAAAGTTGAACGCACTTTGCGCCAGCATGATGACCATCCGTGGCGGCGCGCCCCCGCACCGCCACGAAACATTCAATCAGGTGGCAGTCAATATCGCCGTAAAAGTCCAGCAAGTTTGCCCTGAACGCGCACTTGTCCCGGCTTATAACGCTGTGGTTCATAAGCGCGGTTAGCAGGATCAAGCCGCACCATCGCACCTTCGCGGCGGAAATATTTGAGCGTTGCTTCATGATCTTCGACAAGCGCAACGACAATCTCCCCCTCACGCGCTGAGTCGACTTTCTTGATCAGCGCATAATCACCGTCAAGAATGCCTGCCTCAACCATCGAGTCGCCCGAAACCTCAAGTGCGAAATGCTCACCTGCGCCCAGAAGTGCAGCAGGCACTGAAAGCATTGCCTGTCCCTCAATCGCCTCAATCGGAACGCCCGCCGCGATCCGCCCGTGCATCGGGATATCAATGACATCGTTGGCAGGCGCGGGAGCCGACTTAGCGCGCGGTGCAAGATTAACGACGTTGCTACTGGAAACGGGCCTAGAATCGCCACCACGTTCAGGCATCTTAATTACCTCAAGCGCGCGTGCGCGGTTGGGCAGGCGGCGGATAAAACCGCGTTCTTCAAGTGCTGAAATCAGGCGGTGAACGCCCGATTTTGATTTGAGATCAAGCGCATCCTTCATTTCTTCGAATGATGGCGACACCCCGGTTTCGGCTAGACGGTCGTGAATAAAACAGACAAGCTCATGTTGTTTGCGCGTTAACATCTTAAAAGTCCTTCGTTAGGAACGAACGCGGAACTTTTAGGCAACAATGTTGGACTCGTCAAGTCAGTGGAATAAATTGCACAAAATCACCAATATTGGCGATCGGCGCACCCGCTTCACGCACGATCAGCGCGTCGGCACGTGCCAGCCCTTTGAGCGCCGCGCTGTCATCAATTCCGACGGGAAACAGGCGATTTTCCGAGAGACGGGCGCGAATATGGTCGGTACGCGCGCCGACCGCTGGCATCGCTACAGCCAATATTCCAGTGAGCGCGCGAGGCAAGGCGTCGGCTGCTCCCGAAAGCGCGGCGATTGCTGGCTTTAGGAACAAAATCGCCGTGACAAACGCCGAAACGGGATTGCCCGGAAGCCCAAGCACAAGCGAGTCGCCAAGCTGCCCCGCCATCAAAGGCTTGCCGGGTCGCATCGCAACTTTCCAGAAGTCTAGCGTTGCTCCGGCGGCAATCAGGGCGGGGTGGACAAGGTCATGATCGCCGACTGAAGCGCCGCCACTTGTTACGATAATATCCGCATTCGCGGCCTTTTTGATAGCGATGATGAGCGCATCAAGCGTATCGGCAACAATTCCGATATCGTTGATTTCAATCGGCCGGCCATCTAGCATCGAAGCGATCATCAGCGCATTGGTCGCGGGAATGTGATCGTCATCAGTTTGCATGCCCGGCGCAACAAGCTCATCACCTGAAGAAATAATCGCAATCCGAATGGGGCGACGCACCGACACGCTGCCATGCCCGCCCATTGCTGCAAGCGCAATTCCAGCAGAGCTAAGCCGCGTGCCCGCCGTAATTAGCACATCACCGCGCGCAAAATCACCACCAAGAGGGCGAACATGCCTGGCTGCTTCAGGGGGATTGCCTTCCGAAAGTGTAATCACATCGCCGTCGCGCGTGATATTCTCCTGAATGACGATCGTATTGCTGCCGGGTGGGAGCGCAGCACCGGTGAAAATGCGGACTGCTTCACCATCGCCAACCTGCTCTAAAAATGGTTTGCCCGCCGCCGACTCGCCGATCACCCGCCATGAGCGAAGTTCGTCAGCGGCGTTAACAGCATAGCCATCCATCGCCGAAAGATCGCGCGCGGGTTGTGTCCGTTGGGCAATGACATCGGCGGCCAGCCACCGTCCGATTGACCCGAGGAGCGGCACCGTCTCACTCGACACTGGCTTGGCCAGCGCGATCAGTCGAGCTTGCGCCTCAGCCAACGTGATCATGGTTCGCGGTGCCAGTCACCCGATTTTCCGCCCGATTTGGTGAGCAGTTTGATATCAGACATGATCATGGCCTTATCAACTGCTTTGACCATGTCATAAAGCGTGAGGAGGGTCGCGGAAACCGCAGTTAATGCTTCCATTTCTATGCCCGTCTGCCCGCTTGATCGGGCTGTAACGGTGACTGTGATTGCTGAGCGTATTATGTCAAAATCTACGCTCACGCTGCTGAGCGTAACCGGATGACATAGCGGGATAAGCTCGCTTGTCCGCTTTGCTGCCATGATCCCGGCAACGCGCGCGACGGCGACGACATCACCTTTTTTCGCGGTTCCATCCTTGATCGCAGCAATGGCTTGTGGGGACATGCTGATTTGGCCCGATGCGCGCGCCTCACGCACGGTGGTTGCTTTAGCCGAAATATCGACCATGTGCGCCGCACCGCTCTCATCAAGATGGGTGAGCTTGCTCATGCGCCCGTCAGCAGCGCGCGCGTCGCCGCCTCAACATTTGCCTGCCGCATTAGGCTTTCCCCAACGAGGAAGGTGCGCACGCCTGATGCCGCTATACGCACGCAATCGGCATGACTGAAAATACCACTCTCACAGACGAGCAGAACGTCAAGCGGCACCATCGCCGCCAGTCGTTCAGTCGTTCCAAGATCAACCTCGAAGGTTTTAAGATTGCGGTTATTCACCCCGATCAGCCGCGATTTTAGTCGAGTGAGCGCACGCTCCATCTCCGCCTCGTCATGCACTTCGATTAACACCTCGAGATTCTGTGCGAAGGCCGCATCCTCAATCTCGGCCATTTGTGCGTCCTCTAACGCAGCAACAATAATCAGGATCGCATCTGCCCCTATCGCCCGCGCCTCATGGCATTGCCAAGGATCAACCATGAAATCCTTGCGCAGTACGGGCAGCGCACATGCGGCGCGCGCGGCGATCAAATAATCCTCATGCCCCTGAAAATAAGGCGCATCGGTGAGCACGGACAGACACGCCGCGCCGCCCGCTTCATAAGCCGCCGCGTGAGAAGCTGGATCGAAATCGGCGCGGATCAGGCCTTTTGAAGGGCTGGCCTTCTTAATCTCAGCAATCAATGCAAAGCCAGTCGTCGCCTTTGCCCGAAGCGCCGCCTCAAACCCGCGCACGCAGGAGGGTACGGGCCAGTGCGACAGACCTAGCGGCTTACGCGCAGCAACCTCATCACGCTTGGTGGCGCAGATTTCGGCGAGTTTGTTGGTATGCTGCATCATCGACTAGCTTTGGAACAATGGATGAAATTCGACAATAACATTCGGTTTCTCAAGCGCCAACGGCAACATCTGATAATATTCCGCAGGCATTCCCGCAGGTGCTAACTCCGAAAATACGCGGAAGCCGAAGCGGCTGTAATATGCGGGGTTGCCGATTAACACGCAGCCTGCCGCGTTTTGTTCGCGCAGCCATGCGATCCCGGCGCGGATGAGCTGGCCGCCTATGCCTTGGTGTTTGAGCGTTGGTTCGACTGAAACTGGGCCAAGCGCATACCATCCTGCTGAGCCATCTGTCGCGAAGGCGGGCGAGAATGTGATCTGTCCGACCACAACGCCATCGCTTTCAGCCACCAACGAGAGCGCCAGCGCGCCCGCATCGCGCAGCTTGCCGATCAGTAACTGCTCATCGCCGTCAGCATAGGGCATCGGCGCAAAGGCGCGCTGGGTGACATCATGGATCGCCGCGTAGTCGGCAGGTGTTTCAGGGCGGATCAGGATTTCCATCAATAGGCCACCCAGCAGTCAAGCAGTGCCTTGGCAAGCCCCTTGTCGATGGCCTCGGCGGCTTCTTCAACGCCCTCGCTGATCGTCGAGGCATGGCCTGCAACAACGAGGGCGGCACCCGCATTGAGGAGTACGGCATCGCGGTAGGCACCGGGCTCACCCATCAGCAGTTGCCGCAGAGCCGCCGCGTTATAGGCCGCGTCGCCGCCTTTGATGGCTTCGGCGGGATAGCGGGGGAGGCCTGCGTTTTCTGGCGTTATGACGTCATTTGGCAAATCAAAGCCAATCGTTTTGATATGCGTAGGCCCGCTGATTGAGATTTCATCAAGCCCTTCCGCGCCCGATACGACCATTGCCCGTTCGCAGCCAAGCAGGCAGAGCGCAGCGGCATAGGTTTCGATCAAGTCAGGGCGCGGTACCCCGATCAATTGCCGACTAACACCCGCCGGATTGGCAAGCGGCCCAGTCAAGTTGAAGATCGTCCGCCGCCCAAGACTTTTGCGGATCGGGGCGATGCGCGCGAGTGCCGGATGATGGGCTTGGGCAAAAAGAAAGGCGATACCAAGATCAGCAAGCGTTGCCTCCGCCGTCTCAGCGGCGCGATCAAGATTAAGGCCAAGCGCCTCAAGCGTGTCTGCCGCCCCTGCTTTGGATGACGCAGCGCGATTGCCGTGCTTTGCCACAGGAATTTCACACGCTGCGATCACGATAGCGACGGCGGTTGAGATGTTGAGGCTATGACTGCCATCGCCGCCCGTGCCGCACACATCAATTGCATTTTCGGGGGCCGTGACCCGCACCATCCGCGCGCGCATTGCGGTTGCCGCCGCTGCGATTTCCTCAGCAGTTTCGCCTCGCTCAGCGAGTGTTATGAGGAAGGCCGCAATCGCATCGTCGGCCATATCGCCGTCGAGCATCGCGTCAAAGCTGTCCGCCGCGCTCACGTCCGTTCCTTAACCGTCATCCCCGCCGCGCGCATGAAATTAGCGAGCATCGCGTGGCCATGCTCGGTCGCGATGCTTTCGGGGTGGAATTGGACGCTGTGGATCGGCAGGTCTTTGTGGCGGAAGCCCATCACATGGCCGTCATCGCTCGTTGCATTAACGATCAGATCAGCCGGAATATCCTCAACAATCAGCGAGTGATAGCGCGTCGCGGTGAAGGGGGAAGGTAGGCCAGCGAACAGCCCGCTGCCGTCATGCGTCACCGGCGAAGTCTTGCCGTGCATCAGGCCACCACGCACGACTTTACCACCGAAATGCTGGCCAATCGCCTGATGACCAAGGCACACGCCAAGTAGTGGACGGCGCGCCTCGGCGCAGGCCGCAACCAGTTCAAGCGAAATCCCTGCCTCGTTGGGCGTACATGGCCCTGGTGAAATCAGGAATGCCTCGGCTCCTGATGACATCGCCTGCCCAACGCCAATCGCATCATTGCGGACAACCTCAACCTGCGCGCCAAGCTCCATCAGATAATGGACAAGGTTCCAAGTGAAGCTGTCGTAGTTATCGATGACTAAAATCACTGCCCAAACCCCGCGTCATTCGCGAGCCTCACGGCCTCACGCGCGGCGGCGATCAGCGCGCCTGCTTTGGCTTCGCATTCGCGCTGTTCGTACACAGGGTCGCTATCGGCGACGATGCCTGCGCCTGCTTGGACGTGCATTACGCCGTCTTTGATGACGGCGGTGCGCAGGACGATGCAGCTATCCATGCTGCCGTCGGGGCTGAAATAGCCGACACCGCCCGCATAGGCTCCGCGTGTTTCGCTTTCGAGTTCGGCGATGATTTCGCACGCGCGTACCTTTGGCGCGCCGCTGACGGTGCCTGCGGGGAAGCCTGCAAACAGTGCGTCGAGCGCGTCTTTTTCTGGTGACAGGCGGCCAACCACGTTTGAAACAATGTGCATCACATGGCTGTAGAACTCGACGGTGTAGCTGTCAGTCACTTTCACGCTGCCTGCCTCGGCAACGCGGCCAACATCATTGCGGCCTAGATCGAGCAGCATCAAATGCTCGGCGCGTTCTTTTGGATCGGCGAGGAGCGAGGCGCGGTGTTCAGCATCCTCGACTGCGGTTTTGCCGCGTGGACGGGTGCCCGCGATTGGCCGGATCGTGACTTCGCCGTCACGCGCGCGGACGAGGATTTCGGGGCTTGATCCCGTCAGCGAAAATCCTGGCAAGTCAAGATGATAGAGGAACGGCGATGGGTTGATCCGGCGCAGCGCGCGGTACAGGTCAAACGGCGGTAGTGTGAAGGGCAGGGTGAAGCGCTGCGCCAAGACGACCTGAAAGATATCGCCCGCCGCGATATAGTCTTTCGCGCGGGCGACCATATCGCTGTAGCGCCCTGCGGGTAACACAGGAGTTGGTCTCCCCTCCCCTTCAGGGGAGGGGCTGGGGGTGGGGACTGTCAACGAGTGCTGCGTTAGGTTGACAGTCCCCACCCCAACCCCTCCCCTGAAGGGTAGGGGCTTAGATAACCGCGCCGATGCTGCCTCAATCCGTTCAATCGCCAGTGCAACGCCGCGCGCCGGATCACCACCGGGCCAAACGGGGGATGCGATAAACAGCCGGTCGGCCAGTCGGTCAAACACGAGGATCACCGTTGGCCGGACAAACAGCATATCGGGCAGGCCAATCGGATTGGCGGGCGGGCGCGGCAAATGCTCAACTAGCCCGATTGTTTCATAGCCGAAATAGCCAACAAGGCAGGCGAGCGCGCCGGGAAGTCCATCCGGAACATCGATACGGCAGGCCTCAACCAGTGCGCGCATCGCCGCTAGGCTGCCGCCCTCGATTGGTACGAAGGCATCCCCGTTAGTCAACCATTCGCGATTGATTTCGGGGGTGTCGCCGCTCGCCCGAAAGACGAGATCGGGCGCAAGACCAATCAGGCTGTAGCGTCCGCGTACTGCGCCGCCCTCAACCGATTCGAGCAGATAGTCGCCGCGATCCCGCTCATGCAGTTTGAGGAAGGCCGACACCGGGGTTTCAGTGTCGGCAATTTCACTCCGCCAGATCAGCGCTGGATTGCCTGCGCACAGACGGTCAAGCGCGATGCTATCATCATCCTTATTCATTGCGGATGCGCATTACTGTGATGACACGCCGGTCAAATCACGTTTGAGTTTTGCGATCGCCGATGGATTGCGCTTCGCCCCGACGAGGGTTTTTACAGCATTTGAAAATTGGCTGGTATATTCCTCACCAACGATGCGGATCATCTGCTGCTGCGTGCTTTGGACAAGGCCGGGTTCGCTGGTAGCTGGCGCTGCGATCACCTTGTCGAGCGTGACGATTGACCAGCCACTCTTATCCGGCGTTTCGATGATCCGCGCTTGATTTCTGCTCATCTTAAATAGCGTATCAAGTGCTGGCGGCACGTTGCGCTGGAGTTCAAGCATATCGATGCGGCGCGCGGAGATTGGTCGTGCCGGGGGCAGGGTAACCCCGGAAGCGCGTAACGCCTCGGCCATCGGTGTGCCTTTGCTCACCTTGGCAACGATTGCGGCTGCAATCGCGCGCGCGGCCTTACTGCTGCGTTCATTTTCGATGTCGGCTTTGATTTTGTCGCTTACCTCGGCAATCGGGCGCGGTGCCGCAGGGGTAATTCGGTCAAGGTCGTAGAGGGTGTAACTTAGTCCGGCCGAAAGCGCGATGACGGTCGCGTCATCCTCAGCTTCGGCCTGAAACGCATCGCGCAGGATCGGCGCGAGTTCGGTTGGGAGCGTGTAGGCCGGGTCTTTGGGCGCCGCACCGATTTGCGTGATCATCGGGGTCACTTCGGCGGACAGCCCTTCGGATTTAATCACATCATCAAAGGTCGCGCCGTCGGCAATGGCGTCTTCAATCTTAGTGATAAAATCGGCGAGCAGCCCATCGGTTTTTGATTTGGTCAGTTCAGGGATCAGCGTGCCGCGCACATCGGCGAGGGTTTTGCCGCTTGTCCGCACAATCTTGTCAACACGAACCACATGCCAGCCAAGCCCTGATTTGCCTGGTGCTGAAACAGAGCTTTGCGCGGCGGCAAAGACAGTATCGGCAATCGCGGCGCTGGTTAATCCGGTATAAGCGTCTTTATCTTGCTCGGCGAGCGTTGTTGCTTCGCCGCCTGCGGCTTTGGCGGCGGCTTCGATGGATGTGCCAGCCTTTACCTGCGCCGCGATGGCATTGGCTTTGGCTTGATCGGCAACGATCACTTGCGTTAGGACACGCGTTTCTTTGCCCGCATAGAGCGCTGACTTCGCCTTGTAAGCGGCGGCGATTTCGGCCTCGGTTGGTGCTGCGCGACTGGCGAAGCGCGCGCGATCAAACGTGGCATAGCGAATGCTCCGCATTTCAGGCGCGGTGTAGCGCGCTGAGTTTGCTTTGTAATAAGCCTGAATTTCAGCAGCCGTCGCGGGCTTGCCCGCCGGGATCGCACTGTTCAGGACAATCGCAACCTGACCCTGTCGCGTTTCGAGCAACGCCGAGGCATAGGGTGTTGCAAGCCCAACGGGCACGCGCAGACCCGCACTGACGGGCACCGCAAGCATCGTCGCGATTTTTTCGCGGCCAATATCATCGCGGACGCCGTCCTCGCTCAGGCGCTGCTGGCCAAGAATGCCGAGGAAAATATTGCGATCAAATTGCCCGGTCGGCCCGCGAAATGCAGGAATGCTGGCGATCTCACCGTCGATCAGCCGCTTGCTGGCAAAAATGCCTTCATCATTGGCAAAGCTTTCGAGCGCGCGCAGGCTGACCATCTGTTCAACCGTTTGTTCAACCGCGCCGCTGCGGACGAATGCGGAAAGTGTGAGTTCGGGGTTTTCACGCCGCGCGGCTTCAAATTGCGCTTGGGTGCGCTGCAAGACATCTTTTGCTGGAACGTCACTGCGGCCAATTTGCGCCGGCGCTTCGCTGCTTGAACCAAGACTGCCAACGCTGCTGCCGTCGGGAAGATTTACGCCGGTTACCACAAACGCCACGAGGATGACGCCAAAGAGGGCAAGCACAACCCAAGAGGAGAGGATACGGCGGAAAAAGGTAATCATGGGTTGGCAATCCGGCTTGATGGTTGAACGCGACAACGCCATAGGGCGACTTATGAAAAGATGGAAGTGTTTCGGTTGTCTGAAATGCTCGCCAGAGGGAGGATTAAATGGCGCTGCGCAAATTGATCGCGGGTAATTGGAAAATGAACGGATCGTTGGGGGGGCTAGCAGAGCTTGATGCGATTGCTCAGGCCGCAGCAATGCACAGCGCGGTTGATGTCGCGATTTGCCCGCCAGCAACCTTGATCGCGGCGGCGGCTGCGCGTCAGCCTAGCCTTGCGGTTGGGGCGCAGGATTGCCACAGCGCAGCAACGGGCGCGCACACGGGGTGCCTGTCTGCGCAGATGCTCGCCGAGGCTGCGGCCAAAATGGTTATCGTCGGCCACAGCGAGCGGCGAACCGACAATCACGAAACCGACGCCGAGGTGCGGGCAAAAGCGGTTGCCGTGATCAACCAGGGTTTGACTGCGATACTCTGCGTTGGCGAAAGCGAAGCACAGCGCGATGCTGGCGATGCCGTTGCGGTTGTCACGCAGCAACTGGACGGTTCGGTGCCCGTTGAGGCCGACAGCGCGCGCATCGTCATCGCGTATGAACCCGTGTGGGCCATCGGCACGGGACGGACGCCGTCGACCGCCGACGTTGCCGAAATGCACGGCACCATCAGGGCGCGGCTCATGGTGCTGCTCGGCGAAGGCGGCGCTGCGGTGCGCATTCTCTACGGCGGATCAGTCAAGCCAAGCAATGCCGCTGAGCTGATGGCGGTTGGTGATGTTGACGGCGCGCTGGTTGGCGGGGCAAGCCTGAAGGCGGCTGATTTCGTGCCGATCATTGCCGCCGCTGCATCAATTTAATCAAATCTTGGCGGCGCGCTTAGATACGGCTATCAGGCTGCAATGGGGACTTTATCGTGACCATAGATGAAGCGCCTGAAAGCGATGTCAGCGCGCAAGCACCGCTGTTCATATTGTCGTTTAACCACCGTGACGAACTCGCGCTTGCTGCGTCGCGTGCTGGCTGGCAGTCGATAGCGGCGCGGCGCAAGGACAGCGTTGAATACCGCTTTGCCTCCAGCGGCGCGATGATTGCCGTCGTTGATGCACGCGGCGCATTTGATGAAGGGCTTGAGGCGGTTGCAGCACTTTCAACCTCGGTTGAAATCAGTGCTGCTGCATTGCTGGTGATTGTCTCGCGGCGTGACGTCGCGCGGTTAGACGCAATGATCAACGCCGGCGCAACCCACTATCTCGCGGCACCCTTTAGCCAGATGGAGTTTGGTCAATCGCTGCGTTTTGCCGAACGGCACTCGGTGCGGCTAGGCGGCGGATGGCAAGCGGTTGAGCGGCGGCGCTCGGTCGATAATGACGCGGTGTATGCGTGGCAGGCAAATGTCAAAACTGGGCGCGCCACGCTGAGCGAGGCATTTTGCAAACGGATCGGTGCGCCTTCACGCGATATCGCGGCCTCGGCATTGCTGCGCGCGTTGGACACGAATGACCGAAGGACAGCGCTGAGCGCGGTGAAGCGGATCTTGCGCGATGGCCGACCCACTGCATTTGGCCATAGGCTCACCAACCAAGACGGAAGCACGACGCGTGTAGCGGAACATCTCCGCTATGAAGCGTCGCGCGGGATATTGGTCAGCACGATTGAGTTCCTCGATATGGTCGCCCAAATTCAGGGCAACGGTGGCCGCGATCAATTGACTGGGCTTGGCGATCTTGCCGCCGCGCGTCGCTGGATCGATGCTCGGCTGACCTCCCCCGGCGATGCGTTTCACATCCTGCTGATCGCGGTGACCCGCTTTGAAATGATCAACAGCGCCTTTGGTCGCGACACCGGTGATGGCTTGCTGCAAAACGTCGCGCGTCAGATTGACCGATTGGTGAGCGATGTCGGCGGCGATCAGGCGATGGTTGCGCGCACCGCTGGTGCTGAATTCATCGTCGGGCTTGACGGCGCGCATCAGGCCGACCGGGTGCGCGCGCTTGCGGAGCGGATTGCCGATCAGATTGACCGGCCAACATTATCAGGCGCGCATCTCGTGACGCTGTCGAGCCGGATCGCGATTGTCGAGCGCGGCGAGGGCGATGACGATTCCGCGCGGTTGCTCAGGCGCGCAGGCATGGCGATTGCCGAAGCGAAAGCATCTGATCAGGGGCGAATTCGCTTCGTGAGCACTGCTGATCAAAGCGCGGTCGACCATCACCAGTCGCTCCAATCGGATCTGCGCAATGCGCTCGACCGTGATGAAATTGAATTGCTGTTTCAGCCGCAGGTGGCGATCCCGTCGGGTGAGATCATCGGCGTTGAAGCGCTCGCGCGGTGGCGGCATCCAGTCCACGGAGAGCTTGGCGCGGTAACTTTGTTCGCTGTCGCCGAACAGTCGGATTATCTGCTTGCGCTGTCGGCCCATGTCCAGAAGCGTGCGGCGGAGCAAGCGGCGGCATGGCCCGCGTCGCTTTCGCATATTCGCCTTTCAGTCAATGTGACGGCGGCTGATATTGCGAGGCCGGGGTTTGCGCAAAGCTTCCTCGCGATGATCGACGCGAGCGGATTTCCGCGCAACCGGCTGACGGTTGAGCTGACCGAAAGCGGGCTGGTCGATGATCTCGGCGTGGCGGCGGAATTGCTCGCTGATCTGCGTGCGGGCGGTTGCCGCGTGGCGATTGATGATTTCGGGACGGGATATTCAAGCCTTGCCTATCTCAAAGCCTTGCCGCTTGATTATCTCAAGATCGACAAGAAACTGGCGCAGGATATCGCGGGCACCCCGCGTGACCGGATCGTGGTGCGCGGCGTGATTGATATGGCGCGTTCGCTTGGCCTTGCGGTGATTGCCGAAGGCGTCGAAACCGAGGAACAATTGGCGCTCCTCGCGCGCGAAGGGTGCAATTACTATCAAGGGTTCCTGTGCGCGGAGCCGTTGGATGTTGCGGGGCTCGCCGAGTTGGTTGGGGCCGCAACCACGTAATTCATTTCAGGCTGATAAATGTATCGCAACGGGCGTGATGATAATCACGTTCAAAGTTAGTCGTTGACGATAGATAATTTTTGATGAAATCTATTGATCTTGCCGCCGAGTAATAGGTTTGCGCCAATACGGGAGGGTAATATGGCTGACACAACAACCGCAATAATCGCCGGATTTTTCTCACTCGCGACTGCGATGGGTACGATGTACATG
>JAYTPB010000192.1:0-10316 GCA_043747445.1 Sphingomonadales bacterium
GTCAAGGAAGGAAAAGTGCGCCACATCGCGTTGTCCGAAGCTGGGCCTGAAACGCTGCGCCGTGCGGCTGCTGTCCATCCGATTGCTGCGCTGCAAAGCGAATATTCGCTGTGGGAACGTGATGTTGAGGAAGAAATCCTGCCCGTCTGCCGCGCGCTTGGCATTGGTTTTGTGCCCTATTCGCCGCTTGGTCGCGGTTTCCTGACCGGCCAGTTCAAATCGCTTGACGACCTTCCTGAGAATGACTGGCGGCGCAATGACCCGCGCTATGCAGGCGATAATTTCGCTCAGAATCTCAAGATTGTTGATGTTGTGCGTAGCGTTGCCGATGCACACGGGGTTAGCCTTGCGCAAATCGCGCTCGCATGGTTGCTTGCGCAAGGCGATGATATCGTACCGATCCCCGGCTCCAAACGCCGCGTGACGATGGAGGATAGCGTTGCCGCGACGAATGTGTCGCTTTCAACTGATGATATTGCAAAGCTAAACGCGGCTGCCCCGGTGGGGGCCACGGCTGGCCCGCGCTACGGCGAAATGGGTATGAAGATGGTTCGGCTTTAACGCTTCTCTTAAAGGCGTTGTCACGGTATCGCGCGCCGATGCGTTATCCATTTCTGTTGCTCGCTTTTGTGCCCACCATTGCTCATGCTGAGGCTGGGGAGATCATCGTCACTGGGCGTGCACTCCCCGATGCGCGCGGCGACGCGGCGTATAGTAGCGTCATTATTGACCGGGAACGGCTTAACAACGTTGCCAGCGGGCGCGCCGAAGATGTCCTGCGCGATGTCGCGGGG
Organism: Sphingomonadales bacterium; assembly: GCA_043747445.1. GTDB lineage: Bacteria > Pseudomonadota > Alphaproteobacteria > Sphingomonadales > Sphingomonadaceae > Aquisediminimonas. Next base: position 795 of record JAYTPB010000192.1, read on the forward strand.
CTTCAACAATTCCGCCGCAGCGATTCGCGTTCAGCCAATGCGACAGCACAGGGCGTGACACTGCGCGGACTTGGCGGCAATGCGTCAAGCCGCGCGCTCGTCTTGCTCGACGGCGTGCCGCAGGGTGATCCGTTTGGCGGATCAGTGACCTTTCCCGCAATCAATCTAGCGCGCATTGGCGCTGTGCAAGTGACACGCGGCGGCGGTTCGGGCGTCGCGGGGCCGGGAGCATTGGCGGGAACGATATCGCTTTCAAGCATTGGCCCGGATAGCGGTGGATCAAGCGCCGCAGTCGCCTATGGCAGCCGCGATGCGATTGAAGCGGGCGGCGTTGTGAGCGGCACACTTGGCAACGGCTTTGCCTTCATCGCCGCCAACTATGCACGCGGCGACGGCTTCATCCCAATCATCGCCAGCCAGCGCGGCGCGGCTGATCGGCCTGCGCGCTATGAGCAAGCCAGCCTTGCCGCGCGCGCAGTCGTGCCCATCGGTGATACTGAACTTCAAGCAAGTGTCAGCGGTTTTACCGACCGGCGTGATCGTGGGCTGGCCTTCACACGCAACGGCAGCGACGGGGCCGACGCAAGCCTGCGTTTGGTAAATGGTGGTCGCTGGGCATGGGAAGCGCTTGCCTATGTGCAACTGCGCGCTTTCATGAGCCAGGCATCAAGCGTTGACGCGGCACGCGCGACATCAACGCAGACGCTTGATCAGTTTAACATCCCCTCAACCGGGATCGGTGCGCGGTTTGAGTTGCGCCCGCCAGTGGGTGAAAATATCGAGCTTCGGATCGGTGGCGACGCACGGCGGGTAAGCGGCACGACGCGAGAGTTTTTTACCTTCGTTGCAGGCGCGCCAACGCGCGGGCGGATTGCAGGCGGCGAAAGCGATACTGTCGGTGCTTTCGCTGAAACCAGCGCAACGTTTGGCGCACTCACGCTAACAGGCGGCGGACGGATCGATTTTTATACGATCCGCGATGGCCGCTTGCTTGAAAACACGCTTGGCACTGGCGCGACGCTGCGGAGTGACCGCTTTGCAACGCGGCGCGGCAATGAACCAACCGCACGTGCTGGGATCGCTTATGCGCTGACGCCAACATTCAGCTTGCGCAGTGCGGCCTATCTTGGCTGGCGCTTGCCGACGCTCAACGAACTATACCGGCCTTTCCGCATTGGTGCCGATGCAACGGGCGCGAATGCGGCGCTCAAGACCGAGCGGGTGCGCGGGGTTGAGGCCGGAATAGGCTGGCAGCCGATTGAAGGCTCGAAATTGAGCGCGACGCTGTTCACCAACCGGCTTGAGGATGCCGTTGCCAACGTCACGATAGCGCGCGGGCCCGGTAATTTCCCAGGGGTTGGCTTTGTGAGCGCGGCAGGGGTGTTTCGTCAGCGTCAGAACCTTGATGCGATCCGCTCAAACGGGTTTGAGTTTGATGCGAGCGTCACGGCGGGCGATTGGCGCGCGCAGGCAAGCTATGCTTACACTGATGCAGTGGTGCGGAGCAGCGGGATTGCAGCGAACCTCAACGGATTGCGCCCCGCCCAAGTTGCCCGCCATAATGCCAGCGCGACGCTTGGTTGGCAGGGTGCTTCGCTTACCGCGCGCTATGTCGGCCCGCAGTTTGAGGATGATCAAAATCTCCGCCGCCTGCGTAGTGCTGTCACGCTTGACGGCGCTCTGAACCTCCCGCTCACGCGCGGTCTCGGTCTGTCACTGCGCGTAGAGAATATCACCAATACCCGAATTGAGGCCGGGGTGAGCGCCGTTGGCGTGATTGAGCGCGCAAGCCCGCGCACATTTTGGCTAGGTTTGCGGTGGGCTGATACGCGGTAAATTCTCCATTCACATTCAGAGGCATAGCTTTCGATTACGGGGGATGTGCCTCCCGCCTTTGTGCCAGTGATTATCTGTATTTGGTCAAGGAGATAGATGATGCGTAAAATTTTGCTCGCGGCGTTTGCCGCTCTGTCCGCCCTCTCATTTAGTGCCCCCGCGCAAGCCTCAAACGGCGTTTTTGTAACCTATGGTTCGGGCTATAATTACGGTTATGGCGGTGGGTATAATAACGGCTATCGCGGTGATTATTATCGCGGTGGGCGCAGTGATTATTATTACGACGATTATTACCGCCCGCGCTACCGGGGTTATCGCAGTTATAAGGGTTACCGCGATGGCAGGCGGTTCCGCTCATACCGTGGCGACGGTCACCGGGGCTATCGCGGCAAAAGGTTCCGCCGCAGCTATTAAACGGGCCTGCGCTTGATTGGCGAAGTGATCGGCCTATACCTGTCACTTCGTCGATCCCCAACGCAAAGGCCCATTTATGCTGCGTCACATCTGCCTTGCCCTGCTCACCGGCGCGCTGCTCTCGGCGGCTCCGGCTGCTGCAAAAATCATTGAGTATCGCGCTGATTTGAACGGCCAATCACCAACGATCAGCACGGGTTCTTCAGCGCGTGCGAATGCCCGGATTAGCGTTGATACCCTCAAGAAAACGGTCGCAATCCGCCTCAATGTTATCGGCCTTTCGGTCGACTCGCTGTGGGATAAACTGGTGAAGGCGCCCATCGGCCCGATCCACCTTCACCAATATGCCAGCGGAAACCTTTCCGATGCAAACAGTTCCGAACTGGCCTTCCCGCTGCCTTACGGGCCAAGTTACAAGACCACGCGCGACGGTTTTCGCGTCCGCACCGGGGTGCTTGATTATGCCAAAGCGGTTGCCCCGCTCGCGCAAAGCATCAGCTTTGAGGCGTTTGTTGCCGCGCTTGAAAAAGGTACCGTTGTCCTCAACATCCACACCGACGCCTTCAACGGCGGTGAGGTCAACGGCTTGGTCGTGAAGGTGGCAGGGTAGGCCGCGCGACACGAATTTACTGCGCGCGCAGTCCAAACTGCGCTAAGCTATGCGCAATCTCGACATAAAAAAGGAAAATTTCATGGCAAAATCACAGAAAAAATCGAGCAAAGAAACCCGCAAACCCAAAGCTGACAAAGGCCCAAAAGCGAATGCTTCAAACCCAAGCACCAAGCAGGGCGCGGTCGGGATTGTTACGATCAAGGGGTGAGGGCTACCCCTTCCCCACCACGCTCTCGGGCAAATCCTTGCCAAACACCCGCTGGTAATATTCAGCGACCATTGCGCGTTCCTGCTCGTCGCATTTGTTGAGGAAGCTTAGGCGGAAGGCGAAACCAACGTCTTTGAAAATCGCGGTGTTTTGCGCCCAAGTGATTACGGTGCGTGGGCTCATTACAGTCGAGATGTCGCCGTTCATAAAGCCTTGCCGGGTGAGGTCAGCGACCTTGACCATGTTCGCGACGGCAGCGGCATCGCTGCCGCTTGCTTTGGCGAGGACGATCTCTGCCTCAACTTGGGCGGGCAGATAATTCAACCCAACAACGATGTTCCACCGGTCCATCTGGCCTTGGTTGATCTGCTGCGTCCCGTGATACAGCCCGCTGGTATCGCCCAGACCAACAGTGTTGGCGGTCGCAAACAGACGGAAGAACGGATTCGGCCGGATCACGCGGTTCTGGTCAAGCAGCGTCAGCTTGCCCTCGGTTTCAAGCACGCGCTGGATCACGAACATCACGTCGGGCCGCCCCGCGTCATATTCGTCGAATACGAGCGCGGTCGGGGTTTGTAGTGCCCACGGGAGCAAGCCTTCGCGGAATTCTGTGATCTGAACACCGTCACGAAGCACAATGGCATCGCGCCCGATCAGGTCAATCCGGCTGATATGCGCGTCAAGGTTGATGCGGATGCACGGCCAGTTGAGCCGCGCGGCAACTTGTTCAATATGCGTTGATTTACCAGTGCCGTGATAGCCCTGCACCATCACCCGGCGATTGTGGGCAAAGCCAGCGCAAATCGCGAGAGTGGTATCGGGATCGAAGACATAGTTCGCGTCAAAATCGGGAACGCGCTCATCGGCTTCGCTGAATTTGGGCACCATCATGTCCGAATCAATCCCGAACGCCTCGCGCACGCCGATCATCTGATCAGGCGCTTCAAGCACCGTCGCGGTGCGGCTGTCGGGCTGGATATTGGGAATGTCAGTCATGAGCGGTTGTTTCCGTTAGCGTGAAGCGATCCCATAGGGCTTCCCGCGCAGTTGACGCAAGATGGTCATAGGGAATGCTTGAAAGAATGCTATTTTTGCCTGACGCAATTTGATATCCATGCGGACTGCGTAACGGTGAACTCGTCAAATCCGCGAGGGAGAATAAGCATGGCAAACGCTCATGGTGATTTCATCTGGTATGAACTGCTGACGTCCGACGCAGATGCCGCCGCCGATTTCTATGGCAAGGTGGTCGGCTGGACGGCGCTCGATTCAGGGCAGCCCGATATGAACTACCGCTTTTTCTCCTCGGGCGATGGCAGCGATATGGCTGACGGCGTTGGCGGGTTTATGGCCATCACCCCCGATATGGCGGCTGGCGGCGCGGTGCCTTGTTGGCTTGGCTATATCGGCGTTGATGATGTTGACGCGAGCGTCGCCGCTATGACATCGGCTGGCGGCACGGTGCAGATGCCCGCATTTGATATGCCGGGCGTTGGCCGAATGGCGATGGTCAGCGATCCGCAAGGCGCGCCCTTCTATGTGATGAAAGGGGCGAGCGACGAAACCAGTCATTCATTTGCCAGCGAAACGCCCAAAAATGGCCACTGCGCATGGAATGAGCTTTCAACGACCGATACCGCGAGTGCAGTCGATTTTTACACCGCGCAGTTCGGGTGGAAGCAGGAAGGCGACATGGATATGGGGCCGATGGGCAAATATCTGTTCCTCCATCACGGCCCCGGCATGATTGGCGCGATCATGCCAAAAATTCCGCAAGACCCTAATCCGCATTGGCTCTATTATTTCCGGGTTGCCGATATCGATGCTGCGATTGCCGAGATCACCACCCGTGGAGGGCGGATCGTCTATGGCCCCGACGAAATTCCGGGGGGCGATTTTACAGTCAAAGGGCTTGACCCCCAAGGCGCTTGGTTTGCCATAATCGGCGCGCGCCCATAGGAAAGGAAAGGCAAGACATGTCTAAAGCAACACTTTGTCTCTGGTACAACAACGACGCCGAAGACGCCGCGAAGTTCTACGCCGCCACCTTCCCTGATAGTGCCGTGGGGCAAATCCATCTGGCGCCAAGCGATAGCCCCGGCGGGAAGGCAGGCGACGTGATGATCGTCGAATTCACCGTGTTCGGAATGAAGTGCATCGGTCTGAATGGCGGGCCAATTTTCCCGCATACCGAAGCGTTTTCATTCCAGATTGCAACCGATACTCAAGAAGAAACCGACCGCTACTGGAATGCGATTGTCGGAAATGGCGGTCGGACAAGCGAATGCGGCTGGTGCAAAGACAAATGGGGTATCAATTGGCAGATTACGCCACGTGTTCTTACTGATGCCATAGCGCAGGGCGGCGATGTCGCCAAACGCGCGTTCGATGCGATGGCGACGATGGGCAAGATCGATGTTGCCGCGATTGAAGCTGCGGTGCGGGAGGATTAGGTATGATCAGGGCAATCGGCGCAATGGTTGCTGGCGTAGTTGCTTGGGAAGCGGTGGTTTTACTCGCGACGTTCGCGGGAAGGTTCGTCTGGCCCGCTTACGCCTTGGTTGAAAAGCAGCGAGAATTCGCGCTAGACATGCTGCTCTCGAGGCTGGCGGTTGGAGCGATTGCAACGCTTGCTTTCGGAGCGGTCGTGGCATGGGTAGCACGCGGAGAGAAAAGGACGATTCACGCTATCATTGCCTTGGGGCTGCTCAATTCTGTGGTGGATCACATCATCGTCTGGAATCAGTTTCCGGTCTGGTATCACTTGGTATATTTAGCATATTTGGTTCCTCTGGCCATGCTGGGTGGCCAATTGGTTTATAAGAAGAAGACCGACTAATGACCGCAACCGCAGACAATGGCTGGGCACTCTCGGTCACGCGCTTCATCAATGCGCCTCCGGAGAAGGTGTGGGACATAATGGCCAACCGCATCGAAGAGTGGTGGTGCCCAAAACCGTGGCGCGCTGAATTTGATAGGCTTGAACGTCGCGCTGGTGGCACGTCAAACTGCACTATGTATGGCCCCGAAGGCGAAGTGCATCCGCACCCCGGCTTCGTCCTCGCATGGGATGAAGGCCGCCGTTTTGCCTTTACCGACGCGATTGTTGGCGATCTGATGCCTGCTGGGCCGTTCATGATCGGTGTATGGGAAATCGCGCTCGAGGGTGAGGGCACCCGCTACACCGCAACCGCGCGACACTGGGACGAGGCAAGCGCAACACGCCACGCCGAGATGGGGTTTGCGCAAGGGTGGGAGGCATGTGCTGATCAGCTTATGGCATTAGTGGAGGCGGCGTGACTGCCTATTTCGCACTGCTCCGCGCGGTCAATGTCGCTGGCACAGGCAAACTGCCAATGGCGGAGTTGCGCGCAATGGCTGAGGGGTTGGGGTTGGCCAACGTCCGCACCTATATCGCGAGCGGCAATCTGTTGTTTGAAAGCGCCCTAAGCGAGCGCGAGGTTAAGGCCGCACTTGAAACCCGGATTGAGGCTTATGCCGGCAAATCTGTGCCAATTTTTGTGCGGACGGCAGCAGAGATGACCGCAGTGCGCGCCGGCGACCCTTTTCCCGATGCCCACGGCAGCCGACACATGGTCTACTTCCTCGACGCCGCCCCGCCCCAAGACACACAGCAAAGCGCGCGTGATCAGGCGGGTGAACGCATCGCGCTCGGTGTGCGCGAAATTTACGTCGATTACGGCGACGGCATTCGTTTTACGAAACTCAAACTTGCGGCAACGAAGATAGCCACTATGCGCAATATGAATACGGTTGCGAAACTGGTGGAGATGATGGGGTAGGTTTAACCGCGCTTATTTGTGAACCAGATCAAATAATGCGCGGGCAACTAGGTCGACATACACCTCAGGATCGTCGGCATTGTCGCGCATAAAGCATCCTGCCATTGCGCCGCTGACGATGCCGTAACCGATTTCGGCGGTTGGCAACGGCAGGGTGTCGCGCATCAGGCCTTGGCATATCCCATCTTTGATAATTTGTGCGATGGCACCGACGGTGCGTTGTTTTGAATTGCGTGATTTGGCACCGTCAAATCGCTGTTCAGAAAGCACCATTACAATCTGATTGAGCCGCCCAGCGGTTGCAAACAATCCAGCAGCAATCGCGGCCATGCGTGTTTGTAATGTGCCTTCCGTGCCCCATCCTTCTTGGATCGCCGCAATAAATTCATCCTCAACAGCGTCATGAACAGCCGCAAGTACAGCGCGTTTATCTTCAAACAAGCGGTAGACCGAGCCAACCGCTACATTAGCTGTGCGGGCAATATCGGCGATTGAGGTGCGATCATAGCCGGGGTCTGCAAAGAGTTCAGACGCAGCCGCAAGGATCGCCGCGTATTTGCCAGTCGGGTTCATTGTACGGCGGCGCGGCGGTTGATCGGACATTACAAAGCCATGCCCTTGACTTGCCCTCAAGGTCAAATCTATAGAATGAATTATATTCATTCTTGAGTGAAAAGGCGAAACAAATGAGCAGCATCAACCTTTTGAAGATCGCTTATGCCGCCAACATCATCATCCTTGTCCCTGTGGTGCACGCGATGTTTTTTGGGCGCGGCGTCAGCGATGTGTTTGCTGGACGTGTTGATGAAAGCCTTGGACTGCGTCTGCTCGTTGCGTGTCTGTGGAGCGCGATCCTGCTTGGTTCAATCGCTGGGCTATGGTGGCCACGCTTTTTTGCCGCTGTGCTGCCGATTCAGATACTCTACAAATCGCTCTGGCTTGTAGTCTTTGTTGTGCCGCTGGCGCAGCGCTCAGGCTGGGACGCGGTGCCAAAGGGGATTAGCATCACCTTCCTGATCATCGTGTTGACCTACCCGTTTATCCTATGGTTCGCGCTGCGTGGCAGTGAGGCGTCCTAACCAATCACAACCCGCAATCGCTGATATGCCTCAACCACCGCTTGAAGCGCCTTTTCATGTGCGCGGTCGCCGCCGTTATGATCGGGGTGATATTGGCGGACGAGTGCGGTGTAGCGCTGGCGGAGAGCGCGGCGATCCGCATTGATATCGAGTTTGAGCAAATCAAGCGCCTTGCGGTCTTCGTCGGAAAGGCGCTTGCCATCTTCGCGCTCTTTGGGCGTTCTTGCATCTTGGCGCGCGCGAAACCGGGCTGAGATAGCATCAAGTGGATCGTGAAAATCGCTCCATTTGGGCGGGCTGTCAACGCCGCCGCGCGTGAAGGCGCGGGTTTCGGTGGCCCATCCGGCAAACGGCGTCTGCGCGTCTTCAATCTCTTCGCGGCTCATGCCGTTGAAGAAATTATACGCGGCATTGAATTCGCGGACATGATCAAAACATAGCCAGCGGTAGCTTCCCGGTCCGTCAAAGCCTGACGCCGCGCCGTAAATATCGGGGGCACGAAATTCACCTGGCGCGCGGCAACCGGGATGCGCGCACCCAGCACGGCCATCGCCGACACGACCGTGAAAGCGGTTGGGGGATCGTTTGTCACTCACCTTGTTTCAATAACCGCTCAGTTTGTCCTTGTCGAAGCCCTCCCTTTCTTTTTTTACCAATGTTTGACAATACGGGCAGAGCACGGCGACAGGTTCAGTGCGCATGGAGATATTATGACCAAAGGCCCAATCGCTGCTGAAATGGAAACTTTGCTGACCGCCGCGTTCGCGCCCTTAAAGCTCGCGGTGATCAATGATAGCGCAAAACACCACGGCCATTCAGGCGATGATGGCTCTGGCGAATCGCATTTCACCATACAAATTGAAAGTGCAGCCTTCGTTGGCCAAAGCCGGGTTAATCGCCAACGAATGGTCAATAAGGCCCTCGGTGACATCCCCGGCCAGCGCGTTCATGCGCTCGCGATTAAGGCGAGCGTGGCGGGGGAGTAAGGTTGGAGCAGCACCGAATCGCTCTTATCACTGGCGTTGAACTTGACGTGTGGAGCTCGGGTGATCCTGCGCATCCGCCAATCATATTCCTCCACGGTTTCCCGGAATCGCACCGGACGTGGCGGCACCAGATGGCCGAGTTGGCGCGCGATCATTATGTGATTGCGCCTGATCAGCGTGGCTTCGCCAGGTCATCGAAGCCAGCGAAAATCAACGATTATACGCCTGGCAAAATGGTTGCTGATCTGTTTGCGCTCGCCGACGCGCTTGGCCTGACCCGGTTTACGCTTGCCGCGCATGATTGGGGCGGGGCGATTGGCTGGGCGGCGGCGCTGAAGCACCCCGAACGGATCGCGCGGTTGATCATCTGCAATGCGCCGCACCCGCTAATTTTTCAGCGCACGCTGATTGATGATTTACCGCAGCGCAAGGCATCGCAATATATCCTCGCTTTCCGTGATACAATTGAGGCGCGGATCGAAGAAAACGGCCTTGAGTGGTTCTTTGACCATAGTTTTATGCGTCATTTGCAGGCGAGTAATGTGACCACTGAAGACCGCGCGGCCTATCTCGATGAATGGAG
>JAYTPB010000193.1:0-9865 GCA_043747445.1 Sphingomonadales bacterium
GATCAGGGTGGCCGCGTGCGCTTTGGTGGGGGAACAAGCAGCGCGCCTGAGGTGATCCTGCGGATGCGTAATGTTGTCTGGGCGAGCGGCACCAATCGGCCAAGCATCGTCCTCTATGTCCACACACCTGCTGAGCCTGAGCGCGCGCTATCTTATGCCTGGGGCGACCCTGATGTCGGGCGGCTCGGCGTCAATTTACGCTGGATGCAGGCCAGTTGCACCATTTCCAAGGGAGAGAAATCATGAAATCATTCCTCATTGCGGCGAGTTTGATCGCGTGTGCAACCCCAGCACAAGCACGAATGCTTGATCCAGCCGTGCCCGCTGACGCATTTGAAATCTCAAAGCGTGTTCAGTGTGGTGAGAAAGACGACGTGCCTGCGATCTATTACTGGTCAGGCAAAGTTTACTCACGCGTCTCCGGCGAGCCAGACCGTCACCTGTTTAATGGCGAAGGCATGAACGTGCGTCAATGCGTCGCGGTTGAAGATCCAAAGCGCGGCAAAGGTTACCGCCTCGTCAGCCGTGAGGTGATGTTTTATACGGATACTAAGACGGGCGAAATCGTCCGCAAATGGGCCAATCCGTGGACGAGTGAGAGCGTTGACGTGATGCAGATCAGCAATGATCCCGTCAATTCGCGGCCAAGCTTTCCGATCAGCGCTGACGGCAAACCAGCGAGTATTTCAATCCGGCGGCAGGGGCGCTGGCTGTTCATGCCGTTTGAAGCGCCGCTCTTCTACGAAAACCCGCTGGCTGGGGCATATCAGGATTTTATCGGCGGCAAATATCATGCGATGGAGATTTTCGATTTCGCCTTTGATGCAGCGGAAATGCTCGATACCAAAAACCCAACGGCGTATCCAAGCGTATCATGGGTGCGAATTTCGGATTGGATGCCGTGGATGAAAATGCGCGGGCGACAGGGACAGCTTGTCTTCAACGCAATGGGCGCAAAACTCAAAAGTTTCGATGAATTGCCCAAGGTGATCAAGGATGAGATTGCGGCAAATTATCCAATCTACACCGCACCGCCTCCCGGCGATGACCCCCGGCCCAATGACACCACTTGGACTGTGTTCAAACGTTTGGTTGACGGCCAGCGCGCCAAAGCGGCGGAGAAGTGAGCCACTCAGGGCCGCAGGACGGTTGATCCCGTCGTTTTGCGGCCTTCAAGATCGCGGTGCGCTTGGGCTGCGTCCTCCAGTGCATAAGTCTGGCCAATAGTCACCGCGATGACTCCGCGCCGAATCATATCAAACATACGGTCTGTTCCTGCGGTACGCTCAACTGCATCAGCATAATAATCGAAAAGCGTCGGCCGCGTATTATAAAGCGATCCCTTTTGCGCGAGGATGCCAAGGTTCACCCCGCCGACGGGCGCATCGGCATTGCCATAGTTGACGATCAGCCCGCGCCGCCCAGTGCTATCAAGCGAAGCCTCCCATGTGGCCATGCCAACGCCGTCAAAGGTCACGCGGACACCAGCGCCGCCTGTGAGTTCGCGAACGGTTTTGGCAACATCCTCTTGGCCGTAGAGGATTATATGATCGGCGCCAGCGGCCCTTGCGAGCGTGGCCTTTTCTGGCGTACTGACGGTGCCAATGACCATCGCGCCAACAGCTTTCAGCCACTGAACCAGCAGCAAGCCGACACCACCCGCCGCCGCATGAACAAGCACGGCTTGACCCGCCTGAACCTTGGCGCAGCGCTCAACCAGAAATTCAGTGGTGCAGCCTTTGAGGAGTGCGGCAGCGGCGATATCGTCGCTGATATCGTCAGGCGTTGCAAAAAGCGTCGCAGCAGGCAAGTTTCGCGAGGTCGTATAAGCGCCCATTGTGGGGCCAAAAGTGCAGACACGCTGGCCAAACTTAAACGCAGTTACCCCCTCACCCACCGCCTCAACCATGCCTGCCGCTTCAAGCCCAAGGCCAGACGGCAGCGCAACTGGATAAATCCCGCGCCGATGGTAGGTATCGATATAATTGAGGCCAACCGCTGTATTGCGCATCTGCACCTCACCGGGGCCGGGTGCGGGCACTTGGGCATCAATCCACTGAATGACGTCAGGGTCGCCATGCCGATCAATTTGGGCTGTACGTGCCATGCTTTTCATTCTCCTTGTGCATTGATCGTTGGTGCTTCGATCAGCAGCACCTGACACTGCGCCACGCCTGCACGGAGCAGTTTCGCCTCGCCATACTCAGGCGAATTCCAAAAGGCGCGTGCCGCCTCCTTTGATGGCCATTCTGAAATCACCATCGACGCGCCGTCACCAAATTCGCCCTCAAGCAATTCAACGCCGGGGCCGCGCAGCACATATTTTCCGCCAAACTTTGCAACGAGGTCAGCCGCAACCGCGCCGTAACCTGCAATGAAGGCAGCGCGGTCAGATATTTTTGCAGTGACGATCATATAGGCGGTCATGGCGTATCCTTCATATCGCAACTGTTGCAGAATCGTGACAATGCTACAGTTTTCCAGAGCGAGATACAAATTTGTCTGGACAAATTTTTCATACAGTGGAACCACTGTACAAAATCGAAATAGGGGGAGAAAGACATATGCGTGGTTTGACAAAGGCGGTTTTGCTTGCCGCAACAATGGTGGTTCCAGCATCAGCTTTGGCGCAAGTAGCAGACGCTGCTGATGAAAGCGCAGATATCATCGTCACCGCGCGTAAAAAGGAAGAAACGCTCCAAAATGCGCCAACGACGGTCGCCGTTGTAACCGCCGAATCAATTGACCGGCTTGGCCTTGACAGCCTGTCAGATCTTTCAAAAACTACATCGGGCCTCACCTTCGATGATAGCTTTGGCCGCGACGCCAACCGCCCCGTCATACGCGGGCAGGCCAACATCCTTGGCCAATCGGGCGTCGCCTTCTTTATTGATGGCATATATTACAGCGGTTCGCTCGCCGATTATGATGTTGACGGGATTGAACGCATCGAAGTCGTCAAAGGGCCGCAAAGCGCGCTTTACGGACGCAATACCTATTCGGGCGCGATCAACATCATCTCCAAAAGCGCAGGCGATAAATTTGAAGGCAAAGTCTCAGTCGATATCGGCGAGAATGAGCGCTACGATATCACCGCTGGATTGCGCGGGCCAATCACGGACTCGCTCTCAGCAACCGTCAACGGGCGCTTTTATGATTTTGGCGGCGAATTTCGCAATCAGTTTGATGGTGCCAAAATCGGCAAGCAATCTTCCTATTCCTTTTCGGGCGCGTTCAAATTTGATAATGGCGGTGCGCTGACGGCGGCACTTCGCAGCTATTACAACCGCACTGATGACGGTCAGCCCGCGATTTTCGCGCAGAGCGCAAACGACAATAACTGCCTGCCTGATAATGGCGCGCTTTATCGCGGGAATGGGCGCTATTTCTGCGGGGTGATCCAGCCGCGCGCGATCAACACTGACTTTACCCGTCAGTTCGTCAACCCCGGCGATGTTGGGCTTGAATCAGATCAGCTTAACACCAGTTTTCGCGTCGATTATGATTTTAGTGACAAGGTGACGCTGTCTTCGCTCACCGGCTATAACTACCGGACTGCGACTAGCGCGCTTGACGCCGATTATACGGCCGACAGTTTTCAGACGACGCTCTTTGCTAGCTTCCCGATTGGCGCGCCGCTGCCGCTCGCACCGCCGCGCAACCGGCGGTTGAACTTTGTCGGTTCAGTCACTGATTTTACCTTTGAGAATTTCCAGCGCACCCAAGATATCTCGCAAGAGCTTCGCCTGCAATATGACAGTGACAGGGTGCATCTAATCCTTGGCGGCTATTATTTCGATCAGTCTGATGACACGCGCGATACGCGCCAACTACCCGCCAACGCGCTGACCCGCGCCACTGCCAATTCGGTTATTGCGCTCAATGCTGCCTGCGCGCGCAGCCCGATTTGCGCGCAACCCGTGCCAATCGCCATTGCACTGCCGCGATCACGCGACGTTAACAATGTTGATATCACCAACAAAGCCGTGTTTGGCTCAATCGGTTTTGATATTACCTCCGAACTCTCACTCAGCGTCGAAGGACGTTATGCCGAGGAAAAGATCACGCAAAGCACGCTTGATTTTGATGCAGGAGCAGTCGTACCCGCGCCCGTTATTGCGCGCGCGAAATTCACCAAATTCACGCCGCGCGCGACGCTGTCATGGCAATTTACCCCGCGTAACCTGATCTACGGTGTTTATGCAGAAGGACAAAAGCCCGGCGGGTTCAACGGTGTTTCGGCGATCCGGGGCGGCTTGCCTTCGTTCGGGCCGGAAGATGTTGAGACTTATGAACTTGGCTTCAAAAACAGCTTCCTGAGCGGTGCACTCACCGCCAATCTTGCGTTGTTCCGCAACAAGATCACGGGTTATCAGCTTACCCAGAATGTCAGCGTGCCGCCAAATCAGGTGTCAGCCGTGGTCAACGCTGGCAATGCGACGATCAAAGGCCTTGAACTCGAACTGCGCGCACGACCTGATCGGCATTTGACTGTTACTGCAAACTATTCACTGGCGGATTCGAAATTCACCAGCGGCTTTGACGAAAATCAGGGTGTGCTCAATGATGTCGCTGATGATCGGCTCGTGAATTGTTCCACCGGGGATCAGTTTCCAAACGTTACGGGATGCCAGTCGCTGTTCGGATCAATCAAGGGCAAGGAAATCCCGCGCGCTCCAAAACATCAGATCTTTTTTGACGTCGATTATAAAAGACCAATCGGAGGCGGTGATTGGTCAGTTTTTGCTGGTGGCAATGTCAGCCTGATCTCGTCAAGCTTCGCGCAGGTGCATAATCTTGCCAAGACGGGCGGATCAGTTGTCACCGATATCCGTTTGGGTGCACAAAATGATCGGTACAAAGTGCAGTTTTACGTCAAGAACCTATTTGATGAAGATGCGGTAGCCCAGATCATCCGTTATGCCGACGCAAATAATGATCTGCGGCGGAACTTCATCGCTGGGCTTCGTCCCGGTCGGCGGATCGGGGTGATTTTGACCGCAGGCTTCTAATTGACGCGCACGTGCCATGCGCATATTATGTGCGTATGGCAAATGCTGCAAAAACGCCGCGCAAGGCGACCAATCTTACGCTTGATGCACAGGCAATCGCTGATGCGAAAGAACTTGGCATCAACATTTCAGCGGTGTGTGACTCGTCAAATGCTTGGGTGGAAAAACACGGCTTGCCGCTTGCCAAATACCGCATGTTTTAATGGCCCGTCTTGATCACTGAGCGATCATGACATGGAAATTCTTGCTGCGATTGATATACTCATCACAGGATATTAAAGCTGATCAGGCCGTCCCGCCAACCGTCAGCCCCTCGACGAGCAAGGTCGGCTGACCAACGCCAGCGGGTACGCTCTGCCCGCCCTTGCCGCAGACGCCGACGCCTTCATCAAGCGCGAAATCATTGCCAATGCCAGTGACTTTAGTGAGGACGCTTGGGCCATCGCCGATCAGCGTTGCCCCTTTGATCGGCGCGCCAATCTTGCCATTTTCAACCTTATAGGCCTCGGTGCAGCTAAACACGAATTTGCCTGAAACGATATCAACCTGCCCGCCGCCAAAACTTTTGGCGAAGATACCGTTCTTGACGCGTGACAAAAGCTCAGCCGGATCATCGCGGCCTGCCTTCATAAAGGTGTTGGTCATGCGCGGCATTGGCGCGTGCGCGAAGGATTCGCGGCGGCCATTGCCCGTCGGCGCGACGCCCATCAGGCGCGCATTAAGGCGATCCTGCATATAGCCTTTGAGGATACCGTCCTCGATCAGGATTGTCTCTTCAGTCGGCGTGCCTTCATCATCTATCGTGAGCGACCCGCGCCGATCAGGGAGCGAGCCATCATCGACAATCGTGATGCCCGGCGCTGCGACGCGCTGACCAATGCGCCCCGAAAAGGCCGAACTCCCTTTGCGGTTGAAATCGCCCTCAAGCCCGTGACCAATTGCCTCGTGAAGGATGATGCCGGGCCAGCCAGGGCCAAGCAGGACAGTCATTTCGCCCGCAGGCGCATCGACGCTTTCAAGGTTGGTCAGCGCTTGCTTGAGCGCCTCATCAATCGCGCGGTTCCATGTCGCCGGGTCGAACAGACTTTCATAAAGATAACGCCCGCCCATCCCGAAATTGCCGCTCTCACGCCGTCCGTTCGATTCGCATACGATGCCAACGCCGAGCCGGACTTGCGGGCGTATGTCAGTCGCAACGAAGCCATCAGCGCGGACGATTTCGATGACGCTCCACGCGCCCGAAAGACTGACCGAAACTTGAGCGACACGGGGATCGCGCGCGCGCGCCGCCGCATCAATTTGCTGACACAGCGCAACCTTCTGCGCAAAGGGGATTAGCGCCATCGGATTGTCACCCGTATAAAGATGGCGATTATTCTTGCGCGGCGCGGCCATCGCTACGCCTGTCGTTGGATCAAGCAAGGTGAGGGTTTCGCCAGCACGGCGGATCGCAGCCTCACTAATTTCATTGGCATGGGCAAAACCCGTCATCTCACCCGAAACCCCGCGCAGGCCAAAGCCAGCATCGTTGGAATAATCCGCCATTTTGAGGCGACCATCATCAAAGCCGAAACTTTCTGAGACGCGGTATTGGAGATAAAGTTCCCCATCATCACACCGTTCTAACAGCGATTTCGTAAGCGCTTGGGCGGTGGTGGGGTCAAGTGCACCATCACGGTACAGCAGGCTACGCGGATCGGAAAGAATGGTCATTTGGGTTATATAGGAAGCCTAATGCCCGCTGTCGATGCGGCCTTTCTACCAATTACCAGCGCGCCGCCGCATCATCATCGCTCTCGCGTGGCTCCACCCAATGCACCTGCCCATCGGCAAAGCGCTCTTGCTTCCAAAACGGCGCATCGGTTTTGAGACGGTCAATCAGAAAGCTACACGCCTCAAGTGCGGCTGCGCGGTGCGGTGACGCGGTGCCAACGAACACGATACGCTCGCCCGCTGCCATTGCCCCGATGCGGTGGATGATCGTGACGCCGTCAAGCAACCAACGCGACGTCGCCGTCTCAGCGAGCGCGCGCAACACGGCCTCGGTCATTCCCGGATAATGTTCGAGCGTCAGTGCGCTCAGACCGCCATCTCCACGCACAAGGCCCGTGAAGCTCGCCATGGCGCCGCTGCCAAGCGTTTCAAGCAGCGCCAGTTCGGCGCCGCCATCAAAGCATTCGCGCTGGACGCTGATCCGGATCATCCGCCTGTCACTGGCGGAAAGAAGGCGATTTCCTGCGGGTTGCCAATCGGCGCGTCCATAGCTGTCATCTGCTGATCAACCGCGCAACGCAAACGGGACAGATCGGCAAAGGCCGTAGCATAGCCGTCGCCGCGCAAAGCAAGCCATAGTGCAAGCGCCGACGGCGTATCAATTCCGGGTGGCAGCATATCGATGCTTTCTTCGGCAATGCCGACTTTCTCACGCACCCACGCGAGGTAGAGGATCGTAACCGCCACGGCCAATCAATCCATGTGCCGCAGGCCAACGCGAAGATAATCCCAGCCGGTGATCGCGGTCAGCGCCGCCGCCGTCCACAGCGTCGTCAGCCCGACCAGTTTTACCCAGGCAAGATGCGGCACTGCGCCTGCTAGGATGAGCGCGCCGAGTGCCACGAGTTGAAATGTGGTTTTCCATTTCGCAAGCTGGCTCACTGGCACTGAAACCCGCAGTTCGGCCAGAAATTCACGCAGGCCAGATACCGCAATCTCTCGTAATAAGATGATGATAGCGGGGATAATGTGCCAACCCATGATATCCTGAGTATTGACGAGCATCATAAGCACTGCCGCAATCATGATTTTATCTGCAATCGGATCAAGAAAAATGCCAAGCTTTGACACCGCACCCTGCGCGCGCGCGACATAGCCGTCGAAATAATCAGTGATCCCCATCAGGCAGTAAAGCGCAAAGGCAATAGCGTAGCCCGTCTCCCAATTTGGATGCCAAAGCAGCGCAACGAGGATCGGCACGGCAAATATCCGTGACAGCGTCAATATGTTGGGAAGCGTCAACATTTGGCCCCCTTCTTAACCACCCTTACGTAAACCACCAGCCCCTTTGGCCCATCCCCTTTGACTAAGCCGCTAAACCGACATCGGCACTGCAAGGCTCGTTGGCGGGCCACAGGGCGGCGCAACCGCTGGATCAAAGCGCTGCCAACCGTCAGGGCCAAGCCGCTCAATCGGGCGGAACTTGACTTTATACTCCATCCGCCTTGACCCCTGAATCCAATAGCCGAGATAAACATAGGGCAGGCCAGCAGCGGTCGCGCGCAGGATATGATCCATGATGATAAAATTGCCGAGGCCCGGACGGCGATCATCATCAGGTTCAAAATAGCTATAGATCATCGAAAGACCGTCGGCCTGCTGATCGGTGACACAGCCACCAACCAACCGCCCCTGCCGCCCATCAACCGACGGCTCCCGGTATTCGACAACATAGCTGTTCACCGGGGTTTGCTCGACCATATCAGCATAGTCGATTTCATCCATGCCGATCATGCCACCCGCCGGATGCCGTGCGTCAAGGTAGCGCCGCAGCAGATCAAACTGTTCCTGCGTTGACCAGGGGCGGCACGCGGTTACCTCAAGATCGCTATGGAGCTTCAATAATTTGCGTTGGCTGGCGTTTGGCCTGAATTCGCCTGTTACAACGCGCACAGAAACGCACGCCGAGCAGTCAATGCAGCTTGGGCGGTAAGCAACGCCCTGACTGCGACGAAAACCGATCTTGCCAAGCGCATCATTCAATTCAGCGGCATGTTGGCCAGTCAGTTCAGTGAAGACTTTTCGCTCTTGCTTGCCGGGAAGATAGGGGCACGGCGCAGGGCTTGTGACAAAGAAGCGCGGAAAGCGAAATTGCGCGGTCACGTCCAAACATACCCTTCAGAATTTTCATTATCTAACGCAACTATGCTGCGATCTGCGCCCAATGAAAAGCGCATTTACCAACAATAATACGTTAACGGCGTGAACTTGGCTCAAATTTAGGCGAGTTCGACGCGCGAAGCCTCATATCCATCGCGCGCAAGCGCTGCCATCAGCGATTCGAGATGCGCTGCATCGCGCGTTTCGCATTCAATATCAGTGATCAGACCCTTAGCAGGAAGCGTCGTAAACACGCGTTGATGATAAATTTCGATGATGTTGACGCGCTGTTCGTCAAAGATGCGCGCAACATTGAACAGCGCGCCAGGGCGATCCTGCAAGCGGATACGCAGCCGCGCGAGCCGCCCCGAACGCGCCAAATCACGCAACAGCACGTTGGCGAGTAGCCGCGTGTCTATATTGCCCCCACAAAGAATAATACCAACGGTCTTTCCCTTAAACCGCTCAGGGTGCGCAAGCAGCGCAGCAAGCCCAGCAGCGCCAGCACCCTCTGCCACAGTTTTTTCGATCTGGAGCAACAGGCTGACCGCGCGTTCAAGATCACGCTCGCTCACCAGCACGATATCATCGACGATCGCGCTCACAATTTTGCGCGTCATTTCTCCCGGATATTTGACCGCAATCCCTTCGGCGAGTGTATCGCCCTCACACGGCTGATCAGTGCCGTTGATGACGTTATACATTGAAGGGTAAAGCTCCGCCTGCACTCCGATCAGTTCAATATCCGGATTGATGCCTTTGGCCGCAACGCCCATCCCCGAAATCAGCCCACCACCACCAATCGGCACAACAAGCGTATCAATCGCAGGCACATCCGCAAGCATTTCGAGCGCGGCTGTGCCCTGCCCTGCAATCACATCAGGCTCATCAAACGGATGGACGAAAGTTAAGCCGCGCTCACCCTCAAGCTGGCGCGCATAAGCATAGGCCGCGTCAAACGTTTCGCCGTGGAGAACAAC
>JAYTPB010000194.1:0-21585 GCA_043747445.1 Sphingomonadales bacterium
TGCTTTGCATCGTTGCAAATGCCCGGCCGCTGACGCGGCGTAGCGATGGGGGCGTCAACCTACGCCGTAAGCCTGCCGCTCAAGTCGGTCACGCTTGACGGGCTGACCGCGATTTACCACCGCACATCGGGCGCGACGCATGTTGTGGCAGAGCCTGTTCCGCAAATTTTTAAGGCTTTCGGTAATGACACGCTGACGCTGGCCGAACTGCTCACACGGCTTGGTGCGGACTATGATTTGGCGGATGATGTGGAGGGCGCGCTGATTGCCCGGCTTGATGAGTTGGTTAGCCTCGGCCTGGTGATCCAATTATGAGGCATAGCACGACCGTTACTATTGGCCCGCGCACGTTTCGCATCGGCAGCGATTGGCGCGCGCCAGTGGAAGCAGTGGACGCACTCTACCGCGATTACCCAGCACCTGCGTCACCAATCCCCGATTACACCGTGCGGCTTGAGGCCGCAAAGTTTGGACGGCGGCTGTTCCGGCCCTCAATTGCCATTCGCGGCGACTATACCCTGCCCGAGGCAGTGCCGCAGTCGCTCGCGCACGGACTGATTTCAGCCGAAATGGCGATGAATCTTCAGATGGCGCTTGGTGAGCGGCGCTTCCTGTTGCTTCACGCGTCAAGTGTGGAAAAAGACGGCAAGGTACTGATCATGACGGGCGAGTCAGGGTCGGGCAAATCAACGCTGTCGGCACTGCTCGCGTCGCGCGGCTGGCGCTTCATGGGGGATGAATTTGCACTGATTGATCCGGTAAGCGGCAATGTTCACCCGTTTCCAAGGCCTATCAGCCTCAAGAATGAGGCGATTGGAGTGATGCGGGCACTGCTCCCTGCAACACGGTTCGGGCCGTTGCAAGCGGGCACCGCAAAGGGTGATATCTGCCACCTGATCCCTGATAAAGCCGCGATTGCGGGGATGAATGATCCCGCCCGCCCCGCGCTGATCCTCTTTCCCGGATACGGCCTGCCGCGCGACATTCGTCCGGTTGGCACTAGCGAGACCTTCGTGCGGCTTACACGGGCGTCCACCAATTACACCGCGCTTGGTGAGGCTGGATTTGATGCGCTCAGCCGGCTCGTCACCGCAGTACCCGCCTGCGCAATTGACTATCCTGACACCGATACCGCGCTGGCGTTGGTGGATGAATTGTGGGCGGCACTGCCATGATTGATGCGCGCCTCCTCACCAAAACGCTCAGCGAACCGGGCTATGCGATGCGCCTTGATGCGCGTGGCTGGACATCGCTCCTCACCCTTGCCCATGCCGAACGACTGACCGCGAGTCTTGCGTGGCGGCTTGAGGGGTTAAAAGTCCCGCCCAAAGCGGCGGCGATCCTTGCTGAGGCCAAAGCGAGTGCGGAGGTTGGCCGTACCCACGCCCTGTGGGAGGCGGAGATGGCGCGGCGTGCACTTGGGCCACTAGGCATTCCACTTATTCTCTTGAAAGGCACCGCTTTCGCCGCCGCTGGCCTTGATGCGGCGCGCGGGCGCTTGATTGGCGATCTCGACATATTGGTGCCGCGTGACCGTCTGGACGGCGTTGAGGCAGCGCTGCTTGGCGCGGGCTGGGAATGGGTCAAGCCTGATCCGTATGACGATGCCTATTACCGTACTCACATGCACGAACTGCCCCCGCTGATCCATGCCGCAAGAGACCGGATGATTGACGTTCACCATACGATCCTGCCGCTCACCGCGCGGGTGAGGCCTGATGCGGCGGCGCTGATTGCGGATGCTGTACCGCTTGGCGATGGGCTGTACACCCTCTCCTCGCCCGATATGCTGATCCATGCGGTGGCACATCTTTTTGCTGACGGTGATTTGAACGGTGGCCTGCGCAATTTGTGGGATATTGATCGCCTGATCCGCGAACAGAGCGCCGCGCCTGATTATTGGACGCAGTTGGTCGAACGCGCCCGGCTTCACGGGCTAGTGCCCCATGTTTCGCGCGCGCTGCGGCTCAGCCAGCATTTGTTTGAAACCCCGGTTGATGCGTTCCTTGCCTATGAAGCACGCAAGGGCGATATATTCTACATGGGGCGCTTGCTTGCGCGGAACGGCTGGGGGCAGGAAACGCGCAAAGTTCTGCGGTTTGCCTTCTACATCCGCTCGCACTGGCTGCGGATGCCCCCACTCATGCTCGCGCGGCACTTGTGGGTGAAGTGGCGGCGCAGGCATTAGTGATTAGCAAAGCAGGCTCCAAATTGGATAGTTTTTTTATAAAAAATTAGGTATTGCGCTTCATATTTTGCAAATGGGCAAAATAGTAAAATTGGGTGCATCACCTCGGCGTGATTACAAGCCCGATTATTTCTCTCCCGATGCCGATCTTATTTCTTTTGAAGAGCCACGGCGCCGTATTTCAAGGGGAAAGCGCACATCCGCAAGATCATACACACGTCCGACTAAAGTCGCTAACGCCCCTTTTATCCGGTTACTGATCACACTCTCGGTTGCCACATTTATCACTGTGTGGGGAATTTCAGGTTATTTTACTGGTTCTACGCAATCAATTACGCCCAATATAGTGCGAGATAGCGCAAAGCCATCAGACACTGAAAGTGCTCGGTTCGGTCTTTGCCATGTTGGTGGAGGCATCAACTGTGTTGTTGATGGTGATACTTTTTGGTATCAGGGACAACGAATTCGCATCGCTGAAATTGACACGCCCGAAACCCATCCTGCGCGCTGTGCCGAAGAAGCGCGCATTGGTCATGCCGCGACCCGGCGGCTCCATGGGCTCCTAAATGCGGGGCCATTCCATTTGGAAACCACCCAAAGAAACAAAGACAACTATGGACGCCTCCTTAGAAACCCCACGCGTGGCGGCGAAAGTTTAGGGCGCACGCTGGTTAGTGAAGGATTGGCTCGATACTATGGCTCTGGTCGCAGGTCATGGTGTTAGAGTGACACTGGCTGTGGATAGCTGCACGTGAAATGGCGACGCGGTTAGGGGTGGCGGACGGGTGGTGTTGCGCCTTTGGCAAATTTGACGAAATCTTTATCGAATGTGGCGAACCAATCGCACTGTGCCGATGATGCCAAATGGAGAGCATCGGCAAAATCTACGCCTCGTTCGGTCAGTTCGAGCGCCGCTAATACAAGGTCTGCCTGATCGACCTGAATCGTCTCAGTTTCTAAGATCGCGGTCAATGCGCTGACAACGTCAGATTTTGGCAGCTTGTAAACGCGTCGCAACGCCCATTCAGCCTCAAGCATGACCGTTACTGGAACGAATATCTTGTTGCTCGCAATTAAATCGCGGGCAAGCGGCGATTGAATAGGATCATCTTTCAAAATGAAGCGCAGCACGATGTTCGTGTCAGCGGCTACCATTTACCGGCCCGCACCTCTTCGGCAAGGCTTTCGTCAATCCGCCGCTCAATCTCGGTTTCCGATAAGGGCGGGCCTTCATAGCGAAGCATCCCGTAAACTTCGTCAACTGAGCGTTTACGCTTCGTAGGAACAAGCCGCACCATCACGCCGTCAGGAACGTCCTCAAGCGTCAATTTGCTACCAGCTTTCCATTGCTTTCTGTCGCGCAGTGTCTTTGGCAGGACGAGTTGTCCTTTTGAAGATAACGTCGTTTTTTCGACTGGATTGCTTGCCATGATGGCATCCTTACGCTTTGCCTCAAAAGTAAGACGTATGTAAGATATCATGGTGGGCGTTGGTAATCAACCTATCCCCCGCAACACGTCGATCAACTCATCAAAGTGACCAATCACCGCGTCGGCATTCATTTCCTCAAGTGAGTGCATCAAAAAGCCAAACGCACACGCCACGCTTGGCACGCCTGCGGCCTTGGCCGCCATCGTGTCATAGATTGAATCGCCGATAAACACGGCACGCGGGCCGCTTCCCAGAGCTTGGGCACGCGCGATCAATTCAGTGATGGTATCGCCCTTGGGCTTGGCACGCTCTTTGCCAAGCGTATCGACGCCGATCACCGCCACCATCCGGTCAAGCAGGCCAAGATCCGCCAGCGCCTGCTTCGCCAGACTTTCGAATTTGTTGGTGACCACGCCGTAACGCACCCCCATCGCGTCAAGCTGATCAAGCAGCGCGACTGCGCCGGGAAAGGGCCGCGTATGCACCGAGATATTCTCGGTATAATAGGCCATCATCGCGCGGTAGAGCGGGCGGAACTCCTCCTCGGCGATTCCGCCTGTCGCCTTTAGGCCATGCTCAAGCATCATTTTTGCCCCGCCGCCGATCATCGGCTTGACCTCATCGGTGGTGAGCAACGGTTTACCTGCGAGCGCAAGCGTGTGGTTGACCGCAGCGGTCAGGTCTCCGCTCGTATCAAGCAGCGTGCCGTCAAGATCGAACCCGACGATATCAAAAGGAAAATCAGTCATCATAGGCCCGTGTCAGCCCCCTATGGAAATGGCAAGCATTTGGTGGCAATGGCGCACTCTATGACTGACACACCAATCGCCGCCATCATCCTTGCCGCTGGCAAGGGCACCCGGATGAAATCCGATCTCCACAAAGTGCTTCACCCAATCGCGGGGCGACCAATGCTGATGCACCTTATGGACGCTGTAGACGCGCTCAAGCCTGCGAAGAAGGTCGTTGTTATCGGCAGCGGCAAGGATCAGCTTGAAAAGGCGCTTGCGGGTTCGGCTGAACTTGCGGTTCAGGAGCCGCAATATGGCACGGGCCATGCGGTGCAAATGGCGGAGGATGCGCTCAGGGGTTTCGATGGCGATATCCTGATCCTCTACGGTGATGTGCCGTTTGTCCCGAAGTCAACGATGCAGGGGATGATTGATCGGCTGAATGCGGCGGACGCGCCTGCGGTTGTCGTGCTGGCATTTGAGCCTGGTGATACCCAGTCTTATGGGCGGGTGATTACCGACGGTGATTACATTACCAAAATGGTTGAGCATAAGGATGTGACCCCAGAAGAGCGCGCCTGCCGCCTGTGCAATTCGGGCCTGATGGCGGTTAGGGCGCGTGACTTGTTCGGCCTCCTCGCCCGCGTCACCGATGATAATGCGGCGAAGGAGTTTTACTTGGTTGATATCGTCAATATCGCCAATGCCGATGGCCGCCACTGCGCGGTTGTGAAGACTGATCCGTTCGATGTCACAGGCATCAACAGCCGCGCCGAACTCGCCGCAGTCGAGGGCAAGTGGCAGCAACAGCGCCGCCTCCGCGCGATGGATGATGGCGCAACGCTGATCGCGCCAAAGACCGTCTGGTTCGCCTATGATACGGTGATTGGCCGCGATGTCCTGATTGAACCCAACGTCTTTTTCGGCCCCGGCGTAACCATTGCTGACCATGCCAAAATTCGCAGCTTCAGCCATATCGAGGGCGCAACCATCGGCGCGCACTGCGAAGTCGGCCCCTACGCACGGCTCCGCCCCGGCGCGGTATTGGAAGAAAAGGCCAAGATCGGCAATTTCGTCGAAGTCAAAAAAGCGCGGATGGGCAAAGGCGCCAAGGCCAACCATCTCAGCTACATCGGCGACGCAGATGTGGGCGCAGGCGCAAACATCGGTGCTGGCACAATCACCTGCAATTATGACGGCTATTTTAAATATCAGACGGTGATTGGCGCAGGCGCGTTTATTGGGTCGAACTCAGCGCTGGTCGCGCCTGTTAAGATCGGCGCAGGCGCAATCGTGGGTGCGGGCAGCACAGTGACGAAGGATGTGGCCGACGGCGAGCTAAGGCTGGTGCGCGCGGAGCAATCAGCGAAGGCAGGTTGGGCAGATCGGTTTAACGAGGCGATGCGGAAGAAGAAGGGGAAGTGAGGCCACATTGATGCAAACAGTTCGGCAATTTCAAACGCCTGAAGATTTCTGGAATGGGATGCTATTACCAGATTACAATGACTTTCAAGCTGATGTCGGAGATCTACGAATGGCTTTTCACTCAGCAATCTCTCTTTTCCACATGCATGACTGGGTATTCAACATCCATGAAGATTATATTATCGCCAATTTTACTTTGATTGACGATCAAGGAAACACGCCTAGAACAAAAAAGGCTAAACATTTCGGCAACGCGCTTGAGGCTATCTGTCCAGACTTCGCATTGATACGCGGGATAGCGAATGCAGGAAAGCATCTCGCGTTGAGCAACATTCGACCTCATCCTGATGCTCCAAGCCATTCTTCTAACACAGCGTCTCAGTCACTGGGCTTTGGTGAGGGTTCTTATGGAATTGGCCCCTATGGTGGAGGCCCGCAAGTTATGCTGGAAGGAGCAAATGGACACTTACATTTCAGTGAAATCGCGAAGAGCGTTTATAACATGTGGGTTTCGTTAAAGGATGAGCACGGCTGGTAGGCTAAGAGAAAATTTGATGACTCGGCACTTATACGGTGATGAGATTGGGTCGTGCTAACCCGTCATTGCGAGCGAAGCGTGGCAATCCAGTCCCACCGTTGCCACCGGATTGCCGCGCTTCGCTCGCAATGACGACGCTGCCAAGTAATAGCATGGTTTAATTTCAATCCGCTCTCTTCGTGCCTTCGTGTGAAATAAATCCCACCCATCCGCCAGCCCGAACGCTCGAAAATTGGACTCACACAAAGGCACAAAGCCACAAAGGGCGCATCACGAAACACTGGTATTTCCACCAAATCTCGCATAACCTTTCTCTCCGAAAGGCGCATCCGATGAACCAACTTGATCGTATCACCTTCAACCCCGAACTAAACTTTAACTTCAAGTCATCGCGCTCTGAACACTTCAAAAACTCCGATGAAATGATACCAGATCGCTATCGATATCGGTGTGGCCAGTGATCATGGTGCGCAGTATTTGCCCCGCCATCATTGAAAAGGTGATGCCGTTGCCGCCGTATCCCATCGCGGCATAACATCCCGGCATATGCGGGATACGCCCGATAGTCGGCGTGCCTGTGGATGAATCGCCAAATGATCCGCTCCAGCTATGTTCGGCAGCCGGATCAATCATTGGCAGCAACGCGCCCAGTTTTTCAACCAGTCGCTTTGTCTTCTCATCATTGAGGGCGTCGCGCGCGGCGGCATCCGAAATTTCTTCATCCTCACCGCCGCAAATGACGTTTCCGTCTGGCGTGGTACGGATGTAGAGATAGGGGTCTGCGGCCTCCCAGATAATGCAGCCTGTTGGCCAGATTTTGCCTGGCTGGGCTTTGGTCGCAATGGCCCATGTCGAGATGATTTTATTGCCTTTGCGCGGGATGCCCTTTGGCATTTCATATCCGGTAGCAAACACCAACGACGCACATTTTATCTCTTGGCCGCTGGCGGTTGCGGCGATCACGCCCGTTTCTCCGGCTGAAACATCTGCAATCTCAACGGGCGCATAAAGCTTTGCCCCACGCGCGATGGCTGCGTTCAAATATCCCGCCGCGAGCAAACGGGGATTGGCGATAAAATTGTCGCGGCTGACAATCGCCGAACGGTTTTTGATGCCGTAACGTTCAAACACCGCAGCAGGCTTCAAAAAACTAATGTCGAAACCAGCGCGGAGACGCGTGTCGGCCTCTTCTTCTAACGCGGGCGAATCAAGGACATTGCCCGAAAGATACAGCGAATCGCGATTGTCTTGATCGGCCTCAATTCCAAGGCTGCGGGTGCGTTCGCGCAGAGCGTCAACCGACAGCCGAGACCGCCGCCACAAACGTTCAGCACGCTTACGCCCGATCCGTTTGGAAAGCACCGAAAGCGGCGTATCAATTTCATACTGGAGCAGCGCGGTTGATGCCGCAGTTGAGCCCTGCACTGCACCGCGCCGATCAACGATCACCACTTTCAGACCAGCATCGCTCAACGCCTCGGCAATGATCGCGCCTGAAATGCCTGCCCCTACGACCAGAACATCACACGAAATTGACCGCGTTAGCAGATTATTATTGATCGGGGGCAGCTTGCGATCAAGCCAAATTGGATCACCTGTACGCAAATCGCGCTTCACCGTTGCTGACATAAAAACTCCGTTCCTGTAGTGAAACGCAGACGCGCGTGAATCGATCCACAGAAAGCAGTCTTGACATGATATCATGATATGATATCAGTATATCATCATGAGTAGATTTCTTGTAGATGTTCCGGCGGACGATGTTCGCAAGCTCGACGAAATCGCAAAGCGCGAGGGCAAGTCGCGCGCGGCGGTGTTGCGCGAAGCCGTCTCTAACTATCTTGAAGCAAGCGGCAAGGAAGGTTTTGAGAAATATTTCGGCCTGTGGGCGCGGCACGGCATTTCGATTGATCCCCAGGACTATGACCGGAAACGAAGCGCCGAATGGACGCGTTCATGGGACGATGATTACGAAGAAGTACGTGCCGAATCTCCCGATATGTTCGATAAAGATGATGATCGACAGCGGCAAATTTACCTCAATATCGTTGCGGGCAAATATCCACAGGTCATAGTGTACGAGGCTAGCCAAAAATGAGAATCCTGACCGATATTCCTGACGATGATATCGAGAAACTCGACGCCTTGGCCAAGCGTCAGGGCAAATCGCGCGCGGCGGAAATTCGCGACGCGATCAAGCTTCATTTGGTTCATAATGCGGATAATAATGACTGGATCGAGCGCTGGGCAGGGCTATGGGCTGATCGCGACGACATTCCGGACGGTGTTGAATATCAACAGGCGATGCGCGAAGACCGCCGACCCTACGAAGATATCTAGTCAGTGTCTGATCCTTTTTTTGACACCAATATCGTGATCGACTGGCTCAAGCGCAAACCACAGGGGATTGCCGAGTTAGCACGCTATAAAACCCATCGCATGAGCCGCATCGTCTGGACTGAAGTCCTTGCGGGTGAAGCGTTGGATGCGCGTGACAATGTGCGTCAAGCGCTTTCTAATTTCGAAATTGTGGAACTGGACGCTCGGATTTCTGCAGCGGCTGCGGATATTCGTTATCGTTCTCGCATGAAATTGATGGACGCGTATATTCTCGCAACCGCTCAAGTGAACGGCGCGATCCTTATCACCCGAAACACCAAGGATTTTCCGGCAGAGATGCCGGGCATCCGCGTCCCCTATCAACTTTAGAGTGAGTGTAACCCCATGTGCGGTATAATTGGAATTGTTGGCAAAAGTGCCGTCTCTGACCGGCTGGTCGACGGGCTTAAGCGGATGGAATATCGCGGCTATGACAGCGCGGGGGTCTGCACCATCGACGGTGGTCAACTGATCCGCCGGCGGGCACAGGGTAAGCTTGCGAACCTTGTTACTGAGTTGAAAGGCAACGACGCACCCGGAAACATCGGCATCGCGCACACCCGCTGGGCCACCCACGGCGCGCCGACGACGAGCAACGCGCATCCCCACGCAACGGGCGAGGTGGCACTTGTCCACAACGGTATCATCGAGAATTTCAAGTCGCTGCGGGACGGCCTGATCGCGCGCGGGCGGACGTTTGAGAGTGAGACTGATACTGAGGTCGTCGCGCATTTGGTTTCCGAACAGGTGGAGGCGGGGCTTTCTCCCGCAGAGGCTGTGAAGGCTGTGCTGCCAACCCTGCGCGGTGCCTTCGCGCTCGCCATTGCGTTCCGCCAGCACCCCGATTTCCTAATCGGCGCGCGGCTGGGTTCGCCGCTCGTCGTGGGTTACGGCGACGGCGAGACATATCTCGGATCAGACGCGCTCGCGCTTGCGCCGCTGACGCAGAAAATCGCCTATCTTGATGAGGGTGATTGGGTGATCATCACTCGCGCAGGTGCAGAGATTTTTGACAAGGACAATAACCCCGTCACTCGCGAAGTGACCACTTCGGGCGTGTCAGCGGCGGCGATCGAAAAGGGCAATTATCGCCATTATATGCAGAAGGAGATTTTCGAGCAGCCCACCGTGGTTGCACAAACGCTCTCCTCCTATATCCGCCCGCTTGAGCAGCAGGTCGCGCTGCCGCAGATGGATTTTGACCTGAGCAGCATCAACCGCGTCACCATCGTCGCCTGCGGGACGAGCTTTTACGCTGGCATGGTCGCCAAATATTGGTTTGAGACGTTCGCGCGCGTACCCGTTGATTTGGATTTCGCCAGCGAGTTTCGTTACCGCGATCCCGTGCTTGAGGCGGGCGGGCTAGCCCTCTTCATCTCGCAATCGGGCGAAACGGCGGATACGCTCGCGGCACTGCGCCATGCCAAATCAGCGGGTCAGAAGATTGCCGTCGTCGTCAACGTGCCGACCAGCAGCATGGCGCGTGAGGCCGATCTCCTCCTCCCCACCCACGCCGGGCCGGAGATTGGCGTCGCCTCAACTAAGGCGTTTAGTTGTCAGCTTGCCGTGCTCGCCGCGCTCGCCGCGCATCTCGCCGTCGTAAAGGGAAAGATGACGCGCGCGGAGGAGCAGGAGGTCGTCAAGCATCTCACCGAAGCCCCCGCCGCGATCAACGCAGCGCTTGCGCATGACGCTGATATCGCCGCGATGGCGCATCTGATTGCGCCCGCGCGCGACGTGCTTTATCTGGGGCGCGGCCCAGATTATCCGCTGGCCCTCGAAGGCGCGCTCAAGCTCAAGGAAATCAGCTATATCCATGCCGAGGGTTATGCGAGCGGCGAGATGAAGCACGGCCCCATCGCGCTGATCGACGAAGCCGTCCCCGTAATCGTGTTGGCCCCGTCCGGCCCGCTGTTCGAAAAAACCGTCAGCAACATGCAGGAAGTCCGCGCGCGCGGCGGCAAGGTCGTGCTGATCAGCGACGCCGAAGGGATCGCCGAGGCTGGCGAAGGCTGCATGGCGACGATTGAAATGCCCAGCGTCCATCCCCTGATCGCGCCTTTGGTCTATGCCGTGCCAGTGCAATTGCTCGCCTACCATGTGGCGTGCGCGAAGGGGACTGACGTAGACCAGCCGAGGAATTTGGCGAAGAGTGTTACGGTGGAGTGAGGGGCGCAACAAGACCGGCTTGCAAATTCCTTTGCCCATAGTATTGCCCGTAGTATGAAGTTCGTGTTCGATTCCGACGTTATGGTTGCGGCAATGCGCAGCCCATCGGGAGCATCGGCTGAACTTTTGCGGATGGTGCGCCGCCGGGAGATTGAAGTGGCGGTTTCGGTCGCGCTGGTGCTGGAGTATGAGGCAGTTTTGAAGCGTCCGGAACATTTGCTGGCGTCTGGGGCGTCGGTGGCTGAAGTCGAATTGACGATAGATGCACTGATATTCTTCGCCCAGCCCGTATTTGTTGATTATCGTTGGCGACCACAAACGCGCGATCCGGCGGATGAAATGGTTTTGGAGGCTGCGATAAATGCGAATACTGATGCAATTATAACCTTCAATCGGCGCGATTTTGGCGATGCGCCGCTTCAGTTCGGAATAGGGTGCTGGCTGCCAAGTCAGGCTTTGGAGAAAATGCGATGAATAAGCCCGCTGTTATCCAATTGCGTCTGCCGCGATCAATCAAGGCAGGCGTTGAACGTGCCGCGAAACGCGACGGCACAAGTATGAACCAGCTTATCGCGACAGCTGTTGCCGAAAAGCTGTCAGCCATGGAAACAATGGATTTTTTCGAGGAACGCGCCAAGCGTGCCGATCTCGAAGCGTTTGATCGCTTCATGAACAGATCAGGCGGAGAACCACCACGCGCAGGAGATGAATTGCCCGAAGGATATGCGCGACAGGGGTGAGGTGTGGCGCTTATCGATATTGAAAGCACGGTGGGCTCTCTTGCACTTTGATACCGCATGCGGTATCTAATGTCATGAGCAAAGCGGATAAACTGCTGGAACAGATGCGTCGCAATCCTGCCGGGGATTGGAGCATATCGGACATCCAGCGACTGTGCGAACGGCTTGGTTGGGATTGCCTGCCACCGACGGGAGGCGGATCGCATTGGAAGGTGGCGGTGCCTGGGAGCGATACGATCCTCACCATCCCCGCCAAACGTCCGATCAAGCCGATCTATATCCGCAAGCTGATGGAATTTGTGAAGGACAAATAGCATGGCAAAATCGAAGTCCAATCTCGCCGACTATGCAATCATGGTTGAGCCACTCTCGGATGCTGATGGCGGCGGCTGGCTCGCGACGGTGCCTGCGCTCCCCGGCTGTATGGGCGACGGTGACACGCCCGAGGCCGCCCTTGCCGATGCCGAGCGCGCGATTGTCGAATGGCACGCAGCGGCAAAGGCGCTTGGCCGCGACGTCCCCGGCCCCGGATCGCTCGGCCAATGGCGGCAACGCGTGCCGCGCTCATTGCACGAAAAACTGAAATTCGTCGCCGCGCGCGAAGGTGTGTCGCTCAACGCCTATGTCGCGGGCGTGCTGGCGGAAAGCGTGGGGCGGGCGGGGTGAGGGGTAGCACGCGCGCGCAGCTTGCGGAGCATTCGGGATTAGGATAAATCATGAATATGAAAGTTGCGACTATCCCTCCTAAGCACAACATCGCCGACAGCAACGAACCCGTCGCCCCCGGCCACGCGGCGTGGAAACAGGCGAAGGTTGAACGCGGGCTTGAGCAGGCAAATGACCGAGCGTCGTTAATCCCCGCAGACAAAGTCTGGCGCGATCTCGGCCTTGAAGGTTAACTTCACGCCGCAGGCGAGTTTAGAATGTGATGAGATTAACCCAACCCGTTTGGGCTGAGCCTGTCGAAGCCCTGCCTTTCTTCTGATCACCCTCGAAAAAAAGGACAGCCCTTCGACAAGCTCAGGGCGAACGGATTCAGTTTAATCTGCTTCGAGATCATAGGCCTGCCCTATCTGATCGTCTATCGCATCGCCTCAGAGGCGGAGATCGATATATTGACGGTTATTCACGCAAAGCGGATGTATCCGACGGGGTAGGGAACGAATGGCGATCAGCCGGAAAATTTGGCTAAAGGCGGGGTGGGTTAAGTGAGCACCAAATCAAAAAACTCGGCGACGGATCAATGGGTCATAATTTCTGACCCCGAAAATCCAGAGCTTCAGGATTGGATGGGGCGTATTTGGATCAATTCTGATAGAAGTGACCGATGGCAATTTGAACTAATCAAGCCAGTAACAGAGTTTGAAGAACTCTACTCTCCAATGAGTACTTTTTCACAAATTTCGAGCTTGACGGGCCTCATTGATCTGCAGCGGGAATGTACGCTGGTTAGCCCGTTTGTCGCCGAAGTTGATCCAGGGTCAATTGGTGTTGATCAAGTCGCCAGTAGAACGATCATACAAGGGCATTTTGGCGCTTTGATTGACAAGGCTGCAATAAGTGACATGCAGGCTCCATCAATAGCTGGTCTGTCATTTGTTTCCGATAGCTTTTCAGCATGGTTCAATCGCATCGACAGAAGCCCTAATATTGATAGTCAGCAACCTCTTTTGAATACCCATGATGAGTGCGAATTTACAATTGAAGGTTTCGGAAAAATCACCTGCGGCTCGGCAGTAGGTCGCCGCTTGTCAACATGGGAGGACTCTCAAAATTCTTATTCATATTTCCACATGGATTTTTGCGAGCGGCTCTCGCTCACAGAAACAATGCAGATTTGCTTCGAGCTTGAATGTCTGTTTCAGTTTCTCATCGGGTTCAGTACTAAATGGCCAGTCTTCTCGCTAAAGCGGTCAGAAAAATTTGAAATTAATGGCCATGAGCAGAATTGCACATGCGACCTGATTTTTGGACGTACCCCCTCAAAAAAGTCTGAGCGGCCTCATCCCTACGAGAGTATTCATAATAATGGTCGATGCCAAGCCGACATCACTGAAATTTTGAAGCGATATGTTAAAAATCGCAAAAAACTGTCAAAGCAAATACAAGCTGTTCGCTACTCACGCCATTTTTGCAACTCGTTGCAGGATCGATTTTCAGCAACACTGCCAGTTTTGGAAGAGTTAATAAATGCGATCTACGCCGAACCGGATGAAAGCACCTATGTTGATGACAAGCAACGTTTCATAGAATTTATTGAGTCATCTGATGACCCATCAATCCGTGAATTTTTGAGGAAACATATCAAAGTTGTCGAAGAAAAATCGCCATCTTTGAAACTTCTGATTGAGCGAGCTATCTTCTCGCTAAACCAAGATGGTTGCAAATTCTCCAAAAACCTGGCTGTTCGGATCCGGGATCGGCGAGCAAAATTATTTCACCGTAGTTTTGATGTTATAGACAAGGATGATGGCATCAAGCTGCAAGCAGAAACAATTTTCATTGAGGCAATGCTCGCGCTTCACATATACCGCGATTTGGGGATAGAGCTGGCTGAACTGGAGCGCAGGGTTGGGCATATAGGCTTAAACTTGTTTTTACCAGAGACCTAAATTCCCCCCCCCACCCACGGAGTACCCCATGCAATTTGACGAAGTCATCCTCGGTCGCCGGAGTATCCGGGGCTACAAGCCCGATCCGGTGCCCCGTGCGCTGATTGAGGAAATCCTTGCACTTGCCATGCGCGCGCCGTCTTCGATGAATACGCAGCCGTGGAATTTCTACGTCATCACAGGCGAGCCGCTCAACCGCATCCGCGCTGGCAATACTGAACGGATGATCGCGGGCGTGCCGCAATCGCGGGAGTTTCGCACGGGCCAGCCCTTTGCCGGGCCGCACCGTGACCGGCAGGTGGGGGTTGCCAAGCAGTTGTTTTCGGCGATGGGGATCGCGCGCGATGATGCTGACGCGCGGCAGGATTGGGTGCTGCGTGGCTTTCGCCAGTTTGATGCGCCGGTCTGCGTGATTATCACTTATGACCGGGTGTGCGATGGCAGCGACGATACGCCGTTTGATTGCGGTGCGGTCGCGACAGCGCTCGTCAACGCGGCCTGGTCACGCGGACTTGGTGCTGTGATTAACAGTCAGGGGATCATGCAATCGCCCGTCGTGCGCGAACATGCCGGGATTGCTGATGACCAGGTGATCATGAAAAGCATCGCGCTCGGCTGGCCCGATGAAAGCTTCCCCGCCAATGCTGTGGTGTCGGAGCGTAAGTCAGTTAAGGATGCGAGCGTGTTTGTGGGGTTTGAATAGTAAGCGCTAAGAGATGTCTTCGGACAAGCCGCAGTTCGTCATAAAATGCCGAGATCAGCAAAACGCTTGGCGGAAAATTTATATGTCAGTAGTTTTTGCTCAAAAATTACGTTACTTCAAAGATCAGGATATCACTCCTCACTAGGCACAACCGATGAAAATCAAAGATCGCGCGGAATTTTCCTCCAAATCCTCTGTCATGACGTTTCGTCCTGATGAAACCGTATTTAACGCTGCACAGGCTATGAGTGATAAAAATTATGGGGCGGCCGTTGTTATCAGCCCGGATTTCAAACCGATTGGCATAGTAACTGAGCGTGATTTTATGCGGCGGCTGATCAATAAGGGGCTTGATCCGATGACTACGCCGCTCAGTATTATCATGACAACCGACCTGAAATTGGCGAGGAGCGAGGATAATCTGCTCGATTGGTTGCGGCAAATGTCGAATGACCGATTTCGCCACTTGCCAGTCGTTGACGACAACGGAAAACTTGTGAGCATCATGAGTCAGGGTGATTTTGTGAGTTACACATGGCCTGAACTGATCGGTCGTGTGCGTGAACAGGCCAAAGCGACATTCGCAATCAACCCATCAATGATTACGGCATCTATTGTTGGTATTTTCCTGCTATTATTGGTGATATTGGTCGTTTTGACGCGTTGATCATCAACACAGGATATGGCCCTCGTTATTGAATCGCTCGGCCCCTTCAGACGATGCGAGACGAGCGAGGGTTGACTAGTTCAAGCACATTAACACGCTCACTACATCGCCCTCATTGATCCCTTCACGCTTTCGAACATCGGCATTCAAGGGCAGCATATAGCCGCCCAGCTGTTTGTTCGGGAACAGCGAGGTTTGCCAACTGGTCTTGCCAATCGTCGCCGTTACGCGGACTGAGCCCCAGCCGCCGCTGCGTCCGCCCGCTGTGGTTCGGATCGCGGTTGCAGTCTCGCCCGCGATGGTCAGGAAATGCCATGATCCCTTGGCGGGTGGCTCGGCGCGCCAGAGCCATACTGGCCCGGTTGCAGTGACCGTCTGAGTGATGGGTTCATCATCGCCGATGATCATCATGATTTCGCGCATGTCCATTTGGCTGATGCTGCCAGAGGTTACCCAGCACGACAAGCGTGGGCTTGCATAGCGGCGCAATTCAACCATAAAGCCTGTTAAAAGCATTTGAGAGGATCAGCATGGCGAGCGCGGCAGTCGGCGAAGATACAGGGCTTGATATCAAGCGTGACCGGCTGGTGATCACGGCGTCGTCGCTTGGCACTGTGTTCGAATGGTATGATTTTTTCGTCTATGGCATTTTGGCCGCATTACTTGGCAAGCTGTTTTTTCCGTCGGATAACCCGACCGCAGCAACGCTGGCCAGCCTTGCCATCTTTGGCGCTGGTTTTGGTGTGCGGCCGTTCGGGGCGATTCTGTTCGGCTATTTCGGTGATAAGATTGGGCGGAAATATACGTTCCTCGTCACGATCACGCTGATGGGCGGCGCGACGGCGGCCATAGGCTTTCTGCCAACCTTTGCGAGCGCTGGCCTTTGGGCACCTGCGCTGCTCTTGCTGATGCGCTGTTTGCAGGGACTTGCGCTCGGCGGCGAATATGGCGGGGCGGCAATTTATGTCGCTGAACATGCGCCGCCCGGAAAGCGTGGGCAATATACGAGCTGGATTCAGGCTTCGGTTGCGGGTGGCTTTCTACTGGCGGTGGTTGTTGTGCTGACGACGCGCACGGCGATGACGCCTGAAAGTTTTGAGGCATGGGGCTGGCGCGTGCCGTTCGCGATCTCGCTTCTGCTGCTCGCGATTTCGCTTTGGATACGGCTTAAACTCTCTGAAAGCCCAGTGTTTCAGGCGATGAAGGCGGCGGGGACGACCTCGAAAAACCCGATCGTTGATAGCTTCAAATATCCCGGAAATGTGAAGCGCATTTTTGTCGCGATGTTCGGCGTCGCGGCGGGGTTGACGGTGATTTACTACACCTCACAGTTCGGGACGCTCTATTTCCTCACCGGCCCCGCGCGGGTGCCAGAGACTGATGCGCTCGTCTATATGGCGATTGGCGCAACGATTGCGGCACCGTTTTATGTATTTTTCGGCTGGCTGTCGGATAAGGTTGGCCGCAAGAAATTGCTGCTTACGGGCTACGGACTCGCGATGCTGTCAGTCTTCCCGCTGTTCCACATGATGGCGAACGCGGCGAACCCCGATCTTGAACGCGCGACCCAGACTTCACCTGTCACACTGTCTCTGCCCGACTGTGATTTCAACGTACTCAACCGGACACACACCACTGAATGCGCCAAGGCGCTCAACTTCCTGACCAAACGTGGGATCGGCTATAGCAAGTCGCCAAGCGAAAGCGTGTCGATAAAGGTTGGCGATACGGTGGTTCAAGGCTTTGACGAAAAATCCTATGTCGCGGCGCTTGAGGCGGCGGGATATCCCGACAAGTCTGATCCAGCCAAGCGCCAACCGTGGAAGATCGTTCTCGCAGTGGCGCTGATGGTTGGGCTGTCAGCGATGACTTACGGTCAAGTTGCGGCGATCTTGGTTGAGATGTTTCCGGCGCGCATCCGCTACACTTCAATGTCGATCCCTTATCACATCGGGACTGGCTATTTCGGCGGGTTCCTGCCCTATATCTCGCAGTATATCGTCGCGCGGACGGGCGATGCTTATTCTGGGCTATGGTATATGGTCGGGGTGACGGCGATGGCGTTCGTTGTCGCGCTGATTTGGCTGCCTGAGACATCGGGTAAGGAAGTTCTCGACTGAAATTGGCGCGCCCGCTATCGGCTTGCCGGTGATGATTGATCCTCCTTTACGGCTGCGGCTTGACGGCGATGCGCTGGTAGCCAACTGGCGCTGGCTTGCGGCGATGAGCGGCGCTGCGGCGTGCGGGGCGGCGGTTAAGGCCGATGGCTACGGCCTTGGTGCGCGCGGGGTAGTTGACCGGCTGGTGGTTGCAGGGTGTCGCGATTTCTTTGTCGCCACTTGGGCCGAGGCGCAGGCGCTTGGGGATTTGCCTCAGGGCGTTTCGCTTTCGGTGCTTCACGGTGTCCGCGAAGAGGACATGGCGTTTGCATTGGCGGCACAGGCGCGGCCAACACTTAATACCGCTGAACAAGTTGCGCGCTGGAAAGCGGCGGGTGGCGGCGCGTGCGATGTCATGGTTGATACGGGTATGAACCGGCTTGGGCTTTCGGTTGCGGATGTCACGAGTGACCTACTCGACGGTCTCAAGATTGAAACGCTGATGAGTCACCTCGCTTCGGCGGATGAAAATGTTGCGCAAAATGCTGCGCAGCAAAAAGCGTTTGCAGCACTTCAAGGCGCGACAGGTGCAAAGCGGATGAGCCTTTCCAATAGTGCCGGGATTTGCCTTGGCAATGATTATGCCTTTGACCTCACCCGCCCCGGTCTTGCACTTTACGGCGGCACACCGCGCGGTGAAGCGAGCGGGCATATATCGCAGGTCGCCTATCCTGAGGCGCAAATTCTTCAGCGCCGCCGTGTGCGGGCTGGCGAGAGCGTTGGCTATAATGCGACCTTCACGGCGACGGCGGATACCGAATTGGCGATCCTCAATTTTGGCTATGCCGATGGCTATTTGCGCGGCTTTTCGGGCAAGGGGTCTGCAGGGGTAGGGCGTTTTCCAGTGGTCGGCCGCGTGTCGATGGATCTCATTGCGGTGTGCGTTGATGCTCAAACTTCGCTTGCTGAGGGTGACTGGCTGACGCTTGATTATAATTTGCCGCGTGCTGCTGCAACATCGGGTCTATCACAATATGAACTGCTGACGGGGCTGGGTAACCGTTTTACGCGTTATTGGACATAAATTCAGCGAGCGGCTGCCACAGCCGTTCGGGCGCGCGGCTGCCCACTATCATTCCGACATGGCCAAGCCCAAGCACCAACTGATTGGGCAGGCCACTTGCCGAGGCCGCAGGCACAATCCGGTCAACCGTTGAGATGATATCAAGCGTGGGGCAGGTGATCTTTGCCGGATCGATTATCTGACCACCAACACGCCATGCGCCGTTACCTGTCACATCGCTCCCAAAAAAATCTTCAAATGCCTCCCGCGCTGCGCCGTAAGTCAGTGGCGGGCCGTCATTGGCCCAATCCTCAACCGCGATGAAGCGCTGTGCGTGGCTACTTGCCTGTTCCATCGCAGCAAACTCAGCATATTTGCCCACCGTCCGCGCGGGATCGAGCCGCCAAAATCCTGACTGCAATATTTCCATCGGCATCAGGCCAAGTGCGTTCGCAGACGATTGCGCGACTTGCCAGAGCGAAGCCTGATCGGCGCGCGCAGCATCAGGAAAACCAGCGAAGTTCCAAGGCGCTGCGATCAATGCAAGCGCACGAACCTGTGTCAGCGAAGCCGCCGCCAGCGCCATCGTCCCGCCAAGGCAATAGCCAGTGAGCAGCGGCGCCTCACCAAGCGCCTCGATTAGCGGCACCAGATAGCGTGTGACATGACCGCCAATATCGAGGTCGCGTTCGTTTGGACTTGGGCATCCCCAATCGACCAGCAAAACCCGAAAGCCTTGCGCCGCCGTCCATTCAAGCAGCGAATGCCCTGCCATCAGATCAAGCACGCTCGGCGGGTTGATCAGAGAAGGCACGAAGATCATCGGCGCGCCGCTGCCGCCAAAGTCGCGAAGTTTTGCCCGGCCAACACTCGCGATCACTGGGGCAAACGCACGCGGCGGCAAACGCTCTGCCGTTTCAAACGCGCGCAGGCCTTCCATCACTGCCGCTACTCTTGCAAGATCGCCGCTGCATTCGCGTGCAACCAGTTCAAGAAATAGCGGCAGCGGCCTTGGCCCGTACTTTTGTTGCAGTGCAACCAGATTTGGTGCTAGAGACTGTTTTTCGTTCAAAGGATCTGCCGTTATGGCCAAATCATCAAAAGCAACAGGTGAAGGCACGTCGGTTGTCATCATCAAGAAATACGCCAATCGCCGCCTATATAATACCGAGTCTTCATCGTACATCACGCTTGATGATCTGGCAAAAATGACGCGCGAAGGCCGCGAATTTCAGGTGGTTGATGCCAAATCGGGCGAAGATATTACCCACAATGTTTTGACCCAAATCATCATGGATGAGGAAACCAACGGCACATCGATGCTGCCTGCTGGGTTCCTGCGCCAGATCATCTCAATGTACGGCGATTCGATGCAGGCGATGGTGCCGCAATATCTTGAAGCGTCAATGGATGCCTTTCGCCAGAATCAGAAACAGTTCCGTTCCGCGCTTGAAGGCGCGTTGACCAGCGGCCCGTTTGGCGAAATCGCCAAGCGCAACATGGCGATGTTTGAAGCGGCAACCAGCGCCTTCCGCCCGCGCAGCAAGAGTGATGCAAGCAAGAGCGACAGTGATGAGGTCGCGGCGCTCAAGGCACAGCTTGCCGCACTTCAGGCCAAGGTCGATAAACTCAGTTAAGCCGGGTCTGACCACATTCGGCGCAGGCCGTATTGGATGCGCTGAAGACGGCTGTAATTTTCAAACGCCATGTTGTTGCCCTCAAGTGCTGCGACTTCGTTAAGCTCATACAGCAAGTCGCGCTGATTAATGTCAGGCACATCGCTTTCGATGAAGCTGATCGCAGCAATCCGTTCCCCGCGCGTGACCGGGATTACTTGGTGGAGCGTGTTTGACGGATAAATGATCGCACTGCCAGGCGCACCTTTGAATGTCACCGCGCGAGTGCCGAGCAGTACCGAAAGCTCTCCGCCATCATAACTTGCCGGATCAGCCAAGAAAATCGTCGCACTTAAATCAGTGCGCAGTGGGCGCAGCTCCATCGGGATGAAGGCGGCATCGGCGTGAGCGCCGTATTTCATGCCTACGCCGTACTTCGTGATCATCGGCGGCAAGACAATTTTTGGGAACGCAAACTCGACAAATTCAGCGCGGCCAAACAGCGCCTCAATCATAATCTTTGATGATCGGGCATAGGCCGCCTGATCATGAAGCTGGAGATTATCCTTCGCCGGATTATTGGGGTTGCTGATCCGTCCATCAACAAAATTGGCAGTTGCCGCGATGGTGAGCAATTCGGCAATCTCGGTAGCGTTCAGCAAATCTGGAATTTCAAGAAACATCCTCGCTTACCTCCGCGCCGCCAGTGCAACTGTCTTTTGCGCCTGAACCAGATGCGGCATATCGAGCATTTTGCCGTTTAGCCCAAGCGTACCCACACTGGGATTGGCGGCGAACAGTGCAATAACCTCATGCGCATGGGCAACTTCGGCCTCAGAAGGGGTGAACGCCTCATTTATGATCGCGACTTGCGCCGGATGGATCGCGAGCCTTCCCGCAAAACCGTCACGCCGCGCGCGGCGCGATGAGGCGGCAAGCCCTGCGTCATCCTTATAATCAGCATGGAGCGTATCAATCGCCGCGACCTTGGCCGCCGACGCGCCGAACAAGCAGAGCGAGCGAGTCAGCTCAAACGGCTGGCTCCATTCGCCGGCTTCGTCGCGGTTATCGATTGCACCGATGGCTGCGGCCAAATCCTCAGCCCCCCACGTAATCCCGGCAAGGCGCGCGCCGACGATGGCATAATTGCCAAGAGCGAAGACAGCCTCAGGTACTTCGGTTGCGACGGGGATAATCCGAGTGTGGCCATGCGGCGTATCATGC
>JAYTPB010000195.1:0-10396 GCA_043747445.1 Sphingomonadales bacterium
TTCTTAATATTATTCGCCAGCTTTTCCAATGATAGTTCCACTGCGCCCGTCAACATCGACCCAAATAACCGATTTGCCGCGCATAAATTTGAGGCGATAACGTGAAATCTGGCCATCATATTCAGTGCCAATATAGTCGGCACCGCGCGCCTTCATCCCCGGCACAATTCGGTCTTCGATTGAACGCAGCGGCAGGACAGCGCCTTCATTGGTGTCCTTACGCACCCGGTCTTGCTCACGGTAAGGCGGTTTTTGCGCCGCTACCGTGCTTGTTGCCATACTCGCAATCAAGATGATCATAAAGGATTTGAACATTGCCATGGTTTATTGGCATAGGCGGCAACCATTGAATAGGCCATGAATGGTCGCATCATATATTTGCAAGGGTTTTGCCCCTTGCGCCACCCACTCACGGAAAGCCTGATATGTCTGCCCCTGTACTTGCCTATGAAGGCGTCGCCCTTGTTCAAGGCTCGGGCTGGCTGTTCCGCGATCTTAATCTCTATCTGCAACCGCGTGATCGGCTCGCGCTTATTGGCCGCAATGGTGCAGGCAAAACAACCTTGCTGCGCTTGCTGGCTGACCATATCGAGGCCGATAAGGGCCGGCGCACGATTGTTCCGGGCACGCGCGTCGTGATGCTTGAGCAGGAACCTGATCTGACAGGCTATGCCACACTGCGCGATTATACGCTGAGCGGTGATGATGCGCCCGCGCGCCATGATGTTGAGGCCATCGCTGATCAAATCGGGATTGACTTGGGTCGCGCCTGCGCCACCGCCAGCGGTGGTGAGCGTCGCCGCGCCGCGATTGCCCGTGCGCTGGCGCAGGAACCCGATGTGTTGCTGCTTGATGAGCCAACCAACCATCTTGATATTGGTGCGATTGATTGGCTTGAGGATTGGCTTGGGCGCTACAAAGGCGCGTTCATCGCGATTTCGCATGATCGGACATTTCTCACCCGCCTGACGCGCGCGACTTTGTGGCTTGATCGCGGCGCAATTCGCCGTGCTGATATTGGCTTTGGCGGTTTTGAGGCGTGGATGGAGAAAGTCTATGCCGATGAGGCGCGTAACGCCGAGCGGCTTGATGCCAAACTTAAGCTAGAGGAGCATTGGCTTCAACGCGGGGTCACTGCGCGGCGCAAGCGCAATCAGGGCCGTCTTGAAAAACTCCACCAAATGCGTGCGCAGCGGGCGGCGATGCTTGGGCCACAGGGTGGGGCAAAGCTTGGGCTGGCCAACGATGATATCCGCACCAAATCAGTGATCACCGCCGATCAAGTCAGCAAATCTTATGACGGGCGGGCGATCATCAAGGACTTCAGCCTCAAAATCACGCGCGGAGACCGGATCGGGATTGTCGGCGCGAACGGCGCTGGCAAGACGACGCTGCTCAAGCTGCTGACCGGCGAAATTGCGCCAGACGCGGGCAAGGTGACGCTCGCCAAAACGCTCGACGGGGTGATTATTGATCAGCAGCGCAGCCTGATGGCACCTGAAAAAACCGTCCGTGACGTGCTGTGTGAAGGCGGCGAATGGATTGAAGTGCGCGGCGTCAAAAAGCATATTCAGGGCTATTTGAAGGAATTTCTGTTTGAACCCGGCATGACCGAGACGCTCGTTGGTTCGCTTTCGGGCGGTGAACGGTCACGGCTGCTGCTCGCGCGCGAATTTGCCCGCGCGTCAAACCTGCTGGTGCTTGATGAACCGACCAATGACCTTGATCTTGAAACGCTAGATCTGCTGCAAGAGGTGATTTCTGATTATGAAGGCACCGTCCTCATCGTCAGCCATGACCGCGATTTTCTTGACCGCACGGTGACGATCACGCTTGGCCTTGATGGTTCAGGCAAGGTGGATGTGATCGCGGGCGGCTATGCTGATTGGGTGGCCAAACGCCACGCCGCTAAAACCGCACCAAAAAAGACGGCGGCGAAGGCGCCCCCCGCTTTGCCCGCGAAATCCGCAACCAAGTTGAGCTTCAAGGATCAGCGCGACTATGATCTGTTGCCCGCGCGGATCGAGGCGATTGAGGCCGCAATCACGCGCGACGAAGCGGCACTTTCTGACGGCGATCTTTACACCCGCGACCCCGCAAAATTTGCGGCGTTGATGCAAGCAATCGAAACCGCCCGCACCGAAAAGGACGCCGCCGAAGAGCGCTGGCTGATGCTCGCTGATCAGGTTGACGGACTTAGCTAAGTCGGGCTAATATGTGTGAATGGCTATGGTCAATATTCATGAAGCCAAAAGCACGCTCTCAAAACTGGTTGAGTCGGTGCAGAGTGGCGCTGAAACCGAAGTAATCATTGCGCGCAATGGTCGGCCTGCGGCGCGGCTCATGCCGCTTGCTGCCCAGCCAGAGGCTATCCGCGATGTCAGCAAGCGTATTGGTGTGGCGAAAGGCAAATTCATCGCGCCGGAAACGATTGACCGCGATAACGCCTTGATCGGAAAACTTTTTTACGGCGCGCTTGATTGAGGCTGCTCCTAGACACGCATATATTATTGTGGGCGATAACTGACTCGCCGTTTCTTTCGCGCACAGCGCAGGCGTTTCTTCGCGATCCGACAAATGACGTCTATGCAAGCAGCGTCAATATTTGGGAAATCGCGATCAAATATGCGATGAATCGGGGTAGTGCTGGTGACATGCCGATTACTGCCGAGGCTGCGCTGGCGATGGTGCGCGAGGCGACTTATGAACTTATTTCGATTGCGCCTGAACATGCCGTTGCAGTTGGTCAGCTTCCCATGATCCACCGTGACCCGTTTGACCGCTTGCTTGTTGCGCAGGCGTGTCATGAAAATTTCCATCTCTTGACGCATGACAGCACGCTTGCCGATTACGGTGACTATATTCTTATCGTTTAACCACCCTGAGGAACCAAAATGCCCGCCAGCCCGCGCCCCTTCACCATCAACATCCCTCAATCCCAACTCGATGACCTGCGTGCCCGCCTCGCGCACACGCGCTTCCCCGAAAAGGAGATTGTTGAGGATTGGGATCAGGGTATCCCGCTG
This sequence comes from Sphingomonadales bacterium, assembly GCA_043747445.1. Taxonomy (GTDB): domain Bacteria; phylum Pseudomonadota; class Alphaproteobacteria; order Sphingomonadales; family Sphingomonadaceae; genus Aquisediminimonas. Next base: position 3,027 of record JAYTPB010000195.1, read on the forward strand.
TCCTATGTCATGGAGGTCGCCGCGTACTGGGCGGACGGTTATGATTGGCGACGGTGCGAAGCAGCGCTTAACGCACATTCCCATTTCCTGATCGAGATTGACGGGCTCGACATTCATTTCATGCACATCCGTTCGGCCAACCCCGCCGCGCGCGCGCTGATCATGACGCACGGCTGGCCCGGCTCTGTGCTTGAATTTATGGATGTGATCGGCCCGCTCAGTGCCGACTATCATCTCGTCATCCCCTCGCTCCCCGGTTATGCTTTTTCGGGTAAGCCGACCAAACCGGGTTGGGATATTCCCCACATCGCCCGCGCTTGGGACAAGCTCATGCGCGCGCTTGGCTATGATCGTTATTTCGCGCAGGGCGGCGATTGGGGCTCGGTGGTTACAGACAATATCGGCCAGCAAAATCTGGGCGGCTGCGCTGGCATCCACCTCAACATGGTCATCGCGCGTCCCGATCCTGCGACGATGAATGACCTCACTGCGCGCGAACAGGCGGGCCTCGCACGGATGGGCTGGTATCAATCAAAGGATAATGGCTATGCGACGCAGCACCGCACGCGCCCACAAACACTTGGCTATGGCCTAGCCGATTCACCCGTTGGGCAAATGGCGTGGATACTCGAAAAGTTTCACGGCTGGTCTGACTGCGACGACCATCCTGAGAGTGTGTTCAGCCGCGATCATCTGCTTGATAATGTGATGCTCTATTGGTTGACCAACAGTGCAGCTTCATCCGCACAACTTTATTGGCACAGCTTTAGCGATTTTCCGTCAGAGACCGTTGATCTGCCCATGGGCGGCACCGTTGCGCCAATGGAGATATTCGGCCCCTCTCGCCGTTGGGCCGAAGCGCGCTTTAAGAACATCGTCCATTGGGGCGAGCCGGAGCGCGGCGGGCATTTTCTCGCGATGGAACGCCCCGAGACGTTTGTTGCGGAGGTGCGCGCCTGTTTTGCGCAGATGACGCTTTAATCGTTGCGTCGTGCGCGCATCCTACTTACCAGCCGGGGGTAAACAGGGTTAGGACGGCGTTATGACGACACCATCGGGGGCGATACCGCGCTCACTTTTTATCTTCTCGCTGATTTACGGCGGGCTGGTCTGCATGGCAGGTGTGCTTGGCACCAAGATCATCGCGCTCGGGCCGCTGACGGTTGAGGCTGGCATACTTGCGTTCTTGCAGCTTGTTGTGCTCTCAAGCGCGGTGTCCGAACTTCACGGTACAGCGGTTGCGAACCGGCTGGTGCGCTACGGCTTCATCCCGTTGATCCTCTCCGCACTGCTTATCCAGATGGTCATCGCGCTGCCAGCGGCCGATTTCTGGAAACAGCAGGATGCTTTTGCCGGCATATTGGGGCAGGGATCGCGGATGATGGCGGCGGGCGTCATCTCCTACGGAATTTCGCAAACGCTCAACGTCGCGCTGTTTGATCGTTTGAAAAGCGGCACTGGCAAACTCGTCTGGCTGCGCGGGATGATTGCTGCTGTTGCAAGCCAGATCGTTGATACCTTGCTGTTCGTCACCATCGCCTTCTACGGCGTCTTTCCGATCACCCCGTTGCTGATCAGCGCGATTATTGCGAAGATGGTGCTTTCGATCATCATGGTGCCGATCCTGATCCAAGCCGCCGTGTGGTTTGGCCGCAAGCTTGACCGCGAAGACGCCAGCGCATGACACGCCACGCGCCTGATCCAGCCCTCCTCGCCAAGGCAGAGACGCTTACTGAGGCGCTGCCCTATATGCAGCGCTATGCCGGGCAGACGTTCGTCGTCAAATACGGCGGCCATGCGATGGGTGATGCTGAGGCCGCGCGTGATTTTGCCGAGGATATCGTCCTCCTCAAGGCAGTCGGGATAAACCCAGTCGTCATCCACGGCGGCGGGCCGCAAATTGGCGCGATGCTCAAAAAACTCGGGGTTGAATCCTCATTTATCGACGGCCTGCGCGTGACCGACGCCGAAACCGCCAAGATCGCCGAAATGGTGCTCTCCGGCGCGATCAACAAGGAATTGGTAAGCTGGATTTCACAAGCTGGTGGCAAGGCGGTCGGCATTTCGGGCAAGGACGGCGGCTTCGTCACCGCTGAAAAGATTGAACGCACCACGCGCGATCCCGATAGTAACATCGAACGCGTGGTTGATTTGGGTTTCGTCGGTGAACCAAAATCGGTTGACCGCAGCGTAATTGATACCATCTCAGGCGCGGGGATGATCCCTGTCGTCGCGCCCATCGGCGTCGGCACCGACGGCCACACTTACAATATCAACGCTGATACAATGGCAGGCGCGGTCGCGGCGGCACTTGGCGCGGCGCGGCTATTCCTACTCACTGATGTCCCCGGCGTCCTCAATAAAGCAGGCGATCTCCTCGCTGATCTTAACCCTGCCCAGATCGCACTACTCCGCGCGGATGGCACGATCAGCGGCGGGATGATCCCAAAGCTTGAAACCTGCGTCAGCGCGGTTGAAAGCGGGGTCGACGCGGCGGTTATCCTCGACGGTCGTATCCCCCACGCGCTGTTGGTCGAAATTTTCACGCGCGAAGGGGCGGGCACGCTCGTTCACCGTTGATCTTGGTGCTTTGTTCGGCTAATACACTCATCTACCTATTAAAGGCACATCCATGAACCTGATTGTTGATATCGCGCAAATCCTTCTAAAAGTGGTCTGGTGGATCATCATTGTGCAGGCGATCCTCTCATGGCTGATCGCGTTTAACGTCATCAACACCTACAATGATATGGTGCGGATGATCTGGGAAGCACTCCAGAAAATGACCGAGCCGCTCTACCGCCCAATCCGCAAAATCATGCCGGATTTCGGCGCGCTCGATCTGTCGCCGATGGTCGTGCTGCTTGGGCTGATCATTGTTGATCGGGTGCTGCTGGAGATTCCGGTTTAGGGGGAGGCCCAGACCGAATGGCCGACATGTACCCAAGTCGTTCATGGCAGTCACGTAAGCCGCAAACCGTAAGCCGTCGCTGCCTTTGCCCATATCACAAAGGTGTAATTGATGGCGACGGCCTAGCAGAAGAAGTGTCTGCACTTTCGATCGCGATACTTTCGCCTATATCTTGCTGAGGCTGAGGTGTGGGAACTTTCGGGGGATTGGCAGCGCGAAATACTTCTCGGAAGGCCTCTTGGTCGTTTAACTGGATCAGCACCGGGTTTTCGCAGGACGACCCCTTGCCGAATATGACAGCGTGGCGAGGTTGCAGCGACGGTAGAACGCTCGCGTAGTCTGAGCCGATGTAGTTGCCGAGGAAGTCTTTACCGGTGTCGTCGAAGGTTCTCATCGCAAACACTGTGTTGCACTGATTCAAGATGGTCTTGGTCACATTTGCGGTGCGCTGCGTAATTAGAAGGCAGCCAAGGCCATATTTGCGGCCCTGTAAGATGGCCCGTGCGCTCGTTGCAGTCGCGGTCTTGTCGCCATCCGCTGCTACAGAGTTCCACTCCGGCACAAGTGAGTGCGCCTCCTCATAGACGAGGCACAGACGCGCCTTGTCGGTCATTCCAAGCTCTTGACACACATAGAGCGCCGCGTCCGAGAATATTGCTGTAACCTCTGAAGCGGTCAGTCGGGCAAGTTCGGCATCATTGTTCTTATCCAAGAACGATATCTGTTTGGTGGGATGAAACTGAGCGGGATTGAATACATGAAGATAGTGGTCATCATCGGTGCTTAGAAACGTTTGCACTTGGTCTAGAACGGCCTTCTTGAAAGCATTTCGCGAGCCGCCAAGCTCTCGGTTCTTATGCGCCTTTCCGCCTTTCGCAGCAACGATCAGCTCATCTCGCTTGGCTGCCTCATACATGGGGTCGATGAAATCAGCCAGTAGCGTCGCATACTGGTTGGTTAGGTCGAGGCACAGAACCTTTATGCCTTGCGCTATCATTCGCTCGACCAGTTCGATGGCAAGGAAACTCTTCCCCACGCCAAGAATGCCAAGGATGGCCGTGTTGTGTGTAACGCACTCCGACACATCCACGCGAACGCCATAGGGTGTCCGGGGGAAGTGGCCTATGCAGTCTTGCGGAGGAGGTGAGTCGTCGCTCTCCATCAAGAACACGGGGGAATTGAGCCGAGGCATCCAAGGTACGGGCACGAACTTGGATTTTATTGCGTCCCAAGAGCCAATCTTGCGAGCCTTCGCTCTAGCGTATCCATACTTGTTCTTCTGCTGAACGACCTCTTCCCGCGTCACACCGTCTATCACTTGATAGATGACTTGTCGCTCTTCGCCTACTCGAACCTCCGCAAGACATCCTTCCGCAATGCCGTCGTCATCTATGACCTCGAACAAGAGGTAGTCGGGGCTACTGTCACTATCCACGATGCCCCGGAGGCGCTTGATCCATTGGAGTGTCGGGATATCCGCTGCCTCCTGTTCGTCTATGAGCAAGGGAAGCGCCATGCCCACCTCGGCAGCCACGGCGGGACTGCCTCCCGCGAGGCGCTGGGGCATTGAAGTCGTTAACACACGTAAAAGGTTGCCCTCGTCGCGTCCAACGTAATTGAGCGCGATGCCCAACAGCTCAGGGCCATGTGGGTCGGTGACTCTCATGACATCTCCTGCTCTCATAGCTTCCGATTGAAGCTGTCTGATAAGGACAATGCTGGGGGACTGATGGGCGGCGACGGTGCCGATTATATCGGCGTGGGTTCTTACCTTGGGCTGCCCTAGCCACCAGATAAAAAAGGTCGCGAGAGACTCAAGCGGCTTTATGGTGACGATGACGGTAAGTGTGGCGAGGATGGCAAACACCTCTACAGGCTTGTCTCGGTGAAACAGCCAAGCGGATGCGATGACAAGTACGGTAAATATGATATGTGGATCTCCGAGACCTTTCACTGCTCGCTCGCAGAGCCGCCAAACCATGATGGGTTGAATGCCAGGCGCAGGTCGGGTTAGGAGAATGCCGACTGCTATGATGGATAGCAGAGCGCAATATGCGATGATCGCACCGAGGACGTATGCGTCCGGAGTCGAAGGCGCTACGTCTTTTGCGGCAGGGATGATCGCCAAGAGTCCTGCGAAGGCATTAGTCAGGGAATCGGCGGGAGGTGTGAAGTAGGGATTCAATAAGCGACTACCCAAGAGCAAACTTGCGATTCCAGAATACAGCCAAATTGCGTTGCTGTTGGGTTCGAGTCCAGTGTCAATAATCGTTGCCTGAACGACGACCATGATCGCTAGGTAAACAAGCAGCGAGAATACCCTTATCTTTGCGTCAGATGGCATGAGAGACCCAAGTCATTTGTACAGCACCCCCGCAAGAAAACTTGGTGTGCGCTAAGTCGAATAATACTACAAGCCCAGAATTCCCTTGCCAAATTGGAATGGTCTGCAATTCCACAAGGCCTGCGGAGGATGATTTGGTAGCCCCCGATTGACCGCAATCAAGGGTCTTTCCTACAGTAAATATTCATGATATGTTCCAGGTATGCCCTTTGCTTTCGCCTCTCACCTGTCAGTCTTGATGCGCCGCTGCGGAGGATCGATTGCGCCGTATTTTGCGCACGGCGGGCGTGTGAAAACATATGGATTCAGTATCAACTTCGTGAGATTTTCAGGGTTTTTTGATAAAGGGTGCTGGCTGTGCGACAAGAGGGTTCAGGTGAGACCTTAGTGTGACTTTCCGACCACCCCACTCCCGATTTGACCGCACCGCTGCGCATCCTCTAAGGCGCGCGGATGACAGCGACGATTATTGACGGAAAGGCCCACGCGGCGCGGCTGCGCGCGCGCATTGCTGACGGTGTGGCCGCGTACCAACTTGCGGCGGGGCGGGTGCCCGGCCTTGCGGTGGTACTTGTCGGTGAAGATCCCGCGAGTGCGGTTTATGTCCGCAACAAGGCGCGGCAGACGCTTGAGGTTGGCATGGCGAGCTTTGAGCACAAGCTGCCTGCCGATACGCCGCAGGCTGATCTGATCGCACTCGTTGAGGCGCTCAATGCTGACGCCTGCGTTGACGGTATCCTCGTTCAATTGCCGCTGCCAAAGCATCTTGATGACCTTGCCGTGATCAGCACGATTGACCCGGACAAAGATGTTGACGGGCTTCATGTCGTGAGCGCGGGGCGGCTGGCGAGTGGCCTGCCGGGGTTGGTGAGTTGTACCCCGCTTGGCTGTATGATGCTGATCCGGGATATGCTGGGCGATGATCTGAGCGGCAAGCAAGCGGTGGTGATTGGGCGCTCGATCCTTGTGGGTAAACCCGTTGCGCAATTGCTGCTCGCGGCCAATTGCACGGTGACGGTGGCACACAGCCGGACGCAAAACCTGCCTGAGGCCGTCCGTCGCGCCGATATCGTTGTCGCTGCCGTTGGCCGCGCTGAAATGGTCAAGGCCGATTGGATTAAGCCGGGTGCCTGTGTGATTGACGTTGGCATCAACCGGGTGACGTCAGATATTCCGGGCAAAACCAAGCTCGTCGGCGATGTCGCCTTTGCTGAGGTGGCCGAGGTGGCGGGATCAATTTCACCTGTTCCCGGTGGGGTTGGCCCGATGACGATTGCCTGCCTGCTCCATAACACGCTTGCAGCAGCGCGCGCCCGATCAGGATTGGTGGCCGAATGACCGAGCTTTTCATTTCCGCCTTCGTCACCTTTTTTGTGGTGATCGATCCGCCGGGTTGCGCGCCAATCTTCACCAGTCTGACGGCGGGCACTGACGCTGCGCACCGCCGAACAATGGCAATCCGCTCAGTGTTGGTCGCGAGCGGAATATTGCTGGTGTTCGCGGTGTTCGGCGAAGATTTGCTCGGTGCGCTCGGGATCAGCCTTGATGCATTTCGCACCGCTGGCGGGATCATGCTCTTCCTCATCGCGCTCGATATGGTGTTTGAAAAACGCACCGAGCGCCGCGAAAGCCGCGCGCAGGATGTGAAGGATAATCCTGAGCATGAGGATATCTCGATCTTCCCAATGGCCATCCCGATGATCGCCGGGCCGGGGTCAATCGCGTCGGTCATGCTGCTGATGGCCAAGAGTAATGGCCTGACCGAAAGCTTGATTGTGCTGGGTGCGCTCGCCGCGATGCTTGTGCTGACGCTCATCTCGCTACTGCTCGCGGGGCCACTGATGAAGCTGCTGGGTTACCGCGTTGAGGCGATGATCACGCGGATATTGGGCGTGGTACTGGCAGCACTTGCGGCGCAATTTGTGATCGACGGGATCAAGGCAAGCTTTGCTTAAACCGAGATCATTGGGAGAGGGATATGCGACAGAAATGGGCGCTCTCGATCATCGCGGCGGCGGCGGCGGTTTCAATCGCGCACGCCGCGCCAAATCCAAACCCACAACCAATGCCCGGCTGGATGGCGGGCGCTTGGATAGAGACGACCGCTGATCGCTG
>JAYTPB010000196.1:0-5114 GCA_043747445.1 Sphingomonadales bacterium
TCTGATCTGCCGACCTTTGACTGGGCTGATGAGGCCATCGCCGTCCACCCCTCACGAAAAATGTGCGCAGTGGCGGTGCAACGTGGATGGCCGATCCTCGACTGGTAGAAAATTGATCAAAACAGGTTAATTGTCTTCCCGTCGGATCGTGGTGAAATCGAAACGGATGCTCACCCAGGCACCGATAAGCGGCTTGTTGCCTACGCGCGGCGGGCGAACACGGAATTGCCAAGCCGCTTGGCGCAGAGCGCGCGCTATCCCCGAACCCGGAGGAGATTCGCCAAGCGATTGGCAATTTTCAACTTGATAATTGTCAATCGTGCGGCACGCGATGATGGCCCAACTGCCGGGCGGACGATTTTTCGGTAAATAGAAAGCAAGTTCCCCATCGGTCGGCTCGCGTTTCCATTCTGCGTGGTAGAGCGGCTCACCATTTGGCGCCTGCCCGGATGCCTTCGCAGAATCGCCTGCGCTGTTCCCGCTCGCAGCCGCGCTCTCATATTGTGGCAATGTGCTAATATCACCAGCGGCCATCTCCTCGCGGCTCATCTCAATAAAGCCCTTATTGGGTGAAGGCGGGATGGGAATTTCGGGCGGGGCCACCTCTTCGGGCGGAGTTGGCCGCTCGGCCTTGGGCTTGGCTTCGGCCTTATCACGCGCGGCGGTCTTGGCGGCGGGACTCAGCGAAAAAGTCGATAGACGGGCCACATTTTCGAGTTTGGCCGCAGGCTCCAGCACCACGAGCCCCAACAACAGAAGAACAAGCAGACCCTCGATCACCAGCGTGAGCAGGATCGCAGCACCGCGCCGCCCAAGGCGTTCACGAAAAGGGAAAAGTTCAGCGTTCAAGCATGGCTCTATTGCGCAAGCAGGGGATTCTTATTTGAGAGGCACCGCTTCGTATGCCACTTGGTATGTCACTGGCAAGGTGAAACGGCCGAGTGGCTATTTGATAAAATTTTACATAAAAACTCTTGTTTTTAGAATTGACCTTCCCATCTCATGAAGCGTCAGACGCCATATTGGGTCTGATATGCGCAGTTCCAATGGTGGAGCGTGCATTATCTATGTTGCTTATGAAGGACATACTCATGCGAAATGCTTTTGATTTTACCCCCTACCGCCGTTCGATGGTTGGCTTTGACCGTCTGTTTGATGTGCTTGAACATAATGCGCGCGCGACCGCGAGCGATAGCAATTATCCGCCCTATGACATCGAAAAGTCAGGCGATGATAGCTACCGCATCACCATTGCGGTTGCTGGCTTTGCGCGTGATGAGATTGACGTCACCGCACATCAAAACCTGCTGACGGTTGCCGCGCGTAAGGCCGAAGCCGTAGAAGGCGGCGAAACTCCGCATTATGTCCACCGGGGCATTGCCAACCGCGCGTTTGAGCGGCGCTTCCAACTTGCCGACTATGTGCGCGTGAGTGCAGCGGATGTCGCGGACGGTTTGCTCACCATCGATCTGGTACGCGAAGTGCCCGAAGCAATGAAGCCGCGCAAGATTGTACTCGGCGGCGCGACGGCTGAGGCAATTCCGCAGCTTAAGGCGGCGTAAGCACCCAACCCCTGCCCCCGAAACTCAGCTTTCGGGGGCGGATATTTAATAGGTGCATGGCTAATAAAATTCAGTCAATACACACTTATGCGCCTGACCGATTGCCACAATATCGATGACTTCCGCCGCCTCGCGCAGAAACGTCTGCCGGGGCCGGTATTTCATTATATTGACGGGGCCGCCGATGATGAAGTGACGCGGCGGCGCAATACGGCGGCTTATGAGGCGTGCGACCTGATTCCCGATGTCCTCGCGGGCGTTGAAGACATTGATATGTCAACGACGGTGATGGGACAAAAGATCGCCATGCCGCTGTTTCTTTCCCCCACCGCGATCCAGCGGATGTTCCACCGCGACGGTGAGGCTGCGGTCGGTGCTGTAGCGCAGGCCAACGGTACCTTCTTCGGCATTTCCTCACTCGCGACGATCAGCATCGAAGAAATTGGCCGCACGATCAGCACACCCAAAATGTTCCAGCTTTATGTCCACAAGGATAAGGGGCTGAACACAGCCCTCGTCGAACGGTGCAAGGCGGCCAAGTTTGATGTGATGACGCTGACCGTTGATACGATCGTCAGCGGGCGACGCGAGCGCGATTTGCGGACTGGTTTTACCACGCCGATGCGGCTGACCCCGGCAAGCATAGCAAGCTTTGCGCTGCACCCGGCATGGGCCTTCAATTATTTTTTCCGCACAAAGTTTGAGCTGTCAAACCTCAAAGATCATGTCGCCGAGGGCACCAATGTCGCGCTGTCAATTGCCGATTATTTCAACACGATGCTTGATCAATCGATGGACTGGAAAACAGCGGAAGCCATTCGCGCTGACTGGGGTGGGCAGTTTTGCCTCAAAGGCATCATGTCAGTTGAGGATGCGCGGCGCGCAGTCGATATCGGCGCGACCGCGATCATGGTTTCCAACCACGGCGGGCGGCAGCTTGATGGCAGCCGCGCCCCGTTCGATCAGTTGGCCGAGATTGTTGACGCTGTGGGAGACCGGATCGACGTGATCTGCGACGGCGGGATTACGCGCGGTACGCATGTTCTGAAGGCACTCTCGGTTGGTGCCAAGGCGTGTTCGGGCGGGCGGCTTTATCTTTATGCGCTGGCCGCCGCTGGTCAGCCCGGTGTTGCCCGCGCGGTTGCGCTTCTGCGTGATGAAATTGCGCGCGGGATGAAACTAATGGGCGCGCGAAGCGTTCATGACCTGAACCGCGATAATCTGCGCTGGCGCTAACCCTGATCAGCTAAGCTGCACTGATCACACGATAAAGCGTTTTCGCCGGATAGGCCATGTTCAGCTTCGATCCGCCATTTTGGCTGCGTTCAAAGTTTAACCGAAGGACGTTAACATGCGTAAGTTTCTATCGATTGTAACCGCCGCTGCCCTGCTTGCCCCCGCGTTTGTGGTGGCCTCCACCCCGGCTGAGGCGCGCTCAAATGCACGCGAATGGCGCGGCAAGGACGGTCGCACATATTGCCGCAAATCAAACGGCACCGTCGGTCTTGTTGTCGGTGCCGCAGGCGGCGCATTGGTAGGCCGCGCGGTTGATACACGCGGTGAACGCACAACGGGCACGATCCTTGGCGCCGCAGGTGGCGCGCTCCTTGGCCGTGAACTGACTAGGAAGCGTCGCTGTCGTTAATTGGTTTTGGCACCCAAGGCTGAGCGTTCAGCTTTGGGTGCCGCCAATTTTTGTCACAACCGCTTTATCGTCGTAACTGATTTCAAACGTCTGATAATCAGGCGCATAGGTTGATCGGCCAAGATACCAGATATCGCCGTTTGGCCCGCTGCTATCAGGTTCACCGAGCAGCGCCCGCACCTGAACGCGCGTGGCTCCAACTTTGACCCCCGCCGCCTCAGCCGCAGCTATCATTGCAATGCGGGGGTTCTTGCCCTCATAATTACCTTTGCCTGATGCCCAAGTTTCCTTGTCAAAACCGCCGCAAGCCATAAGCATCAAAAGTGGGATGATGGCGAGGGTGCGCATAAGTGCGTTATGCCAGCCCCGCGCATTATGATCAACGAAGATTGGGATAGGCATTGCCCTCGGGCACCGCAATCGCGCCCGGTGCCGTTCCCGATGATGCCCGACCGTGATGACCCACCGCCACCTCATTGCTCCATGCCAGTTGTCCGCGCTGATTGACAACGAGCAGCTTGCCATCATCAAGCGCTTGCTTAACCTTGTCGGCAAGTTCGGCAGGCGAGGCGTTGGGATTATCAATCGCAATTTGGCGACCAACCTTGTTATTGTACAAATCCATCGCTTCACGCACTGAACTGTTGTTGATCTGCGTTGTTACCGCTTCATGCGCGGTACCATATTGATTGGCCCATTGTTCGCCAAATTCAGACGTCATCCGCGCATTCCAATAGGCGTGACGGAATGCGTCATTATGGCCATCACCCGTTGGCCACTGATTGCGCGCCGCTGTCTGCATATCGGCGGGAAGTTTTTTGATTTCAGCTTCAACCGCCGCTGGAATTGGGCCAGTTGTGGGCACGCGGTTGCCGGCGGTGGTAAAAGCCTCATCAACCAATCCGCTAAACCGTTGCAGCCCGAGAATACCCTGATCGCGCGTTAGCCGATCAAGCATTTGCCCTTCGGTCGCGGTCATTGTCCGGTTGCCGGCCAAACCAAATGAGGGAATGAAGCCAGCAAGCTTGGGCTCCCAACGGATCATGCGATCCTCGGCAACCTGATACTGGCTCTGAATGCTTGAAAGTGACGGTTTGCCCGTCCCACCGCGCGCGAGCAAAAGCTCATTGTTCAAGCCACTGTTAAAACCCGTTGTGGCTGATGATAGCGCATTATTCTGCATGGTGGCATAAACTCCTATAAATACGCCCCCTGCATTTCCCTGTTTTAGAATGTGCCAACGGGGCGCGCCATAATCGATTCGATTAGATTATCTAATCGAATCGATTAGTTTAGAGCGCCTCGGCGGCCTCAATGCGGGGGACTTGGCAGGTTTCTAACCCTTCTGCACCGAGGATTGAACCAAGCGGGCAGGCGAGTGCGCCGTCGCAGCGGCCCCGCTGCCGCAAATTGCAGCCAATCGGACACAGCCATTCGCCGCGTTCAATCGGCATATTCATATAAGGGATGGGAACACCGTGATGGCCGACCGGCACTTGGTTGCTCCAGTTAAGTTCGCCGCTGCGATCAACCACGACAAGTTCACCACGTTCAAGTGCGGCTTTTACCAGATCGGCAAGTTGGGCTGGGGTTGCGCCGGGATTGGCGAGCGCAATTCGGCACCCGACATGATTATTGTGCAAATCCATCCCCCCGGTTTTGGTATTACCGGGATCATTGCCCTCATGCGCGGTGGCAAATTGTTCGGCCCACGCCCCGCCAAATTCACACGTCAATCGCGCGTTGCAATAGGCATGGCGAAACGCATCAATATGCCCATCATTATGCGGCCAGGCGACGCGCGCATCCTGCTGCTGCGTCGCCTGCGGCAGGCTTAATATTTTCGCCTCAACGTTGGCGGGAATTTGGGAAGGCGTGCGGTTTCGGTTGGTCGATGTGGCAAAGGC
>JAYTPB010000197.1:0-6617 GCA_043747445.1 Sphingomonadales bacterium
CGGTTGCGCTTGTTCGGGTGGCGGTTGCGGCACTGGGCGGTCAGGGTGGCGGCGGGCGGCCCGATATGGCGCAAGGCGGTGGGCCGGATGCCAGCAAAGCTGTTGAAGCGCTTGATGCGATCCGCGCGGCTATTGCTGGTTAGCGGATTGGCCCCAGACGCGGGCTGTACTCAAGCTGACCAGCGGTTTTGATTTCGGCGCGAAGTTCATCGCGCTTTTGGTGGATTGAGGCGATGACTGGCCCCATCGCGACGCCGAGATCAACCAATACTGCTTCGGAGAGTTGCAGCGAGCTTTCAAGCGTTTCGGGAACAGCGTCAGTCGCGCCAGCGCGGTAAAGTTCAGCGGCATGATCTGTATCGCGCGCGCGCGCGACGATGGTGAGATTGGGGAAACGCTTGCGTAGTGTCGCGGTCAGACGCACCGCCTGAACCGGATCATCCATCGTCAGAACAACCGCACTCGCGCTTGCTAAATCAAGCGCATCAAGCGTGGCCGCGCGCGCTGCGTCGCCAAAGCGCACAGGTCGTCCTTCGCGCCGTGCCATGGTGACATGATCAACATCAGCCTCAATTGCCACATAAGCGAGGCCGTGCGCCTCAAGCATATCCGCGACGAGCCGCCCGACACGACCAAAGCCAATGAGGATTGTACGCGGCTCACCTTCGGCTACGTCCAGCGGCGCGTCCTTATTCTGTTGCCATTCGATACGCCTTGCGAAATCATGGCCGACCCTCGCGAGCAGCGGTGTAATCGTGAGGCCAACTGCCGTCACCACCGTCCAGAATGCGGCTGTTTCGGGCGAAATGAGCCGCGCCGTAAGCGCGCTCGCCAATACGATTAGCGTCGTTTCGGAAGGACTTGCCATCAACACGCCGGTTTCTGTCGCAACGCCGGTAGAAACCCCGCCAACGCGGAGCAGCAACGTTGTGACGAGCGCTTTGATCAGGATGACACCAACAACCGCGCCGATCACCTGCGGCCATTGCGCCGCGATCAGGTTGAGATCGAGGCTCATCCCGACGCTGATGAGGAAAATTCCGAGCGCCAACCCCTTGAACGGGGCGGTCGTCACCTCAACTTCGGCGCGGTATTTGGTTTCGGCGATCAGCAGCCCTGCAACGAGCGCACCAACGATGGGGGAGAGACCCACAGCGGTTGTCGCAAGGCTGGCGAGGATGACTGTCAACAGACTGACCGAAAGGAACAGTTCAGGGCTTTTGGTGCGCGCGGCCTGTGCAAATAGCGGCGGTAGCAGCCACCGCCCGAGAATAAGCATCGCCGCCACTGTTGCCACGCCAATCGCGATGACCTTGGCAAATTCAGCGAACCCGCCCGTGGCTGCCGATGGCGCAATCGCACTCAATAGGAAAATGATCGGGACAAGCGCTAAATCTTCAAACAACAGCATCGCCAGCGCGAGTTTTCCAACCGGACTGGTCGTGCCCGCAATTGGTAAAACTAGCGCAGTTGATGACAGCGCAAGCGCAAGACCAAGCCCTATCGCGGCTGCGGTTGTCTCACCAAATAACATCAGGGCAAGCGCGATGAGCCCGCCCGCGCCGATCAATTCAACCGCGCCAAAGCCGAACAATGGCCGGCGCATTGCCCACAATCGCTTGAATGACAACTCAAGCCCGATTGAAAACAACAGCAGGATAATTCCGAGTTCGGCAAAGGGGGCAATTGAGGACGGATCAGTAATCGTGACGTAATAAAGCCACGGGTAACGATCAACCAGTGCGCCCAGCCCAAATGGCCCCACCAATATCCCAACGAGGATAAAGCCGATGACCGGCGTTATCCGAAAGCGCGCAAACGTCGGGATGACAAGGCCCGCTGCGCCAAGAATGACCAGCGAATCGCTAAATCCGGTAGAGGCGAGTTCGAGTGCCATTACCCATTATGCGGATCACACGGTCATTGTCATTGAAGATTAAGCGGCCATTGCTTTTTCGAGGTTGAGCCGCACAGCTTCAAAAAACTGTTCGGTGGTCATCCATGCCTGATCGGGGCCGATTAGGATCGCGAGATCCTTGGTCATGCCGCCGTCTTCAACCGTCTTGATGCAGCACCGCTCAAGCGTTTCGGCAAAACGGATCACATCGGGGGTGCCGTCAAACTTGCCCCGGAATTTGAGGCCACCCGTCCATGCAAAGATGGATGCGATTGGGTTGGTCGAGGTCGCCTTGCCCGCCTCGTGCATCCGGAAATGGCGTGTAACCGTGCCGTGCGCGGCTTCCGCCTCAACCGTTTTGCCGTCAGGCGAGAGGAGAACTGAGGTCATCAGCCCAAGCGATCCGAAGCCCTGCGCCACCTGATCCGACTGAACATCGCCATCATAATTTTTGCACGCCCAGACAAACTTGCCCGACCATTTGAGCGCTGAGGCCACCATGTCATCAATCAGACGGTGTTCGTAAACGATGCCAGCCGCCTTGAACTTTTCGGCAAATTCATTCTCGAACACTTCGGCGAACAAATCCTTGAACTGCCCATCATAGGCCTTGAGGATGGTGTTTTTGGTCGAAAGATACAGCGGCCAACCGCGACCGAGCGCATAGTTCATGCTCGCGCGGCCGAAATCGCGAATCGATTCGTCGAGGTTGTACATCGCCAAAGCGACGCCCGATGATGGGTAGTTGAACACTTCCTCATCAATAACGGTGCCATCATCGCCTTCAAAAATGAGGCGGAGTTTGCCGGGGCCGGGCACGCGGAAATCAGTCGCACGGTATTGATCACCAAAGGCATGACGACCAACGACAATCGGGTCTGTCCAGCCGGGAATAAGACGCGGGACGTTTTTAATCACGATTGGTTCGCGGAATACAACGCCGCCAAGGATGTTGCGGATCGTGCCGTTGGGCGATTTCCACATTTTCTTGAGGTTGAATTCCTTAACGCGGTCTTCATCGGGGGTGATCGTCGCACATTTGACGCCGACGCCGTATTTTTGGATCGCTTTGGCCGAATCGACGGTGATTTTATCGGCAGTTGCATCGCGCACTTCGACGGCGAGATCATAATAATCGAGATCAATATCAAGGTAGGGGAGGATCAGACGCTCTCGAATCCACTGCCAGATGATCCGGGTCATTTCGTCGCCGTCAATCTCGACAACAGGGGTTTTTACCTTGATCTTGGCCATGTTGGTCGCTTTCTCCCAGGGGTAGTATGCACAGCCGTCTAAGCCGTGCCGCGCTGTCAATCAACCGCTGATAGCTTGTATCTGTCGCCTCGGCTCCCTACAACATGTCTCATGTCTTCATCTGAAAATCTTCCAGCGCCGATTGACGGCGTCAAATGGCACTTTCCCACTGTTCATCCCGAAGGTCGAAAATTCGGGATGATTGCAGGGGCCGTAACGCTTGTTCTGGCGTTGATGGCGTGGGAAACACTCGCCTGGCCAATGGCTGGCGTCACACTCTGGGTGCTGGCTTTCTTCCGCGATCCAGTGCGGACGGTGCCGCAGGGTGATGATTTGATCGTCGCGCCCGCCGACGGCATGGTCACGCTCATTCAAAATGTCATGCCGCCCAAGGAAATGGCTGGAATTGACGGGCTTGGCGAAGCACCAATGACGCGCGTTTCGATTTTCATGAGTGTGTTTGATGTGCATATCAACCGCACACCGATTGCGGGCACTGTCAAGAACGTCATCTATATCTCGGGCAAATTCCTCAATGCTGATCTTGATAAGGCGAGCGAGGATAATGAGCGGCAGCATATCTTGGTAGAGCGCAGTGACGGTCTGAGAATCGGGTTCACGCAAATCGCGGGGCTTGTCGCGCGGCGGATTGTGCCATTTGTGAAGCCGGGGGACATGGTTGCGGCTGGGCAACGGATTGGCCTGATCCGTTTTGGCAGCCGGGTTGATGTATATCTGCCCGAAGGCACCGCGCCAAAAGTTGCGCTTGGTCAGCGGATCGTTGCTGGTGAAACTGTGCTGGCGCGGATTGGCGACGGTGCCAGCGTGGCGGGCACAGCCTTGTGAGTATATGGCTGTGAATGAAGACGAAGACGGCGCTCCGGCACTGCGGCGCGGTCTTCCGCTCCGTGCGATTGCGCCAAACGCGATTACCGCGCTTGCAATGTGTTTTGGCCTGACGGGCATTCGTTACGCAATATCGGCGACGGGCGTAAATCCCGGCCCATCGGATTGGGAGCGGGCGATTGGTGCGATCATCATCGCTGGCCTGCTTGACGGGATTGATGGGCGCGTCGCGCGGCTCTTGAAAGGGCAAACGCGTTTTGGTGCGGAGCTCGATTCGCTATCGGATAACGTCGCTTTTGGCGTTTCACCCGCGCTGATCCTTTATCTCTGGTCGCTTCAGCAATTTCCGCGCTTCGGCTGGATTTGCGCGCTCGCGCTAGCAATTGCGTGCGCACTGCGACTGGCGCGGTTCAATGCGCAAATTGATACTGAGGAACAACCACATAAGTCGGCGGGGTTCTTAACCGGGGTGCCTGCACCGGCCGGGGCAGGATTGGCGTTTTTGCCGCTCTATTTGTGGATCGTTACCGAAAATGAATGGTTCCGGCAGCCGATGGTGGTTGCGCCGTGGGCGGCCTTTGTTGCCATCCTGATGATCTCAAATGTTGCCACCTTCACTTGGGCCTCAATCCGGTTGCGCAAAAATCTACGACTTGATGTGATCCTGCTGACAGCGCTGGTTGGAACAACGCTTTTTTCAGACCCGTGGATCACGCTGATTGGCATTGCTGTGCTTTACCTGCTGTCGATTCCGTTCAGCATTCGCAGCTATGCCAAGGTCAAGCGGCCAAAGGCAGCGGCGACTGTGGCTCAATAGGCAATCGCCTTACTGGCTTTGGTAACGCCTGATTTTTGCCGAAGGTTACAAAGGTGACACGGAAATCAGCTTTCGATGAACGGCGTGCGAGGGCATTGCCAATGCGTACACGGTGGGCAAAAAGCGTTCCCCCAATGATGCCAAGCGCCAAACCCAATAGGGCCAGAACAACCAAAATTGCGAGGATATGCATCGATAGTCTCCCTTTGTTCCGTAACAAATGTTCATTTATTGTTCCGGTGTCAAGTGGCTTGTGTGAAAGACTGTAAATTTTTTGCGGGGCATAATGTTCCCACGCGGAGAAATTTTTGCGTCAGGGTGAATCTTTAACGCGGTGAGCGGGGGTGCCTTTTTTTGACAGATTCGCGAATTCATTAGGTTTCGCAAAAAAAAAGCTTAGTGAAGAAATACGGGGATTGTTACAAGCTGGAACACAACCGCAGAGTATTCTGCCGGGAATGGCTTTCGTTGCGCGAGTCTCCGGTTTTTGAAATGATACCTCAATTATGTTACCGCATTCACCCGCGCATCCCGATATTTCGGTTAATCTTGCTCTCGCCGTTATTGCTTCATCGAATGCGCCAGTATTGTTACTTGATGGTGATTTGAGCGTCATCGCGGCGAGCGATTCTTTTTGCCACGCATTCCATATCGATGCAGAAAGCATTTCGGGCGCGTCGCTTGCCACGATTGGTGAAGGCGAATGGAATGTGCCGCAGTTACGATCCTTGCTTGAAACAACGGTTGCGCAACACGCACAGATCGACGCGTATGAAATGGATCTCAAGCGCGAAGGCCAGCCAACACTTTGTCTGGTGCTCAACGCGCATTTGCTTGAATATGGTGATCCGGAAAATGTAAGACTGGTACTGGCGATTTCAGATGTCACCGACGTGCGCGCCGATGCCATAAAAAAAGATGATTTGGTGCGCGAAAAGGCAATTCTGCTTCAAGAACTTCAGCACCGCGTTGCCAACAGCCTGCAAATCATTGCGAGTGTGCTGATGCAAAGCGCGCGCAAGGTGCAATCGGAAGAAGTGCGTGGCCACCTGCATGACGCACATAGCCGGGTGATGTCGATCAGTGTTTTGCAGCAACAGCTTTCAGCATCGCGCATCGGAGAGGTCGCGCTCCGCCCCTATTTCACTGATTTGTGCAAAAGCATTGGCGCTTCGATGATCCCTGATTCGAGCAAGCTGTCACTGGTTGTCACGGTTGATGAAAGCCAAATAATGGCCGATGTTTCAGTCAGCTACGGTCTGATCGTGACTGAGCTTGTGATCAATGCGCTCAAACATGCGTTTCCTGATCAGCGCGAAGGCAAGATTGAGGTCAGCTACACCTCCGATGGCGGCAAATGGGCTTTGATTGTGTGCGATAATGGTATTGGAATGCCGATTGGCCTTGATGCCCCCAAGCCAGGGCTTGGCACCGGGATCGTCGATGCGCTGTCAAAGCAACTTCATGCGAGCGTGAGGATCACTGACGCAAATCTTGGAACCTGCGTTTCAATCACGCATAGCTGAAACACTTGCAATCTGTGGCTGCGACCGCTAAGCGCGCCGCTCAATCCCGCATGGGAGGCATCATAAACCGGTGTGAAGCAACTGCTTCATTCTCGCCTCTCAGTGGACTAACCGGAAAGGAACTATCCCCATGGCGGCTCCGACTGTCACCATGCATCAGCTTTTGGAAGCTGGCGCACACTTTGGACACCAGACACATCGCTGGAATCCAAAAATGAAACCCTATATTTTTGGCGATCGCAATGGGATTCATATCCTTGATCTTTCGCAAACCGTG
>JAYTPB010000198.1:0-6004 GCA_043747445.1 Sphingomonadales bacterium
GTTACGGCATTGTCGGGTGCGCGGTTGCGCTCGCTGCCCGGTTTGGGGTTGATTTCATAATGCAGTCGCTTGCTGCCCACCGCCGAATAGAGGCTGCGCCTGCGCTTGGGGGATCGCTGATCTTGCTGATTGCCGCTGCTATCTTGTCAAGCAAGCTGGCTTTGAATGATCCGCTCTGGTTTGCGGGGGCGGCAGTGCTGATCAGCGTTGCGAGCTTTGCTGCTTATCGGCTTTTGCCCGCCGACGTGCGCGCCCAAATGATCGGCATGGCACAGCGGTTTTTGCCCGCACGGCGCGCATCATGATATCGGTCGCAGCGGCGGTGAATGACCGCGCGATCCTTGCAGACTGCCTTGCGCGATCACCCGATATCGTGGGCGGAACGCTTAGTCTGAAAACCTATGAAGGCTTCGCAACCGCAGGCACCGCCTATAATCAGGCGCTTGATGAATGCGATGCGCCGTGGCTGCTGCTCGCGCATCAGGATGTGTATTTGCCAACGGGCTTTGCCGCGCGGATCACCCATGCGCTTGAGGCCTTGAGCAAGACCGCGCCTGATTGGGCGGTTGCAGGCGTTGTCGGCGGCACGCAGAGCGGCGCAGTTATCGGCCAGGTCTGGTGCTCGGGTAACGCGCGGTTGATTGAGGGCACGGCTGCATTGCCCGCACGCGCGGCCACACTTGATGAATTGATCATCATCATTCGCCGCGATTCTGGGCTGCGTTTTGATGAACAATTGCCAAGCTTCCACCTTTACGCAGCCGATATCATCCTGAGCGCGCAAACGGCGGGACACAGCACCTGGGTTGTGGGTGCGCCAGTCGTCCATCACAGCCGTCCCGTGGTCAATCTTGGCGGCGGCTATGCGCAGGCGTGGAATTATATGCGGCGCAAATGGCGCGCGCAGCTTCCCATCCCCAATCTTGTCTGCCCGATTACGCAGTCTCGCCTGACGCTGTGGGAAAAGGATTTACGGATCAGATTCGCCAATCGCGGGCGCAGCGCACGCGGCGATGCTCCGGGTGATCCGGTCGAGATTGCAAAGCGTTTGGGGTTTGAAGGCGGTTGAAGTTGATTTTAGTCAGATTGAACCAAGCTAGATGTATTCCGTTATTTTACGCACTCTAAAGAAAACTCCTCCGCGCCCTCCGCGCCTCCGCGTGAATCAAAACTAGCCTTATCGTGAGCGATATTGTTGATTTATTTCGCGCGGAGGCGCGGAGACGCGGAGGAGATTGAGGACGCGGCGATGCTCCGGGTGATCCGGTCGAGATTGCAAAGCGTTTAGGGTTTGAAGCGGGTTAACGCTCAACCGACTGTGAGGGGATATAGCCCAATTCCTCAGGCGCATGGCCTTCGGGATCGGGATGGATCAACACTTCAGTACCGGGAAATTCGGCCATCAGCTTGGCCTCAACTTCGTCCATCACCCGGTGGGCCTCAAGCACGGTCATCGCTGGATCAACCCAGACGTGAAACTGAACAAAATCATGCGCGCCGCTGGTGCGGGTGCGCATGTCGTGGATGCCGCGCAGTTCTGGATGGCTTTGCGCAACGTTTAGAAAACGGTCGCGTTTTTCGGGCGGCCATTCCTTGTCCATCAACTGATCAATCGCCGATGACGCAACCTCGCGCGCGTGCCAGATCAGCCACGCCGCAATTGCGACACCGAACAGCGGATCAGCCCCGCGCACCTTGAGTATCGAATCGAGCACAAGTGCTGCAATCACTGACGCATTGAGCAGCAAATCGCTTGAATAATGGACATGATCGGCATGGATCGCGACCGAACCCGTCTGCTTCACCACATATTTCTGATAGGTGATCAGCGCAAAGGTCGTGATGATCGCAACCACCGAAACCGCAATCCCAAGTTCGGGATTTTCGGGCGGCGCATCACTGCCAAAACGGCTGATCCCGCGCCAGCCAATCGCGATGGCCGAGGCAACGATGATCCCAGTCTGAAAAAGGGCGGCCAGTGCCTCTGCCTTGCCGTGGCCAAAGCGGTGATCATGATCGGCGGGCTGTGCGGCCAAATGAACGCTGTAGAGTGTGACGAGCGACGCGATGATATCAAGCCCGGTATCGGCAAGTGAACCCAGCATTGAAACTGAACTTGTCTCAACCGCCGCCCATGCTTTGAGGCCAAGCAGGAACAGCGCCATCGACACGCTGGCAAGCGCTGCGCGGCGCGTCAGTTTTGCGCGTTCACCATTATGCGGCAAATGTGCGTGGCTGCTGCCATGACTATGGTTATGATTATGCGCGCCGCTCACGGATAAAGCAGGCCTTCGCTCCAACCGTCGTCGCTCCGCGTGAACAGGCGACGTTCGTGGAGGCGGTGTTCGCGGTCTTGCCAAAACTCGATCCGTGTAGGCTTTACCAGTGTGCCCGACCAATGCGGCGGGCGCGGCACGGGCGGCCCGGCAAAGCGCGCTTCAATCTCGGCAAAGCGCGTTTCAAATGTCGTGCGGCTGTCAAGCGGGCGCGATTGCTCCGAAGCCCAAGCACCGAGTTGCGAATCGCGGCTACGCGTTGCGAAATAGGCGTCGGCAACCGCGTCGCTCACCGCGCTCGTTGGCCCTTCTATCCGCACTTGGCGGCGCAGCGATTTCCAGTGAAAGAGCAGCGCAACTTGTGCGTTTTCGCCAAACTGTCCGGCCTTGCGGCTTTCCAAATTAGTGTAAAAGATAAAGCCTTCGGGGTCATGTCCTTTAAGCAACACCATCCGCACCGACGGCTGGCCATCCGCGCCCGCAGTCGCCAGCGCCATCGCATTGGGATCATTGGGTTCGCTTGCCCGCGCCTCGGCAAACCACGCATCAAACAAGGCAAAGGGATCATGCGTCATCACCGCGTCCCTAGCTTTGTTGTGCGGCATAGTCGAGCATCGCTTGCCCTTGGCCAGCGATTGTGGTGAAGCAAACTTGCCTAGGGAGCCGCGCATGAGCGATCAGATTATTGACCGAACTGAACCCGCGCAGGCACTGCGAGAAAGCTACTGCGCGGCGGCAGGCGGCGGCGACGTGCTGTGTGCCGCAACCGGGGCGGCGGCAGAAGCATGGAATATCGCGCTCGCTGAAGTTCTAAGGGCTGGTGACGGTGACGTTGCAGTTACGCAGGAATTGATCCAGCGGCGCGTTGATGAAATCGGCATTGGGTTTCGTTTGCTCGGCGAGAGTGAGGAGCGCCCATGGCCATTATCGCCAGTCCCGCTGCTCATTGGCGAGGACGAATGGCGCGGTATTGCGGCGGGCGTTGCCCAACGCGCAGAACTCGCCGAGCGCTTGATCGCCGATATTTACGGTGAACAGACGCTCGTGACGTCGGGCGTTTTGCCAACTTCGGCGCTTTCAGGAAGCCCGCATTATCTCCGCCCGATGATCGGTATTGCCCCGGTTGGCGGCAAATTCCTCCATATTTACGCGTGCGATATTGGGCGCGGGCCGGACGGCGAATGGCGGGTGCTTGCCGATCATGGGCGCTCTCCCGCCGGGTCTGGCTATGCGCTGGAGAACCGGCTTGCGACATCGCACGTGCTTGGCGGGCTTGCCGAATCGCTCAATATCGAGCGGTTGGCGCGCTTTTTTACTGAATTTCGCGAAGGCATTGCGGCGGCGTGCGCGCGCACTGATCCGCGTATTGCGCTGCTGACGCCGGGTCGGTTTAATCAAAGCTATACCGAACAAGCCCATGTCGCGCGCTATCTTGGGCTGTTGCTGGTCGAGGGCGAGGATCTCGTGATCCATGATGATCGGCTGTATCTGCGCACGATTGAGGGGATGAAGCGGGTCGATGCGCTGTGGCAGCGGATGGATGCGCGGCTGCTTGATCCGCTGACGCTTGAAACGCACTCGACGATCGGTGTTCCAGGGTTGATTGATGCGCTCGCGGCGGGCGGCGCGGTTGTCGCCAATTTTCCGGGGAGCGCGGTGATCGAAGCGCCTATCTTCGCGGCGTTCATGCCGAAGCTGGCCAAAATATTGCTCGGCGAACCGCTTAAGCTCCCCAACATCGCGACATGGTGGTGCGGGCAGGTCGGCGCAGCAGCGCAAGTACGCAGCCGACTTGACGACATGGTTATATCCTCCGCCTTCGGCCCACTTCCGTCTGGGCTTAGCGGGATTGACGCGCGGCTTGGCAGCGATCTTGATCCCGATGCGCGTGCCGCATTGATTGCTGATCTTGAACGTCGCCCGCAGGATTATGTCGGCCAAGAGGTCGTCACGCTTTCTACGATGCCAGTGATTGATGACGGCGTGATGATTGCCCGGCCGTTCACAGTGCGCGTTTTTGCCGCGCGCGGTGCCGAGGGCAATTGGAGTGTGATGCCCGGCGGTTTTGCGCGGATTGGCCCGGTTGCTGACGTCCGCGCGACATCAATGGGGGTTGGCACGCGGTCAGCCGATGTCATTATCCACGGCGCAGCACCGCACGCTGCGGTCTCGCTGCTCCGCGCCGATGCTGGCTCGGTCATCCGCCGCAATCCGGGGACGTTGCCAAGCCGGGTTGCGGATAATCTTTATTGGCTTGGCCGCTATCTTGAGCGCGGCGAATCGGTGCTTGCGCTTGTGCGTGCGGGTTCAGGGTCGGGCATTGTCAGCGATAGCGATCCCTCAATTCCCGCCGCAACCGCCGCACGCATTCGCACACGTCTGATTGAAGAGGGGGCCGTGCCGCCTGAGAGCGGTGCATTTTTCTCTGATGTGCTGACCGCCGCACTTGATGACCCTTATGCGCGTTCAAGCGTTACGAGTTTGCTCAATTCTGCGCGTCTGATTGGGGCTGGCTCGCGTGAGCGGCTGTCGCCCGATTTTTCAAGATTGCTTGATGCGCCTTTCCCTAAGCCAGGGCGGTTTGAGGCCAAGCATATTCATCTCAAAGCGCGTTTTGCGGCGTTTGCCGGACTTGCGAGTGAAAATATGGGGCGCACCGCCGGCTGGCGTTTTCATGATCTCGGGCGGCGGATTGAACGCGGGGTTTCGCTGTGCCGTTTGATCTCGGCATTTGGCAATGATCTGGCAAGCGGCGAGGATTTGTTGATGTTGCTTGAGCTGTGCGATGTTCAGATCAGCTACCGTCAGCGTTATTCAACTGGGCTTGCGCTGCTTCAGGTGCGTGATCTCGTTGGGCTTGATCCCTATAATCCGCGATCGCTCGCGTTTCAGATAAGCGTGATTAAGGATCATCTGGATGTGCTGCCGCGCCTGCGCGATGATGGGATGAATGAGGCGCAGCAAAGCGCGGCCACTGCGCTTTCGGCGCGGATCGCAACGCTCACCGCGCAAACGCTCAATGGGCTGGCGTGCCATGAACTTGAACAGCAACTGCTGGCGCTCTCTGATTTGATCAGTTACCGATTTTTCTTGCGCGGCGGCGAAACGCTGCGTGCCTCCGGTCTGACGCTGGCATGACTACCGCCTACACGATCCATCATGTAACCCATTTTGCATATGAACGCCCGGTCAGCTTCGCGCGGTGCAACCTGCGGCTTAAACCAATTGATTGGGCGGGGCAGACGCTGCTGACGCATCAGATTACTGTTACCCCTGATGGCCGGTTGACTGATGCAAACAGCCGTTCGACTTTGCTCAATATCACGCGGCTGCTGCTCTCCAAAGCGACGCGAAGTCTCGATATCGTCAGCCATTCGCGCGTCAGCGTTGACCGGGCGGTGCCGATACCGTCGCTTACCGATCTTTCGGTTGCAAGCGTTGGGGCCTTGGCGCGAGAAAATCATGACATTGCAGACAGTGCGCCCGCAAACTTCCTTTATCCCTCGCCGCTGATAGCCCCGGACGCCGCAATCGCGCGTTGGTGTGCGGAGAGCCTTGAGCCCAATCGGCCTATTATCGACGGGGTTCTTGAGCTCGCGCTGCGGATCATGCGCGATTTCCGCTTCGATCCTGACGCGACCAAGACCGAGACACTCCCTGCCGAAGCGTTTGCCAAGCGCGCGGGCGTCTGTCAGGATTTTGCTCAAATCATGATTTGCGGGCTCCGC
>JAYTPB010000199.1:0-1980 GCA_043747445.1 Sphingomonadales bacterium
CCGATACTCATCGCGCTGCAATAGCGCGGGAAAGGCTTTCGTCATGGCTACCAGCCTCAGATCGCTCGCCGATTGCATCGGGCTTGACCGCAATGGTCGCATTTCAGTCCTCGGCGATTTTTTTGGATTTATCCGCAACCGTGTACCCACCGATCCTGATACGAGTGTCACGGCACGCGTTTCACTGTCACAACAGTTCGCACGGCTCAAGGGCAAGCATATCCATCTCAATGTCATCAAGGTGGGGCTTGATACGCTCTCCTCCGCAGATGAGGCCGATGCGCTTCACAAGATTGACTATGCAATCTACCGCATCCGCAATATCTATCGCAGCATCAACCTCGGCGTAGGCCGGATCAAACATTTCTTCATCACCAACGCCGATGCCGATGGTCGCGGGGACATAAGCAGCGAGGATGAGGCGGAGGCGCTGTGGGATGAATGGACAGTGCCCGGCAGCGGCATTGACGTGTTCATGGTGCGCAATATTAGCGCGGGCTTTGTTGGTCTTTCGCCAGTTGACGGTAATTGCAAAAAGAGTCGCAAGAATGACGGCCTGATCGGCGGTGAGGTCGGCCGCAGCTTTGAAGGCGTGGCGCGCACCTTCGCGCATGAAGTCGGTCATTTCTTGGGTCGGCCGCACAATCACGACGATGGTGAATGCCCGACAACTACCGCAGGCCAGAACAATCTGATGGCGCAAACCGGCTGCGTCATCTCAATCCGCAATTCAGTGCTGCTCACAAGCGGGCAAGGCAGCGACATGCGTGACCATTGTTCCGTCCGCAACGGCTGTTAGGAGGCAATCGCTATGGCCATCACCCAAACGACACTTATTTCCGAAATGCCCGAAGCCGAGCTGACCGCTGCGATCAGTGCGCGGAGCGCAACGGCTGAAGATGCGGTTGAGGCGTTCAAAGAATTGCGGCGCCGTGGCGGCCCAGCGGTGTCCCCAATCGCCCGCACCAAAGTGGCCGCCAAAAGCGCACCGATTGCCCTGCGGACGGCAGCGGCTGTTGCGCTTGGGGCGGAGGCAAGCTCTGAAAATGAGGCGGCCTTGATCAAGGCGCTTGATCCCACCGCACCTGTTCTTATCAAGAGCGTCGCACAGTCGCTTGGCCGGATTGGTGACAAAGCCGCGCTCAAAAAACTTGACGCAATGCCCGCCCCCGAGAGCGCGAGCGACGCAAAGGCGATCAGTTTCGCCAAATCGCTGATCGGTTACCGGCTTCGGTTGAATGTGCACCAGATTGCGCCTGCCGCGCCTTCAAAGCGCCTAGTGCCCGCACAAGCAGACACTGAAACACTCGCGGTTACCGCGCTAAAGCCAGCCTCGGTTGATGCCGTGAGCGCCGATTTGCGGCGGCACGCGCCGGGGATCGCACTCACTAACGAAGGTGCTTTGCAGTTCAAATGCCGCAACAGTCATTTCATGATCGTGATGACCCGCACATTTGAAGACGCTGGTGACATGATCGATTTCGGACGGCAAAGCGGCGTCCTTGCAGTTGTGCTCAAAAAAACGACCTGTTCGGATGGCAGCAGTTACGCTCTCTATGAATATATCCTCGGCAACGCCGCCGAGGGCGGCAAGATGGCGCTCATCGGCGTCCGCGCTAATGGCGAAACGATCCATAGCGGGCATGTCAATCTTGATGATGTCGGCGCATTCTCACTCGAGGCCGAAAATACGGTGCACACGACGCCGCTATCGCTTGGCGGTCGCTTTGAAAAAGGCGCGAAGAAGGCCGCACTCGAAACCATCCTCGTCAGCCCAACTCGCGCCGCGAGCCAGCCACAACCAAAAGAAGTCCGCCCATCACGTGTGACAATAAAAGACCCACCGCGCGCGGTTGCGTGAGGGGGAGAGCAAATTACGTTAAACGAAGAATTTAAGCAGCGCCTCAATCGCCTCTTTTAGAATTTTGATAAATGCGACTAGCGGCTTTGCAACGGTGATTGCGTTACTGGCAACCGCCA
>JAYTPB010000200.1:0-10237 GCA_043747445.1 Sphingomonadales bacterium
GTTCATGCCAAAGCATAGCGAAACGCGCGTGCTCAAGTGGAGCGCGACCCAGATGTTCGATCTGGTCGCCGATGTCGCGCGTTACGGAGAGTTTCTGCCCTGGGTCAGCGCAGTTCGGATACGTTCAAATACTGATCAAGAAATGATGGCAGATCTCATCGTCGGGTTCAAAGGGCTGCGCGAGAATTTTACGTCACGCGTCGTAAAATCGCGGCCATCAACGATTCAAGTTGATTATATCGACGGCCCGCTCAAATTTTTGCGCAATGAATGGCATTTCTCGGATCACTCTGCTGGTGGCTGTAACATCGATTTTTCGGTTGATTTTGCGTTCAAATCAAAAATTTTTGAGGCGCTTGCAGGTCAGGTGTTTGAACGCGCACTCAACAAGATGACAGATGCATTCGTTACGCGAGCCGAGGCGCTTTATGGCTCAGCACCCGGCATCAGTAACTCAAGCGCAACCAGCGCTGCTTGAATTCGGATTTCGCCGCGCCCGATATCGCCAAACTGCTTTGTATCCGCGACTACATCTTTAGGGTTTTCACCCCGCTTTGCTCGTGCGAAAACTACTGTGCCGACGGGCTTTTGCGCGGTACCGCCATCGGGGCCAGCAATGCCTGTAATTGCCACCGCAACATCGGCGTCTGACCGATCAAGCGCGCCCTGTGCCATACCCCAAGCCGTAGCAATGGAAACGGCACCAAAGGTCTCCAATATATCGGTAGCAACTTTGAGGTTCAATATTTTGGCGCTGTTGGCGTAAGTGATAAAACCAGCCTCAAACACATCTGAGCTGCCGGGGATGGCGGTAAGTGCCGCAGAGACCAGCCCACCAGTGCAGCTTTCCGCGACAACAATACGCCTGCCAATCGCGAGATTTGCGGAGATCACTTCCCAAGCAAGCGCAACGAGGCGTTCATCGATTCCGTCAATCACTTGCTGCTAGCCCCAACAGTTGCTGTGGGCGGAGGCGCTGCGCAAAGCGCGATTGGCAATCGCGCCCGCGTGGTGGGACTTCCGGTTTCGAGCATTGCCGTAATCAGCATCGCCATATTGCGCGTGGGAAGGGGTTGGAGGATGTTGATAAAGCGGTCAGCCGTAATGCAGTCTTTGCCTTGCAGATTTTGGACAACGCCACCTGCAATAGTTTTTTCGATCAAGGGCTTAAGTGCCTTTTCTCCCATCATTTTCGCAATAGGGAGGCCAGAAACTTTATCAAACGCGGCGCTCGCGACTGGCCATGCCTTGTCTGCATCGACTTGATACCGCGCAGCGGTGACGACGCCTGATTGCACTAATGAGGCAGTCGCCGGAAGCGTCTTGGCGCAATGAACCGAGATCGCGCGGACGGCGGCGGGCAGGGCGTATGTCACCAATCCCTCGGCTTCTTCGCCCGAAAGGCAGGATTTTGTCGCGCTTTGTGCTATTGCCGTCGTGGGTAGCTCAGCAATCAGTCCGCATAAAATCGCCCAGTGGATGGTTTTTCCAAATATCATCAAAAGCTCCTGATGGTGGCAATCGCCTGTGCCGCGATGCCTTCACCGCGCCCGGTAAAGCCAAGTCGTTCGGTCGTCGTTGCTTTCACGCTAACCCGCGTCATTTCGATACGCAACAATTCAGAAAGCCGCATGCGCATTGCTTCGCGGTAAGGCCCGATTTTGGGCATTTCGCAAATGATGGTAATATCAACATGATCGATAATCCCGCCACGCTGATCAACAAGATCACGCGCATATTCTAAGAATTTGGCGGAGTCCGCGCCTTTCCACTGTGGATCTGACGGCGGGAAGTGATCCCCAATATCGCCAGCCCCAATCGCGCCAAATATAGCATCGGCAAGCGCATGAAGCGCAACATCAGCATCGCTATGGCCTGCAAGTCCGTGGGTATGAGGCACCGCAACCCCGCACAGCCAGAGCGGAAGCTCGGCCTCAAGTCGGTGCACGTCAAACCCAAGTCCAGTGCGGCTAATCAACCCAGCACTAAGACGTGCCTCGGCGAGCGCAAAATCATCAGCATGAGTAATTTTTTCGAGCATTATATCGCCTTTCACCATTGCCACCTTGAAGCCGCCCGCGCGAAACATTTGCGCGTCATCGGTTGCAACGCCGCCCGACCATAGCCGATGTGACGTCATGGCGGCGTCAAAATGTGCCGCTTGCGGCGTTTGCACGCGAACAAGGGTATCGCGATTAACGACATCACCAAGCACAAGATCATTCTGCGCCAACGTATCATTCAGTGGTAACACAGGCACTGCACATGGCGCGTTTTCAAGGGCTGCAAGCAAGCGATCAATTACCGCAAGTGGAAGCAGTGGACGCGCCGCATCATGAATGAAGACAAGCTTCGCGCCGCCGTCTGTCGCAATAGCTTCAAGCCCGGCGCGCACTGAGTCGATCCGGTTAAGCCCGCCCATAACTGCACCTGCTATTGTGCGTCCGGCAAGGGCGTCATGGAGTAAGTCCTGCTGACCCTCACCGACAACAACATAAATTGCACCAATCGCGGGATGCGCAGCAAACGCATCAACAGCGCGCGCAATCATGGGGATGCTCGCCAACCGCACATATTGCTTTGGTAGCGTTCCGCCTGCGCGCACGCCTTTCCCGGCAGCAACAATAAGCGCGACGTTACGGCATTCAGGCATGGCGTCTATTTGTCCTTTTCTGGAAGGGCCGAATCCGCGCCAGAACAGCCGCGCTTTGGCATATTTGGATGCTTGCGAATAGTATTGTTGCACTGCGGCATGAAGTCAGGTATGAAAGTGCCTGTTTTTTAGGCATTACTATGACACGAATTAAGCCAATCGCCATCGGCCCGATTATAATCGAAACGCCTGTTATCCTCGCGCCGATGACAGGGGTGACGGATATGCCGTTCCGCAAGATTGTGCGCCATTATGGCTCTGGCTTGAATGTGACTGAGATGATTGCGAGCCAGGCGATGATTCGCGAAACCCGCCAATCGCTGCAAAAGGCCGCATGGGACGCAGTTGAAGAACCGATATCGATGCAACTTGCAGGCTGCGCGCCTTATGAAATGGGTGAGGCGGCGAAACTCAACGAAGATCGCGGGGCCGCAATTATCGATATCAACATGGGTTGCCCGGTGAAGAAAGTCGTCAACGGCGACGCCGGTTCGGCATTGATGCGCGATCTTCCACTTGCCGCGAGTATCATCAAGGCGACGGTTGATGCAGTCAAAGTCCCAGTGACTGTCAAGATGCGGATGGGATGGGATCATAACAGCCTCAACGCGCCCGAACTTGCCCATATTGCCGAGGATTTGGGCGCGCAGTTAATCACCGTTCACGGGCGGACGCGCTGCCAAATGTATAAAGGGTCGGCTGATTGGGCGTTCATTCGGCGGGTGAAAAACGCGGTGCGCATTCCAGTGATTGCAAACGGTGACATTTGCTCGGTTGAAGACGCACAGACAGCACTTGAACAATCGGGTGCTGACGGCGTGATGATTGGCAGGGGGGCTTACGGTCGCCCTTGGTTGCTTGCGCAGGTGATGCAGGCGTTGACAGGGCGGGTGGTGACGACTGACCCGACGATTGAAGAGCAATATCATTTAATTACAAAACATTACCAAGCAATGCTCGAACATTATGACAATATAACAGGCGTCAATATGGCGCGCAAACATATTGGCTGGTACACCAAGGGCCTGACTGGATCAGCCGAGTTTCGCAATGCGGTCAATCAAATAGGTGATCCAAAGGTCGTCCTTGAAATGCTTGAGCAATTTTATACGCCTTGGCTATCAAAGGCCGCCGCTTGACCTTTAGCGAGGCCATGCCTTCGGCGGATGAGCTCCTCGCTGGGCTTCACACCGCCTTGATTGTTATCAATCGATCAGGGCTGATCGTTCGCGCCAATGCGGCGGCAGAGGTGTTGCTCAACGAAAGCGCGTCGCATCTGATCGGTTGTCGTCTGATTGATGTTGTCAAAGTTCCCGAGAGCTATTTGCCAATTGATGGCAGCGTCTTGGCGGCGTTTGATGTTGATATCGCAACACGCAAAGGTGGGCGTTTTCGCGGAGATTATCATGCAAATCCGCTCAGCGATTATCCCGGCTGGTATATTATTTCGATGAATCCAGTCGCCGGGGTTCAACACCGAAATCAGCGGCTAGAACGGCGCAGCGGCGCGCGCACTGCAATTGGCGTGGCCGCAATGCTGGCGCATGAGATTAAAAACCCGCTGTCGGGGATTCGCGGGGCGGCACAATTGCTCGATAAGCATGTATCACCCGAAGATGCCGTGATGACAAAGCTGATCCGCACTGAGGTTGACCGGATCGCAGCTCTGATTGACCAGATGCAGGGCTTCACTGATACGCGGCCAATCGATTTTACCGCCGACAACATCCACCAGATGATCGATCATGCGCGCAATGTGGCCCAGAGCGGCTTTGGCGCGCAGATTGAGATTGTTGAGGTTTATGATCCGTCACTGCCGATGGTGCGCGTTCACCGCGACTCAATGATCCAGGTTTTGCTCAATCTCCTTAAAAACGCGGCTGAAACCGTGGAAGGCAGTGAAAAACGCACAATCAAGCTAACAACGCGCTATCGCCACGGTGTTTCAGTGGCGACGAATGACGGGGCGAAGCGCTTGGTATTGCCAATTGAACTCTGCGTGATTGATGACGGGCCAGGGGTGCCTGCCGAGCTTGCCGAAAATCTGTTTGAACCATTTGTGTCCTCAAAGCGCAGCGGGCGTGGGCTCGGCCTCGCGCTTGTGGATAAGCTTGTCCGCGATATGGGCGGGATCATCCAATATGCCCGTGAAGGAAGGCCCGAAATGACTGTGTTTCGCATCTTGCTGCCACGTGCCGATATGGTGGCGCTGTGAACGGGGGCCGTATCTTGGTTGTTGATGATGATGAAGCGATTCGCACCGTCGTTTCAGAGGCGCTGCGCCGCGATGGCCATTTGGTTGCAGCGGCA
Organism: Sphingomonadales bacterium; assembly: GCA_043747445.1. Taxonomy (GTDB): domain Bacteria; phylum Pseudomonadota; class Alphaproteobacteria; order Sphingomonadales; family Sphingomonadaceae; genus Aquisediminimonas. Next base: position 4,964 of record JAYTPB010000200.1, read on the forward strand.
GCAAGTGTGGCCGAGCAGCGCGCGCTGATGGAGAGTTTTGCGCCTGATCTGCTAATTACTGATGTCATTCTGCCCGATGGCAATGGGCTTGATCTTGTTCCCGAATGGCTGGCGCGAAATCCTGAGATGCCGATCATCATTTTTTCGGCGCAGAACACACTGTCAACTGCCGTCCGTGCGACCGAGCAAGGCGCGTTTGAATATTTACCCAAGCCATTTGACCTTGATGAATTGTGTCGCGCGGTGCGCGATGGATTGCGGCGGCGGGCAGGGGGCAGCGTCCCCGCAGTTTCCGATGATCATGACGCCTTGCCACTGATTGGCCGCTCACCTGCGATGCAGGATGTTTACCGTACGATTGCGCGGGTTGTGCCCAATGATCTGACGGTATTGATCCTTGGTGAATCAGGCACCGGAAAGGAACTTGTCGCGCGCGCGGTGCATGATTTGGGCGCACGTAAGTTGCGGCCCTTTATTGCGGTTAACATGGCTGCAATCCCGCGTGATCTCATCGAGGCGGAGCTATTCGGCCATGAACGCGGTGCCTTTACCGGGGCGGCGGCGCGCGTTTCGGGTCGGTTTGAGCAAGCAGCTGGCGGCACACTGTTTCTTGATGAAATTGGCGATATGCCGATGGAGGCGCAAACCCGGCTGCTCCGCGTATTGCAATCTGGCGAGTTCACCACTGTTGGCGGCAGTCGTGCCATTCGTGCAAATGTCCGCATTATTGCCGCCACACACAAAAATCTGGTTGATTTGATTGCAGGGGGCGGGTTTCGCGAGGATCTCTACTACCGGCTTAACGTCATCCCGATTTCAGTGCCGCCGCTGCGCCACCGGGGGGATGACATCGCCCTTCTTGCCCGCCACTTCCTTGACCGGGCGGCGAGCGATGGCCTGCCCCGCAAATCGTTGGCGCTAAGTGGCGGGGCACGTCTTACGCGCCATGATTGGCCGGGCAATGTCCGTGAACTTGAAAACATGATGCGTCGGTTGGCCGTTCTGGCCCGCGATGAAGTAATTACTGACGAATTGGTTGACCAACAGCTTGATCAGGCGATTGCGAACACCCCGCCTGCTGCTGCGCTCCAATTTGCTGACGAAAGCCTATCGCTCGCGGTGCAGCAGCACCTTAGTCACTATTTCGCTAGTTTTGGGGCGGACTTACCCCCCGATGGCCTCCATCACAGGCTGATCGAAGCGATTGAACGGCCGTTGCTTGTTGCCACAATGACGGCCGTTCGTGGGAACCAGATCCGTGCGGCAAAGCTGCTCGGCATCAACCGAAACACACTGCGCAAAAAACTGTCCGAGCTCAGTATCGATCCGTCGCACGGTCGTAACGTGAAGGTTTAACCGACTTTGACGTGGTTTGCGGCTAAATGAACACACACTGTGTTGGAAATGCCACGAAAATAGCGTAAGCCACGTGCAGATGGTAAATCCTTTAACGCCTGCGCTTGATCAGTGGTTTCGCCGACTGTCAATTATGACGCGTCGCCGCCGAATGTTGCCAAGAATTGAGCTGGCAACGTTCCTCCTAATGCTGATCATCGCAATGGTCACTTATCTGATCCTTACGACGAGCAATAGCAACGCGCAGCCAGTGACGCCGCCCGTCGTCGCGCTGCTGTTGGTTGCAAATCTCATTCCAGCGATTGCGCTGATCGTCTTATTTGGTCGCCGTGTAGCCAAGCAGCGTGCTGCCCTTTCGCCGGTAGGGGGTAATGGCCGCCTACATGTCCGGCTCGTCGCGCTCTTCTCGATGATTTCGAGCATTCCGCTGCTCATGCTGGTCGTTTTCGCTTCGCTCTTGTTTCAATACGGCGTTGAGTTTTGGTACTCTGATCGCGCGCGCAGCATGTTTGAAAATGCGAATACGCTTGCACAAACATTTTACGCGGAAAAACAGCAGCGCATCATCCGCGAAACCGAATTGATGGCAAGCGACCTCAGTTTTAATCTTTCGGTTGCGCCAGTTCAGAGCAAATCCTTCAATGAGAATTTTGCTTACCAAGTTTATGTGCGCGAACTTTCCGAGGCAGCAATCGTCAAGATCACGCCCAAAGGTGGCTCGCAATCGATCGCGCTTGTTAACCCCTATGATCGCCCAACCGACAATTGGGTGACGCCTGCCGTGGTTGATCAACTTCGTAAATCAAAGCGGACGGTATTTCAGGATCGTTTGGGCAGGATGCAGGCGATTACACCACTGCCGGGCATCCCTGACGCCTATGTTTACGCCGCGCGGGTAAGTGATGAGCAAGCGTTGGCGCAAACCAAGCGGTTTTCACTCGTCCTCAAAAATTACAATGACTTGGTTGAGCGTTCGCGCAATCTTCAGCTTCAATTTCACGCGGCGCTGATGGCGATTACGCTACTGATTGTTGGGCTTGCGGTCTGGGTCGCGTTGCAATTTGCAGATCGGCTAGTGAAGCCCGTGGGAGAGTTGGTAGACGCTGCGAGGCGCGTTACTGCGGGCGATCTTACCGCCCGCGTCGCACCGACCAAATCACGCGATGAGGTGGGCACGCTTGCCAATGCGTTTAATCGAATGACCGAGCGTCTTGAAGGGCAACGCCGTGAACTTGTTGAGGTTTCGGATCAGATTGACCGCCGCCGTGCCTTTATTGAGGCCGTGCTGACCGGGGTAACCGCAGGCGTTGTTGCGGTTGGTGAAGATCACCGAATCCGAATAATGAACCGTTCGGCCATGGCTTTGCTTGAAACCGACACCGCCATTGGTGAACCGCTGTCAACCATCGCACCTGATCTTGATGCGGTTTTGCAGCGCGGCATGAATGATGAAATCGTCGAGATTGAAAATGCAAATGGCGCACGGACGCTCGCGGTCAAGATTACGCGCGATGAGCTTGGCCACGTGCTGACTTTTGATGATATTACCGCGCAATTGGCCGATCAGCGTCGCGCCGCATGGGCCGATGTCGCACGGCGGATCGCGCATGAAATCAAAAATCCGCTAACGCCGATCCAGCTTGCCGCTGACCGGCTCAAACGGCGCTTCAGCAAAGAAATTCAAACCGATCCGGCGATGTTTGAACGGTTGACCGATACGATTGTCCGGCAGGTCGGCGATTTGCGGCGGATGGTTGATGAATTCTCATCATTTGCGCGAATGCCAAAACCGGTGTTTCGTGATGAGTCGATGATTGATATTTGTCGGCAGGCGGTTTTTCTTCAAGAAGTGGCGCATACAGAAATTGATTTTCAAATTATCGCCAATGATCCCTCACTTTCAATGGTGTGTGATCGCCGTCAGTTGACTCAGGCGCTGACCAACCTCGTCAAGAATGCGATTGAGGCGATCACGTCAGGCGCTGAATTAGATGCGGCGCATCGCGGCGATATAAAGATCACATTGGCGCGCGAACCCGACAAAGGCGTAATCCTGTCTGTAGCGGATAACGGAATTGGGCTACCGCTGGAGCGTGAACGATTGGCCGAGCCGTATATGACGACGCGAGAGCGCGGTACCGGGCTTGGCCTCGCCATTGTTAAGAAAATTGTTGAAGAGCATGGAGGCCGCATGAGTTTTTCGGATCGCGATGGAGGTGGCACGATTGTAACGCTGGCATTTGATGAAAATTTTGCCGCGTTAGTGGCTGATGATCAGGATGACGGCGCTGAGTCCACGCCGCGTAACCTTACCAGAATGATGAGCCGCTAAGCCATGGCGCTTGATATACTGATCGTTGACGATGAAAGCGATATTCGCGAAATCGTCGCAGGCGTCCTTGAAGATGATGGTTACGAAACGCGCAGCGCCGCCGATAGCGACTCCGCTTTGGCCGCGATTGCAGACCGACGGCCATCGCTTGTCTTGCTTGATGTTTGGCTCAAAGGTTCACGGCTTGATGGGCTAGAGGTGCTTGATGAAATCAAGCGGCGCGATCCATCGCTTCCGGTGCTGGTGATATCAGGCCACGGTAACCTTGATACCGCAGTTGCGGCGATCCGTCGCGGTGCTGCTGACTTTATTGAAAAGCCGTTTGAGGCTGAGCATCTGCTCCACCTTGTTGCGCGCGCCACCGAAACTGAGCGCCTTCGCCGCGAAAATGCCGATTTGCGTGCGCAGATTGGGCTTGATGACGAATTAACTGGGACATCAAGCACGATCAACACGATCCGTGCCACACTCAAACGTGTTGCGCCCACCGGAAGCCGGGTTTTACTCACTGGGCCGGCAGGCGTTGGTAAGGAAGTCGCGGCGCGTCTACTGCACAAGTGGAGCAATCGTTCTAGCGGCCCCTTCATCGTCGCGAGTGCGGCTCGAATGACGCCAGAGCAGGTTGAGGAGATCCTGTTCGGACGTGAACTGGGCGATGATGAAATCCATCCCGGATTGCTTGAGCGCGCGCATGGTGGAACGCTATTTCTCGATGAGATTGCCGATATGCCGCTCAATACTCAGGCGCGAATCCTGCGCGTACTGACTGATCAGAGTTTTGCGCGCATTGGCGGTACGCGGATGGTGAAGGTTGATGTCCGCGTTGTTTCTGCGACATCGCGCAATCTGACCGAAGAGATCAGGGCAGGGCGTTTTCGAGAAGATTTCTTTTACCGGCTCAACGTTGTGCCAATCCATCTGCCACCGTTGACTGAACGTCGTGAGGATATTCCAGCGCTTGTCGATCATTTCACTGCCTGCTTCGCCACTGAACGGCGTATCCGCACGCCCATGATTGCAACCGAGGCGATAGCAGCGCTTCAGGCCTATGACTGGCCGGGCAATGTCCGCCAGTTACGCAACATTGTAGAGCGCACGATCATCCTTGCGCCGGGCGAACGGATTGGCCGGATTGATGTAGATATGCTGCCAACCGAGATTGTGAATGAAACACAGGCATCGGGCAGTGGCACTGTCAATGCGATGATGGGTGTCCCACTTCGGGAAGCGCGCGAAACATTTGAACGCGAATATCTGCGCATCCAAATTCGCCGCTTTTCGGGGAATATTTCGCGAACAGCAACGTTCATTGGAATGGAGCGATCAGCGCTTCACCGCAAACTCAAGATTTTGGGGATGGCTGAATTGCGCCATGAGGATGACGAAAGCTGCTGACGCGCGCACTTTTTCGTGCTAATCAAACCTTGTTGTAGAGCAAGGTCTACAAACACGACGCCGCGTAACGGCGCAGGAGCGGGCGATGACCTGCCAATAGTATAAGAGGTTAAAAAATGCCCGAGAAGTCAAACAACCTTCAGGATATCTTCCTGAATGCCCTCCGCAAGACCAAAACGCCAGTGACGATG
>JAYTPB010000201.1:0-22682 GCA_043747445.1 Sphingomonadales bacterium
CTAAGTCATTGATTTATTGGTCGGGACGACAGGATTCGAACCTGCGACCCCCACACCCCCAGTGTGATGCGCTACCAGGCTGCGCTACGTCCCGACCGGAGCGCGGGCATTACGCCTACACTTGCCGAAGGGCAATCCCCTATTCACCCATCAACACCTTTACACTCGCCACTTCATAGGCCTTCACGCTGATCGACTTGATCGTTGCGCCGCCGATGGCTTTATTGAATTCGACCATGTGTGGCGTTTTGCCGTGCGCGGCGATGGCGTCCATATCGCGCCAGCGCTCGGAAATCAGCAGCAGGTTGGGATTGGTGACGTCGCGCGAGAAGATATATTGCTCGCAGCCGTCTTCGGCCTGCGTAGCCGCCATTTGCTTTGCGATATCGCCGTGAAGCCGGTCAATATCACCTTCGGCCAGTTGGATGGTGCCCATAACAACAATCATTGATAATCCCCTCACATGAAATGCGGCATTATGCCGTCAGTATTGCGCGAAGCCGCCCGAACGTGATAGGCGCGCCCACAGACATAGGCTGGCTTGGTGCTGGCTTCCTTCAGACAAGAGTATCATGATGTTTGCAACCCCCGCATTTGCCCAAGCCGCTGGTGCCGCTGCGCCTTCGGGCGGCATGGCCTTTTTTCTCCAGATTGTGCCGCTGCTCCTCATCTTTGTGATTTTCTACTTTCTGCTGTTCCGCCCGCAGCAGCAGCGCGCAAAGCAGCAACGCGCCCGGATTGATGCCACCAAAAAGGGCGATAGCATCGTCACCGCTGGCGGCCTGATCGGCAAAGTCACCAAGGTTGAGGCCGATATTGTTGAGGTCGAAATCGCGAGCAACGTCCGCGTTAAGGTGGTCAAGGCAACGCTTGCCGATGTCACCCCGTTTGGCACCGCCAAGCCAGCCAATGATTGATCGCAATAAATATGCTTGATTTTCCCCGCTGGAAAGTAGTGCTGGTACTGGTGACGATTTTTATCGGCATCCTCCTTGCCGTGCCGAGTCTGGGCGGCGCATCACTTGCGCGCTATCTGCCCGAACGTTTCGCCGCGACCAAGATTAACCTTGGGCTTGATCTCGCCGGGGGTAGCTATCTGCTGCTTGAGGCTGACACCCGCGACGTTGAGAAACAGCGGCTGGAAAAGATGGAAGAAAGCGTGCGCACCGAAATGCGCCGCGCCGATCCCAAGATTGAAATTGGTGATATTTCAATTGCTGGTGGTGAGCTTGCCTTCATGGTGCGTAATCCAACGCAGGTTGATACTGCGGTTGATCTCGTCCGCAATCTGACCAACGGGATTGGCGTCACTGGCCAACGCGATTGGCAAGTCGCGGTGCGCGATTCGATCCGCATCGTGATGACGCCAACCGATGCCGGCCTTAAAGAAGAAGTGAATAAAGCTCTCGATACGGCGCGCACCGTGGTCGCCAAGCGGATTGATCCCGACGGAACCCGCGAAGTCACCGTTGTGCGCCAAGGGGCCGACCGGATATTGGTGCAGGTGCCGGGCTTGCAAGACCCCGAAGGCCTGAAATCACTGCTCGGCAAAACCGCAAAGCTTGAATTTAAGCTGGTTGATCTGACCGCCGACCCCGAACAAGTCGCGAAGGGCATCGCCCCACCGGGGAGCCAGATCCTGCCCTATCCCGATAATCCGGGCGGCGGCCCAACGATAGCGGTGCAGCGCCGCATCATGGTGTCGGGCGATCAGTTGATTGACGCTTCGCAGGGCTTTGACCAGCAGAGCAATGCACCAATCGTCAACATCAGGTTTGATGGCCAGGGCGGGCGCAAATTCGCGCGCACCACGCAGGAAAATACGGGTAAGCCGTTCGCGATGATCCTTGACGGTGTCGTGCTTTCGGCCCCCAATATCAATGAACCAATTCTTGGCGGGCAGGCGCAAATTTCGGGCAATTTCACCGTTGATAGCGCCAATGAACTCGCGATCGCGCTGCGTTCAGGCAAATTGCCAGTCGCGCTCAAGGTGATTGAGGAAAGCACGGTCAGCCCAGAACTTGGCCAGGATTCAATTGAGAGCGGCGTCCTCGCAGGCATCGTCGCGACGCTTGCGCTGGTGATCTATATGCTGCTCACCTATGTCCGCTTCGGGGTTTATACCACGCTCGCGCTGTTCTTGAACGCCATTTTGGTGCTCGGCGGGATGGCGATGTTGAACGCGACGCTGACGCTGCCGGGGATTGCTGGCTTCGTCCTGACGATTGGTGCGGCGGTTGACGCAAACGTGTTGATCAACGAACGTATTCGCGAAGAAGTACGACGCGGTCGCCAAGCGCTGCAAGCGGTTGAATTTGGCTATAAAGAAGCATCGACGGCGATTTTTGATGCCAACATCACTAACGTGATTTCTGCGGTCATCCTGTTCTGGTTCGGATCAGGCCCGATCAAGGGTTTTGCGGCGGTGCTGGCGATCGGGATTATCACATCGGTCTTCACCGGGGTGACCTTTACGCGGCTCATTGTCGCCGATTATCTGCGCCGTAATCGGCCCAAAACAATCAATATCTGACGGAACCTGACCTCATGCGCCCAATCAAACTCGTTCCCGATAATACCAATATCGCTTTTTTGCGCTGGCGTTGGGTCGCGCTTGCGATTTCGGTATTTTTGATATTGTCGTCGGTCGCGCTGGTGTCAGTACGCGGGCTGAATTGGGGCGTTGATTTCGTTGGCGGCCAGCAAATGCGGATCAGCTTTGCCAAGCCTGTTGATATTGGTGAGCTTCGCACCCGGCTTGAGAAGCTAAACGTCGGCGATGTGACGATTCAAGAGCTTGGCAATAGCCAGACGATGAACATCCGCATCCCGCTGGTCGGCAGCGGCAACCCGATCAGCAAATGTCTGGGCGGCGGGATTACCGCAGGCGGGCAAGCACTCGATTCAAACAAGATCGCCACCAAAGTGCGCGCTGAAATTGTGAAGGGCTATCCCGGCGTCAATATCGGCTCAGTCGCTTCAGTTTCAGGCAAAGTCGGCTGTGAACTGTTTAGCACGGGGTCGCTTGCGCTTGTCCTCGCAATGACGGGGATTGCGCTGTTCATCTGGTTCCGTTTTGAATGGCAATTCGGTGTCGGCGCGCTTGTCACGCTGTTTCACGATGTGGTTTTGACCTTTGGCTTTTTCGCGCTGACCCAGTTGCAGTTTGACCTCAACGTCATCGCCGCGATCCTCACGATCATCGGCTATTCGCTTAATGATACCATCGTTGTGTATGATCGAATCCGTGAAAATCTGAAGAAATACCGCAAGATGGCAATGGAGCCGCTGATCGACTTGTCGACCAACGAAACGCTATCGCGCACGGTGACGACTTCGCTGTCACTGATCATTACGCTCGCCATCCTGCTGTTTCTCGGCCCCGATATGATTTTCGGCTTCACCGCCGCGATGTTGCTCGGGATTGTGATCGGGACGTTTTCGTCCTTCTACATCTCAAATCCGGTGCTGATCTGGCTAAACGTCGGCCCCAACAGCTTCCTCGCCTCAACGCGCAATGAAAATGCCGAACGCGTGACCAAGCCTGAAGGGTTTTTGTGAGTGCGGGTGAAGCTGATGTGGCCACTTGATTTGCGTTTCGATCTCAGGGATTTTGCGGACATTTAACCTGTTAGGTGTGAACGCCTAGCCCGCAATACTTTAACTGCCATTGGCATCAACCTCAAATGTGATCGGCTTTCCTCGCGAGGTGGGCTCCCAACCCGCCGCTAAAGCGGCACGAACACCATTTTCCATAATGCGTCGGTTTACTTGCGGACGACGAAGTTGCGGCTGCAACTTCGAACGACGGTTTGAATGCATTGGAAACTCTAAAATAGCTTCCCGCTGCGCATTATGTAGCCGTAGAGAAACTGTCATTCCTCTCCAACCATCCACCGTACACCATTGAGGCTCGCGTTGAACGGCCCATTGATACTCTAGTCCGTCAACTTCAATGGTTCCACTGAGATCGCGTGTGTGTAGCATAACGCAAGACTATAGCGCCAATGTCCGATTTCCAAACCCAAACCCAAAATTGACAAACTTTGCCAATCTATGCCAAACTACTATTTGGAGGCTTGATATGGCGACGATGAATATTTCCCTGCCTGACCCTATGAAACATTGGGCAGAGGCGCAGACGCAGGGCGGGCGTTACAGCAATGTTAGCGATTATGTCCGTGATCTGATCCGCCGAGATCAGGAGATGAAAGACAAAATTGCCCATATCCAAGCCCGCGTCGATGAAGGCCGTGCAAGTGGAATAAGCAGCGACAGTATGAGCGACATTCGCGCACGCGCAATTCGGCACGCTGAACTGCAATCCTAGCCGTGCCCGGCTATCGGTTAACGCAAGCGGCAGTAAACAACATACAGGATATTTTTATCGAAGGGCTGGCGCTCTTTGGCCTCGCTCAAGCTGATAAATATCATGATGGTCTAACCATAGCATTTGAGTTTCTTGCCGATTTTCCGCGCGCGGCGCGGCTGCGTGAGGAAATCCAGCCGCCTGTTCGGGCATACCGGTATAAATCGCATATGATCCTTTATGATCTGGGCGCGGATGACGCGGTAATCATCCTAACTGTTCGTCATGGTCGTGAGGATTGGATTCCTTATACCGATACGGATTAAGCCTTAATATCACCAAACTCTTGGCGACCGCCATACTTCGCGCTATGAGCATCCCTATGTGTAACATCCCACTGAAAAATTTCGCGATCCTTACCGTTCTTGCCATCGGCGTGTCAGTGGCCGGTTGTGCCGGTGGCGCACGGGTCAAGCGTGACACATCGTACATCGCGCGTGACGTTGACACGCTTTATGCGACAGCCAAGGCCAAGCTTGATAAGAAGGATTATAAGCTTGCCGCAGCCCTGTTTGATGAGGTTGAGCGCCAGCATCCTTACTCAATTTGGGCGCGCCGTGCGCAGTTGATGAGCGCGTTCAGTTACTATCTGATCGGTGAGCGTACCGAATCGATTAGCTCGGCCACGCGCTTCCTCTCGATCCATCCGGGCAATAAAGATGCGGCCTATGCTTATTATCTGATCGCGCTCAACTATTATGAGCAGATCACCGACGTCACCCGCGATCAGAAAATCACCCAGCAAGCGCTCGATTCGATGGGCGAACTGATGCGTCGCTATCCCGGCACGCGCTATGCGTCGGACGCGCGGCTCAAGATCGATTTGATCAATGACCATCTTGCCGGCAAGGAAATGGAAATCGGCCGTTTTTATCAGCGCCGTTCGCAGTGGCTGTCTTCGGTCATCCGCTTCCGCGCGGTAATTGATAAATATGATACGACCACGCACACGCCCGAAGCGCTAATGCGGCTCACCGAAAGCTATCTGGCGCTCGGCATTCCTGAAGAAGCCAAAAAGTCCGCCGCCGTGCTTGGAAATAATTATCCCGGCAGCAAATGGTATGAGCGCGCTTACGAGCTGATGCAGAAGAACCCAGTCTAAAGTCGGTTTAAGTTATGTTGAACTACAATAACACCAACCCCCATTCCCGCGAAGGCGGGAATCCATATCCTCAGAACTTTAGTGTTCTAATCCAACAACCGCTGCCCGTGCATATGGATTCCCGCCTTCGCGGGAATGACGAGGACATTATTGATATGCCTCAATCCAACAAAAACTTAGCTTGATCGTTAGGCTATGCTCACGCGTCTGTCGATCCGCGACGTTGTCCTGATCGAGGCGCTTGATCTTGATTTTGAGGCTGGTTTGGGCGTTCTCACGGGTGAGACGGGCGCTGGCAAATCAATCCTGCTTGATGCGCTGGGGCTAGCACTTGGTGGGCGATCAGCAAGTGGTCTTGTCCGCCAAGGGGCTGCGCAAGCCCAAGTGACCGCGAGTTTTACAGCCACTGACCCCGCGCTTACGCTGCTTAGTGAGAGTGATCTGAGCATCGAACCCGGTGAACCGCTCATCGTCCGCCGCACGGTTAAGGCCGACGGTGGCAGCCGCGCCTTTGTGAATGATCAGCCAGTGTCCGCCGCACTTCTGCGTGATCTTGGTAACACCCTCGTTGAAATTCACGGCCAGCATGATGATCGCGGCCTGATCAACCCTCGCGGCCACCGCGCGCTGCTTGATAGTTTCGCGCGCGCCGATACCGTAGGCGTTGCCAAGGCGCACAGTGCGATGCGCGAAGCCGACACAGCACTTGATGCCGCGATTGCCGCACTCGATACCGCCTCACGAGACCGCGAATGGCTTGACCATGCGGTTGAGGAACTCCGCGCCTTCGCGCCTGAAGCAGGGGAAGAGGAGATATTGGCCGAGCGGCGCGCAGCGATGCAGCGCGGTGAGCGTGTCGCGGCTGATCTCGGCGATGTCGTTGATATCATTGAGGGATCGGACGGCGCGCTTAGCAAGCTGCGCCAAGCTGCGCGCGCGCTTGACCGGATCGCGCGCGAACATCCCGCCTTGAGCGAAGCGCTCGCCGCGATTGACCGCGCGCTGATCGAAGGGAGTGTTGCCGAAGAGCAATTGCGAGAGGCGGCGCGGCTGCTCGTCTATGATGCTGCCGTGCTTGAGGCCGATGAAACGCGGCTGTTCGATATGCGGGCCTTGGCGCGCAAGCACCGCGTGCAGCCCGATGATCTCGCCGCGCTCACGCTCCAACTCGCGGCCAAGCTTGATGCGATTGAGGCCGGTGATGCCGGACTGGCGGCTTTGCAGAAGCGCTGTGCCGAAACGCGTGCGGCTTACAACGCAGCCGCTGACGCGCTCACCGCGACGCGCACCACCGCTGCGGCGAAACTCGACGGTGCCGTGGCGAATGAACTTGCCCCGCTCAAGCTTGACGCCGCACGCTTCCGCACCGTGATCGCGCCGCTGCCCGACACCGCATGGGGGCCATCGGGCAAAGACCGTATCGAATTTGAAATCTCAACCAACCCCGGCGCGCCGTTTGCGCCAATGATCAAGATCGCGAGCGGCGGCGAACTCTCCCGCTTCATCCTCGCTTTGAAGGTCGCGCTCGCCGAAGAGGGCGGCGCTGCCACGATGATCTTCGATGAAATTGATCGCGGCGTCGGCGGCGCGGTGGCGAGCGCGATCGGCGAACGCCTCGCGCGGCTTTCACGCGGCAGCCAGCTCCTCGTCGTCACCCACTCCCCCCAAGTCGCCGCGCGCGGTGATACCCACTGGATGATCGCCAAAAGCCATGATGGCCTCGTCACCCGCACCAGCGTCCGCCCGCTTGATGGCAGCGAACGCCGCGAAGAAATCGCGCGGATGCTGTCAGGCGCTGAAGTGACCAATGAAGCTAGGGCGCAGGCGGTGCGCCTGTTGGAGGTGGTGTGAGTTTTAATAAAGCCCCTCCCCTTTAGGGGAGGGGTTGGGGTGGGGAGTAAATGCCAATTTATGAGAACTGCTAAAGATCCCTTGCTTTCAACACGCGCATCGAAAATGCGCCGAGAGCCAACAGAACCTGAAAAACGACTGTGGCGCTCGCTCTCAAATTCACAGCTTTCGGGGTATAAGTTCCGTCGCCAAACGATCATTGAAAACCGAATTTGCGATTTTTTCTGCCCGCAGAAAAACCTTGTCATTGAAGTCGATGGTGACACTCATGTAATCGCTGCTGATATACGACGTGACGCAGAATTGGCGCATAGCGGGGTGTATGTGGTTCATGTTAGAAACGAAGATGTCATGACCAATATCGAGGGTGTTTTGGCGCATATATTAAAGATTCTGGAGCAACAGCCTGACCGCTGGCCCCACCCCAACCCCTCCCCTAAAGGGGAGGGGCTTTGACCACCCAAGCCGAAGCCGCCAATGAACTCATGCGTTTGGCCAAGGCGATTGCCTATCACAACGTGCGCTATCACACCGATGATGCGCCCGAGATCAGCGACGCCGAATATGATGCGCTTGTCCGCCGCAACAGCGCGCTTGAGGCCGAATTTCCGCATCTGGTGCGCGCGGATAGTCCGAACAAAGCGGTCGGTGCGGCCCCGGCTTCGCATCTTTCCAAAGTCAGCCATGCCAAGCCGATGCTCAGCCTCGACAATGGTTTTACTGACGGCGATATCGCCGATTTCGTCGGACGGGTGCGGCGGTTTTTGAACCTTGCTGATGATGTAGAGGTGACGCTTACGGCTGAGCCAAAGATTGATGGGCTGTCGTGTGCGCTGCGCTATGAAAAGGGCGTGCTGGTGCAGGCCGCCACACGCGGCGACGGGGCTGTGGGTGAGGATGTTACCGCCAATGTGAAGACGATTGGGGATATTCCGCAAACGCTCAAAGGCGATGCGCCAGACATCTTCGAAATTCGCGGCGAAGTCTATATGGCCAAGTCCGATTTCGACGCACTCAATACAACTCAAGAGGCGGCGGGCGAAAAACTGTTCGCCAATCCGCGCAACGCCGCCGCAGGCTCGCTGCGCCAGAAAGACCCGAGCGTGACCGCCGCGCGACCCTTACGTTTCCTCGCGCATGGTTGGGGTGAGGTTTCAGCACTACCCGCCGAGAGCCAGTACGGCGTGATGCGTGCGATTGCCGATTGGGGGCTGCCGGTTTCTGACGCGCTGGTTCAGGTCGATACGGTCGACGCACTCATCGCGCATTATCGCAGCATTGAGGCCGCCCGCGCCGATCTGCCCTTCGATATTGACGGTGTCGTTTATAAGGTTGACCGACTTGATTGGCAGGCGCGGCTTGGCTTTGTTGCAAAGGCTCCGCGCTGGGCCATCGCGCATAAATTCCCCGCCGAACAGGCGCAGACGACGCTGCTCAGCATTGATATTCAGGTCGGGCGCACGGGCAAGCTCACCCCGGTTGGGCGGCTCCAGCCGGTTAGCGTTGGCGGGGTCGTCGTCTCAAACGTGACACTCCACAACCGCGATGAGATTGCGCGCCTCGGCGTGCGCCCCGGAGACAGGGTGGTGGTGCAGCGCGCGGGCGACGTGATCCCGCAGATCGTCCGCGTGCTGAGCGCGGACGAGGCACGCGACGCCTTCACCTTCCCCGATCACTGCCCGCAGTGCGGCTCCGAAGCAATTGCCGAGGAGGGCGAGGTTGATGTCCGCTGCACTGGTGGGCTGATCTGCCCGGCCCAGCGAATCGAACGATTGAAGCATTTCGTCAGTCGCGGCGCGCTTGATATTGAGGGCTTGGGGGAGAAAACGATCAAGGAATTTTTTGGGCTTGGCTGGCTCCACAGTCCTGCCGATATTTTCCGGTTGAAAGCCCGCAAAGCGGAAATTCTTGGCCGCGAAGGCTGGAAGGAAAAATCGGTTGATAATCTGATCGCCGCGATTGAGGCCAAGCGCGCGCCCGATCCGATCAAATTCCTGTTCGGGCTTGGCATTCGCCATGTCGGCGCTGGCACGTCAAAGGATCTTGTGCGAGCGTTCGGCAGCGTCGAGGCAGTGGCCGCAATGGCGAGGCGCGACGGCGCGGCGGAGGAACTCACCCAGATGGACGGCATCGGCCCGGTGGTTGCCGAAGCGCTGATCGATTTTTTCCACGAAGCGCACAACCGCGAGGTTTGGGATGATTTGCTCAGCGAAGTCAGCCCGCCCGCCTATGTGTCCAATGTTCGCGCATCTTCAGTCAGCGGCAAAACCGTGGTGTTCACCGGCAGCCTCGAAACGATGAGCCGCGATGAGGCCAAGGCGCAGGCCGAGGCATTGGGCGCGAAAACCGCTGGTTCAGTCAGCGCGAAGACTGACTTGCTTGTGGCAGGGCCGGGGGCTGGATCGAAACTTAAAAAAGCCGCTGATCTTGGCATCGAAGTGATTGATGAGGCTGGCTGGGCCGCCATCGTCGCGGCGGCGGATTAGCCCGAAATAAGCCCCTCCCCTTCAGGGGAGGGGTTGGGGTGGGGAGTGTCAACAGACTCCAACTTTAGCGTTTGCGGACAAACCCCACCCCCGGCCCCTCCCCTGAAGGGGAGGGGTGAATGGCTTTACCCCCGACCAATCGAGGTATAATTAAATCCCGCGCGTACCGCATCCTCGCGCTGATAAATATTGCGCAGGTCAACCAGACAGCGTGTCCGCATCAGCGCACCCAATCGCTCAAGATCAAGCGCGCGGAAAGCATCCCATTCGGTTACAATCGCGACTGCATCAGCATCCTCCGCAACACCGTAAGCGCTGCTGACGAATTCGACGCCGGGCATCATTGCACGCGCGACATCCATCCCCTCAGGATCGAATGCACGCACATTTGCGCCGCCGTCGAGCAGCGCCTGCACAATCGCGAGCGAAGGCGCATCGCGCATATCATCAGTATTCGGCTTGAACGTGAGCCCAAGCAAACCAACCGTTTTTCCGCGTGCATCGCCGCCCATCGCGGTGATAATCTTGCGGCCCATCGCGCGCTTGCGGCTGTCATTGGCCTTGACCACCGCTTCGACAATGCGGACAGGCGAATCGAAATCCTCAGCCGTTTTGAGCAGCGCGAGCGTGTCCTTGGGGAAGCACGAACCGCCGTAGCCGGGGCCGGCATGGAGGAATTTGGAACCGATCCGGTTATCAAGCCCGATCCCGCGCGCGACATCCTGAACATTGGCACCGACAACTTCGCACAGATCGGCCATTTCATTGATGAAGGTAATCTTGGTCGCCAGAAACGCGTTGGCGGCATATTTGATAAGTTCAGCGGTGCGCCGCGCGGTGAAGAGGATCGGCGCTTGGTTGAGGAAAAGCGGGCGGTAGATATCACGCATCACGCCGCGCGCGCGTTCGTCCTCAGTGCCGATGACAATGCGGTCGGGTCGTTTGAAATCGCCAATAGCAGCACCTTCGCGCAAGAATTCGGGATTGGAAACGACCGCCCACTCAAGCGTGGGTGCGGCCTCACGCAGAATACGCTCAACTTCATCGCCTGTGCCGACGGGTACAGTTGATTTGGTAATGACCACCATTGGCTTGGTCGCAGCGGCGGCAATATCGCGCGTCGCCTGATAGACATAGCTCAGATCAGCATGGCCATCGCCGCGCCGTGACGGCGTGCCCACCGCGATAAACACCGCATCGGCATCCGAAACCGCAGACGCGAGGTCTGTTGAAAAGGATAATCGCCCCGCATCGACATTGGTTTTGACGAGCGCATCAAGTCCAGGCTCAAAAATCGGCATGACGCCGTCATTCAGTGCGTCGATTTTGCTCTGATCAAGATCAACACAGACGACATCATGGCCAAAATCGGAAAAGCAGGCACCCGACACAAGGCCAACATAGCCCGCACCGATCATCGCAATTTTCATATATGACACGTCCTAAATAACTGCGCCGCCAATAGCGGTACTCACGCACTCCGCACAAACGAAAAGAGCCGATCTTGCGACCGGCTCCTCACGTTTAATCCCAAAGGATTAAAAGACTTACATGCCTGAACCCGGGCCGTATGTGATTTCCACACGACGGTTTTGGAGTTCACGAACGCCGTCTGCGGTTTCAACGCGTGGAGCGCTTTCACCGAAGGCTTGCGTGCTGACAACACCACCGGGGATGCCGCGACCTTCAAGATAGGCGCGAACCGAAGCGTTGCGACGCTCGGAAAGGCCAACGTTGTAGGCGAGACCACCCGACTTATCGGCGTGACCAGCAAGCATAACCTGTGCCTGACCGCAGTTGCCATAGGCACCAACCGCGTTATCGAGAATTCCCGATGCTTCGGCTGTGATATCTGACTTATCAAAGTCAAAAAACACAATGTATGGCCCAGGCGAACATGCTGGCTTTTCAGCCATTGGCGGCTCTGGTGGCGGCGGTGGTGGGGGAGGCGGTGGTGGGGGCGGAGGAGGCGGAGGAGCCGCGACTTCTTTTTCACCAAAGTTGTAGATGATTGTGCCAACCAAGCTGTGCGAACGATAATCGGTTTCGATGTTGCGGCCAACACGGTCAACAAGATCAATGCCATTGGCGTTGAAGTAGCGATACTTCAGGCCGATATCGATATTGTCAGTGATTGGGGCAAGAACGCCAGCAATACCCTGATACGCAAAGCCAGTATCTGAATCGTTGAGCGAACCAGCACCACGAGTGTTCAGACGCAGGTTAAGCTTCGTACGGGCAACACCAACGCCGCCGCCGAAGAAGCCATGAATGCCTTCATCATCACCGAAATCAAGCAAACCATTGAGCATGAAGCTCAATACGTTGGTGTCACCACCAGCGGTTGGGAATGTTTGTGGTGGCGCATTGCCTGTCATGCCCGAAGGCGTTGTGACAGGTGTGGTCAAGCTTGAACTATAACCTTCAATGCCGGCCTGCTTGTAACCAATGTCGGCTTCAAGACGGAAACCACCAAAGTCATAGCCAATGAGGCCACTGGCTTCATGACCGACTTTGTGATCGATATTTCCGTTACGGTTACCCGTACCAATATCCAAATCAATATCTTCAACGATCGATGGGCCACCGGCAACGCCAATGTACCACGCATCATCGCGCGCTAGCGCGGGTGAGGCAATCGCAGTTGAGGCAAGTGCCATAACAACAGCTAGCTTCCGCATAATAATCCCCTTTCCAATTATTTCACTCGGGACAGAGTCAAAGCGTACTAGCCAATGCGCTTGCGGCGCGCAAGTCAACAACGCCAACAATATGTTGCCAAAATGCCGCACTTTTCAAAAACTGCGCGCGCAATCCTTGAATATCAGGTTGCAATCAACCCGTGGGTTCGAAGCGTGCCAAGGATATTGGTGATCGCACTGCGCGATTCGCCATCAATCATAGTGCCGCCAACTGGCGTAGCAATCGCTGGCTGCCTGACAGTGAGTACCGGCACATTATTGATACGAACTTGCTGCGCATTGACTTCACCGATGATCCAACTTGTGCCGCGCCGGATCACCTGCATCGCATCGGCGACACTCCACGCCGTCATCCCCTCAAACGGTGTGACAAAACGCCAGCCACCCGCCGTCCAGGCCGCGAGCGCGGCATCACGGCCTAACCATGCGCCCGTAGCCCCAACGCCGATAATCCAACACTGGCCAAGCATTGGACTGGTGGGCACCGCAGCCGGAGCAACCGCCTGCACCACCGGCTGTACCATGATGTCGAGCCTTGCCAACGCCTCATTATGCGTCATTTCCTTTTGCGCCTGCCCCGGCGCGATGAGGGCAAGGGCAAGGCGATCGGTGGTCTCGGTCATATTAGGCTCCTGAAGTAAGATTGATCGTAATCATCGCAGTGCGCGACGGGCCAAAAGTGCCGACTTGAACGATACTGACGGTCAGCGACAGCGCACCGGGCGGCGGCGTGTAGAGGTATGCACACGCCATCGTTTCAACCTGTTCGGCCGCGCCGACACCGGGCGATAATGTCAGAACGTAACGCTCCCCCTCCTCGGCAAGCGGCGCATCAACGCTGTCAGCCCAGCGCCAGCCGTCGCGGCTGCGGCGTACCCAGTTTAGGCTAATCCGGCCATCACTTAGACGCTCACCGCGCAGATGCGCTGGCGCAATCGGCATCAGCGCCTGCCCCGGATCGAGAACCGTTTCAACCGGCGGCGTCGCCCCATCGCCAATCCCAACCGCCATCACCATCACGTGTGCAAGCGAGGGCGGCACGGTGAGCGCGGCGAGCGCATCGCGTTCGATCAGAATAAAGCGCTCACCCGCTGTGTGCATGGGCACCGCCCACTGCGTCCCGCGCCGTCCGCGATAGAGGCCCGACAATCGGTAGCGTTTATTCCCGAGCGGCACAGCGGTGCGAAACTGGATCAGCTCCTCACCAAGCATCGCCAGATTCCGCCCGGCGTCTAGCCCGGCGGCATCGGCATTGCCAAGCGTCATCGCCGAATTCAGCAGCGTCACCTCGACGCTGTTTGCCTCATCAATCAGGCAGGCCGAGCCAGCCCCAAGCACCGCATCTGCCACGCCCATAATCGCCGGAGCCGCCGTAACCCCCGCCTCTTCCCAGCTCACACCGCCGTCAATACTCAACAGCAGCGCCGCACGCCGCCATCCGGTTGAAACGCCCGCCGCTGCCACCACGAGATGCGGCATACTCGCCACGCCAGCTTCAATCGGCGGCAAATCAATCAAGTGAAATGTCGTCGCCCCGTGCGGCGCATCGTTCTGAATAAGCCCACGTCCCGGATCGGCGTTCGGCGTTATAGTGCCGCCCTCACTCAGCCGTACCAGATCCGCCTCAACCACCATCCGGTCAAGCGTGACCGCGCCTACGCGCCACAGCGCCGGGCTCCCCGCAACCGCAATGCGCTGCCCCGGCACAAGATCAAGCCGCCGCCACGGCAGCCGCACCTTTGCCGACACCCGCGTCGCCCAAATCTGGTCAAGCTGACGCTCGGCAATTTGCTTGGCCATTTCGGGCGCAAGCACAACGGGCAGCTCAATCTTCGCCTCTCGCCGCGCGCCACCGTCACGCCGTGCGCGCTGCACACCTTGTTGATAATCACGTGACGGCTCATAATAAGTGATCGACAGCGTTTCGGGGATGGTTGAGGCCGAGCGCCGCTCAATCGGCAAACGCGAGGTACGCCCCTCACCCCGAACCGTGCCAAGATCATCCTCGGCAATCGCGGCGGCCTGCGCACCCGTTTCAACCACTTGCAAACGGCTGCCATCATCATAGGCCGAAAACGCCGCGACCGAACCAAGCGTTTCAACCGCACCGCGCACCGCATCGCCAAATGCCGCATAGCCGCCAACGCGCGTCGGGCAGTCAGCGGCAACCGCGCGCCCTGCCAAATCCTCGATAATCGCGCCAACTGACACGTCGCCTTCATCAGCAATCACCTCAAAACTAAGCGAGGGAATCCGGTTGCCAAAATCACCAAGCTGGAGGTTTTCAAACACGACATAAGCCAGCCCGCGATAGGCTGGGGCCATGCCCGCTCCCTCAGCAGAGGCAATCAGCGGGTCAACGCCCTGCGCCTCACCGCCGTGATGCAAGCGAAACCCAGTCGCCACCTTAAAGTCACCAGCGGCCCCGCGCAACAAATTGCCGTCCGCCCAAATCCGCCCAATCCGAAGCACCCGCCGCGCCGAAAGTGCGACTGCAAATGAGGCAGAGTAACTGAAGGTCGTCGTCTTTGGCTGGCCCTTGCCATTCGAAACTTTCTTGCGATCTTCGCGCAAATCAGTCGCCCAGATGACCGTGCCCGAAACCCGGTTGGTGCCGTAAAGCTTTGGGATCAGCGCGCCGTACTGCGACGATTGAAACGCCAAATCGCCCAGCCGTGGCCCCTGCCGCCCCTTGGGTGCAAACAGTTTGCGGTCAATCAAATTGCCCACCACCGCACCAACCGCGCGGCCAGCCTTACCGCCAAAAATACCACCAACGGTTGAGAGGATGAGTGTGGCCATGTTGGGGTTCCTCAATATAATATCTTGGCGTTCTTTGCGGCTTGGCGCGCAAATATGTTCGCGCAAAGACGCAAAGAACGCCAAGATTTATGTGCCTCAGAAATACCATATACTCACCAGCGGCCACGCCAACGCACCCGGCGTTTCAACCACGCGGCGCAGCAAACCGTCGGCATGGATCAGGCTCTGTCCGCTCCAGATGCCCAAGTGAAATTGCGCCGCACTTGGCTGGAGCAACAGCACGTCACCAGCGCGCGGTTCGCCCTCGCGCTGCACCATCCCATTATCAACAAACATCGCAGCGAAACCATCCGCCGTCCCGCCACGCAAGGCATAGCCTTCGGGCGGGCGCGTAATCGCGGGGCACGCGCAGGTGATCAGCCCGACACAGTCAAGCCCGCTCACCGGATCGCGCCCGTGCAGGCGAAAGCGCGTGCCGATCAGCGCGCGGGCGCGGGTAACGGGATCACCCGCCATAGCGCGTCAGCAAATCATTACCGGGCAAATGCGGCTCGCCGCGAAAATTGGCGGCGTTGGCAAAGCGCTCAACGCAGGTCGAAAAACGGCGGTCACAGCCCTCAATCAACTCAACCCGCGTTCCCGGTATCACCGCGAAATAGGGCGGCTCACGCAGCGTTAGCGTCGCCCCTGATGAGGCCACAATCCGACTATCAATCCCAGAATTCGCGCCGTCGAGCCAGCGCAGCGTACCCGCGACATAAGCGCCGTCAACCGCGCCCATATCCACAGTCACGCGCATCCCGGTCACCGAAACCACCGAGGCAATCCGCCGCCGCCCCGCCATATCCACCCCGCAACGCCGATCCCCAAGCGAAGCGCGGCATTCAGGCGTCGTTTCCTCAACCACTGGCCCCTCAAGCAACGCCGCCGGCCCGCGCAGTTCAGCCGAAAAGCCGCCCTCACCCGTTTCAACCATGCCAAGCTCACCGCGCACAAGGAACAGCGGATGGGCATCAGGCGCTTCCCAATTAACCGCCGAAACGCGCAAAGTCGCGCCGTCCCACCGCCCCGCCGCGAGATCATCCTCGGTAATCGCATCACTCGTCAGCGCGCCCGAAAGCTCAATACTATCAGGATCAAACCCATCCTGTCGCTCAATCGCAGACGGGATCATCCCCGGCGCCGCGCGGTAAATCAGCCCGTCGATAGTAAGGTCACGATCATGACTCGTCAGGCCAAGCGTAATCCCGTCACGCCGATCAATCCGCCAAATAAAGGCAAGCGTAGTGAGGGGTTGGGTGTACCACATGGGCAAATCTCCTGAAGATGCCCTCTCCCCTTGAGGGAGAGGGTGGGAGCGCGGCGATTTTAGAGGGGATCGTCATTGCGAGGAGCGAAGCGACGCGGCAATCCAGTAGCTACGGTTGGACTGGATTGCCGCGCTTCGCTCGCAATGACGACCATTTCCCGGCCAAAATCTTAGGAATTATCACTCCCGCACCTCAATCAACGGCACACTCGGCGCGTCGCCTGCGGCAAACAGCGCAGCATCAATTTCGAGGCTATCCTCGGCGAAGCGCACGGGCACATCGAACTGATACCCGGCACGCACTTGCATACCCACGCCGGGCGCGGCGTTGAATGACACCACCCCGCCCTCAAGCAACACCCACCCACTCGTCGCCAA
The DNA here is from genome assembly GCA_043747445.1 of Sphingomonadales bacterium. Taxonomy (GTDB): domain Bacteria; phylum Pseudomonadota; class Alphaproteobacteria; order Sphingomonadales; family Sphingomonadaceae; genus Aquisediminimonas. The sequence continues at coordinate 16,961 of JAYTPB010000201.1, forward strand.
CATCCCGCCAAGCGAGACGAGCACAGTCCCCATCACGGGCCTTGTAATCCGCCGCAGTTCGCCGTCCTCTTCCGCGCCGTAGCGCTTGATCAGGGCAAACTCAGTGCGCACCCCGTCCCCCACGCCCAGCAACTGATCGCCCGCGCTCACCGCTCCCGCCATGTTGCGCGAACTAAAATCATACGGGTCACGAAACCGAAACCCCCGCGCCGCCCCGCGCCGTGCCCGGAAAAATGCGATCAGCGTCTGCAAATCACTTTCAGACCTTACCCCCGGCCCCGCATCGAAACGCAGCCGCCCGCTCGCCCAATCGGCGTTACGTTGTTCATGGCCCGAAGCCGTCGTCACCACCGCCGTTGAAAACCCCGGCGTCACGCTCGCCCCGCGCCCGAGGCTCAGCGGAAATTGCACATCATCAAACACCTGCACGGCTCGCTCTCCTTGATCAAAATGCACATAGCCATCGCGCAGCACCTGCGGCTGCGCCCAGATAAACGTCGCCGCCACCCCGCGCGCACGGCCAACCTCGGCGGCGGCATCAATCAGCGCCCACTGCGCTTTGTCCTCTGGCCGCAGCACAAACCCGGCCAGATAATGCTGCTTGGCGGGCGGATAACCGAGCCGCTCTTCGGCCACCGCAACCCCGCGCGCAGACGCCCCGCGATTGCCGCTCGTCACATAATCATAATCCTCAAGCTGAAGGATATCGAACGCAGGCGATGCCCAGCCGACGGGTACGTTCGCGCGCTTGAGTTCAGGCGCGGCCTCATCAAGCACCGTCGGCAAATAAGGCAGCAGCAATGCCTCGCAGCCCGGATGATCAAGCCGAACCGCCGCGACCAACGCCGCTGTTGACGCCGCGAGCATCACCCCCGCCGCATCAAGCAACGCATTTTGTGCCGCGCTCATTGGCCCATTAACGCTCGCAATCTCCACCGGATTGCCACCAAAGGCCGCCCGCGCCGCGCCGTCATAAAGGCAGATGCGCTTGTCGGGCATCACCCACCACCACGGCTCCCCCACCTGAAATCGGGGTGCCTGCCCCGCATCCACCGCAATCTGAACAAAGGCCCGCGCAACACTGTGCAAATATCCCATCGCGCCTGCGTGGGCGGGCGACAGTAGTGTCGAGGGCGGCACATAGCCCGTTGCCGCCGGATCGCCATTAAACGCGCGCTGCTTCCAGTCATTATAGCAATGCGCATCATAAAGCTCGTAAGACAGCGAGACGATCAGGCCGTAACCAAGTGCCTTTGCCGAGGCCGCAAAATCAGCGTGCCACGCGCGGCACGGCTGGTTAAGCGCGCCGCCGTTCAGGCTTGCATAAAATCCGCCCGACAGCGCTTCGAGCCGGAAATAATGGCTCATCCCGACATAATGGTTGATGTCGCCGCGATAACCCAATTGCAAAATGCTGCGCAGCAATCGCGCAGGCGTCTGGTTATAGGCGTCATCATAGCCCGTCGCCATCGAAAGCCCGTGCGCGGGGACGATGACATCGCCAATCTCAAGCGTTGAAGCCGGGCCAGTGCAGGCGATCTCAGTCAGCGTCACCCACCCCTCAACCGGAACGGCGAGCGGGGTATCAACGCCCGTATAAGATGGCGGCACCAGCGAGATAAACATCCGGTCAATATCGCCCGCGAACACCGGATCGGCTTCTTGCGGGAACATGAATCCACCGCTCAGCGCATCAAAGTTGAGACTAATCAGCGCGTCTGCATTGGTGCCGCTCGCATAATTCCACAGTCGTACAAACCAGCTTTTGGGCGCACCCGCCGCGTCGCGCCCCTCAATCGTCAGCGTCGGGCCGTTGACCGCGTCAAGCGGCATGATCCCCGCCGATTGCCAGCGAAATTTAAGCGCGCACCCCCGGTAATCGCGCACCGTTTCATAGGCGAGCAGCGGGTGATCAAGCGTATCTTCACTCGCCCAGATCAACCCCGCGAGATTATCGGCCTTATAAAATACCGCATCCACTTGCATCGCTTGCGAGCCAGTCGTCGTAACCGCCGCCATGATCGGACGCGGAAAATCCACAGTCCAAAACCGCGCATCAAAACGCTTGATAAACGACGTCGTCCGCCGTTCACCGGGGGCGGCAAGCCAATAGGGCATTTGGTTTCTCCTTAAAAAAAACCCTCTCCCTAAAGGGGAGAGGGAGGGAGCCGCGTCAGCGGCGGAAGGGAGAGGGATTGGTGCGTTCTGACCTCTCCGTGCCCTCTCCCTGCCGCTTGCGCGGCTGTCCCTCTCCCCTTGAGGGGGAGGGAAGATCGCTTATTCCTCCCGCAGCAACGCCCCCCGCACCGCGCGCGCCACTTGCCGGCTTGAGCGCGCCAGTGCCTCAGGCGCACTCCCAGCAGGGGCATTCACCGCGATTGAAATCCGCACGTCACGCGCGCCGGATTGCGTCGGTGCAACCACCGCGCCGCTGCTCGTTGGTACAAACAGTTCAGGCCCGCGTTCGCCGACCATATAGGCCCGACCCGGTGAGACTGGCCCGCCCGTCGCTCGCCCCGGCGATCCGCCAAGCAGGTTGCCAAGCGCCGACAGACCAAGTGCGAGCAAACCGCCACCCTGCCCACCGCCGCCCGAGTCTCCACCGCCAAGCGCGGATCGCACCGCAGAATTTGCAATCTCCGCCAGCACCGAAAGCGCCACTCGCTTCAAATCTTCAAAGCCAAATTTGCCCGTGCGGATCGCGCGGCCAAGCGCGTTTTCGATCAGCGCACCCGCGCGGTTGACGCTGCTGCCAAGCGGCCCGTCCAACTGCGCGCGCAGCTCGGCCACGTCACGTGCAAAGCCTTGCGTATCGGCGCGGACGGACACCGTCAGCCGTTCGATTTCCTCATCCATCGGGAAATTGCTCCTGTAATAACATGATCAGATCGCGGTCAGCGGCATTGCCCGCATCGGGGGCGAGCGCGGTCAGGATGGTGGCGAGTTCAGCAGGCGTCGCGTTCCAAAATTCATGCGGTCGCCAGCCGAGTATTGCACCCGTAAGGCCCGCAAGGCGGGTGGCGATCTCTCTCAGCCCCTCCCCTCTAGGGGAGGGGGAAGGGGTGGGGGCGAGCGTCCGCGAGCCAAGAGACTCATGTGCTTTGACAGTCCCCACCCCAACCCCTCCCCTGAAGGGGAGGGGCTTTTTTTCGCCCATCACCGCCCACCCAAAATCTGCCCAAGCAGCACTTTAAGCGCGGGTGTGGCCGCCGCCAGCCCCGCCTTCGCCACCGCCTCTCCAAAGGCCTCGCGCGTCACCCCGTCGGGCCGATCCGCCAGACAGTGCCAGAACAGCGCGACCATCTCCGACAGCTTCAGCGCCCCCGATGCTGCGCGTTCGACCAGCGCAAACAATGGCCCGATTTCTTCCTCTGCCGCCACCAATGCTGCAAAACTTGGCCGCAGCATAAGTGCAGCATTTTCAAGCGCGAGCACCGCCTCGCCGCGCGCTGCGTTCGCGCTCATAATGAAACCACCGCGCCTGAGCTTTCCAGCGCGAGCGTATAACTGCGCTCCCCGTTGAAATCACCGGCATAATCAAGCCGCGTGACGAGGAACCGCCCGCGCAGCCGCTCTCCGCTTTCAAAACTCAGTTCATAATCATCAAGCACACCGGAGAGCGCGCTCACCTTGATCCGCGTTTCCGCCACAGAGCCTGTGAACACGCCTGCGCCCGAAACCGAGACTGAACGTACCCCCGCGCCCGAAAGCAGCTCGCGCCACCCGCCCGAACCCTTGTTGGTGATGACGACGCTATCGCCGTTGATGCTAAGCTGCGTCGTGCGCAGCCCCGCGACCGTGGTGTATGCGGGCGTGCTCGCCCCGTCGCCAACCTTCAACAGGAAGGCGCTTCCTTTTTCTGCTGTCATTGTGGTTTCTCCAATATAAAAACCCCTCTCCCTAAAGGGGAGAGGGAGGGAGCCGCGTCAGCGGCGGAAGGGAGAGGGCATGACGCCCCGCCCCTCTCCCTGCCGCTTGCGCGGCTGTCCCTCTCCCCTTTAGGGAGAGGGTTTAAGTGTTTGCCAAAACCCGTACCCTATATTCAATCAGTGCAGCGCTCGGCGTTCCCGGATCGCGGCTGATCAGCGATCTGAGAAACACAAGGCTCGCCACGCGCCAGCCGGGCAAATCGCGCGGGAAGCCGTCCATCGCCGCCTCAACCGCAATCATTAACGTGCGTAAGGACTCCGCCTCCTCGCCGTCATCCCAGATCGTCAGCGCCAACCGGATTTCGCGGCCCCGTTCAGTCTTGGTGCTCCAGTCAGTCACCGGGCTATCGCTGATCAGTATGTAGGGAAAGGCTGCACGCGGCGGGGCGCCGTCATACACGGGCGCGATCGCGTCAAACAGGGTCACGAGTGCGGCCTGCACCGCCTCAAGCGCGCTCATCGGATTAACGCACGCATGGCTGCGTCGGTGACATAGCGTCGCCGCAAGCCTCGTCCTGAAAGCGTGATACCAGTGCTGGCGCGTTCAACCTCGATACCGGGCGGCAATGGCTTTGCCATCAGCGCATCGACAGCCGCCTCAGCGCGTGCTGCGCCAATCGCCTGCCCGCGTTTTAACAGCCGCTCCATCATCGTTGCTCCTGTGTGGTGAGGATCATTTGCGCTGGCTCGCGCGGATCGCTTTCGACGCTGCGGACGCGTAAATACCGCCCGCGCCAGACGATCCGGCTTGCAGGGTCAATGCCGTCGCGTTTGCGCAGCGTCACGCGCCAGCGCGGCAGCGCCGAAACGCTATCCGCCTCGATTTGCTCGCCCGCGCCAAGCGGTGTCACTGCCGCCCATGCCGCCCCGTCATAACGCCATTTACCGCGTATTCCCGCGAGGATGTCGCGCTCATCACTGCGCCGTTCAAACGCGACGCGTTCGCGCAGGTGCCCTGCAAATTCAGTCATGCCGATATCCTTCCCGTCAAACGTAGCCGCCGAAACGAGCGCCACAGTGCGGCCACAGCAGGCGGCGGCCCTGCGTCATCGGCGCGGTCACGGTGACCATGAAGATGCGCAACGAGACGCAGCATCCCCTGACGCAAGGGGGCCGGAATATCGCCCCACTGTTCAGCGCTGCCCGCCTCAAAACTGACCCGCGCACGGGATGCTCCACCGCCATCATGGATGCGCAGCCAACCCCCGCCGCATTCATCAATATCAATCGCGTAGCCGCTTGCCGCGATCAGCGTCGGTTCGCCCGCAGAGTTCAGCCCAGAAACGCCCGAGATACTGCGCAGCGGCACGGCGTTCAGCATCTGCCACGTCCCCGTGATCCGCACGTCCTCAATGCCCGCGCGGCGCAGCAACACGCTGCCGCAAAACGCCTCACACTGGAGAAGTGCTGTACTGAGCAGCCCGGACAGCAACGTGAGTTCATCATCGCCCGACAGTCGCAAATACGCCGCCACATCATCAAGCGCCTCAGCCGCGATCAGCGGCGGGGATATGGTAAGCATGGTTTGGTGTTCCTTAAACAAATCCTCCCCAAAAGCGGGGAGGGGAACCACCCAACGGGTGGTGGAGGGGCCGATTGAGATCGGGGCCAGATTTGGTTCACACGAAGCGGATGAGTTGACTCACACGAAGGCACAAAGGCACGAAGAAGGTAAGAATCAAATCGCTTGATAGACTTCCTCTTGGCGGCTTGGCGTTCTTGGCGTGAGGCAAATTACCAACCCCACCGCGCTTCTCACCATTGATTATTCTCACGCCAAGAACGCCAAGCCG